>NZ_VJZE01000299.1 GCF_009377205.1 Streptomyces phyllanthi
GGGCTCACCCGGCGGGCCTGCGGAAGGCCCGCAGGGAGAACTCCGGGTCCGGGCGGGGCCGGTCCTGGTCGGGCAGCGCCGCGAGCCGCACGGCGAAGCCGTCGGCGAGCGGATCGCCGGGCGGCAGGGTGACGAACCATCCGCGCCGCAGGTCGGTGAGGGCGCGCCGGGGGCTGCGGCCCTGCCCCCGGCCCGGAAAGCTCGCCCGCCCGGCCGGGAGCAGGCCGTGCCCGGCGGCGTACTCCTCCACGTCCCCCGCGGCGTCCAGGGCCTTGCGGCGCGGGCGCGAGGCGAGCACGGCGTCGATGTCGCTGCCCACGTTGTGGGAGGCGGCCTTGTCGACGGTGGTGACGTACACCCCGCCGGGGCGCAGCACACGGGCGCACTCGCCGATGACGGCCCGGGCGTCCTCCGGGCGCTCCACGAGATGCAGCAGCCACACGCTCGTCACGGCGTCGAACGAGCCGTCCGGGAAGGGCAGTCGGCGGCTGTCGCCGAGCACGATCGCGCCCGGCAGCCGGGCCGCGGCGCGGCAGGCCATCGCGTACGTCAGGTCGACGCCGGTCACGCGTGTGCCGGGGCGGGCGGCCGCCAGCCGCCGGGTCACGATGCCGGTGCCGCAGGCGACGTCCAGCAGACGTTGGGCGCCCTCGGGCACGAGGCTCAGCACGGCCTCCGCGGCCGCCTCCGCCCGGGGCTCGCCACCGCGCAGGACGTCGTACCGCTCGGCCTCCTTGTCGTAGTCGAGCACCGCTCAGCCCGCGCCGTGGCCGGGCGCCAGCTCCTCCACCCTGCGGGCGAGCTCGAAGTCGAGTTCGGTGACGGCGCCGCCCACGCTGTGGGTGTTCACGGTGAGGGAGACGGTGTTGTAGCCGAGGGTGAGGTCGGAGTGGTGGTCGAGCTCCTCCTGCACCTGGGCGATGTGCACCACCATCGCGGTCGCCGCGAAGTGCGAGCCGAGCCGGTAGGAGCGGGCGATCCTGTCCCCCTCCAGCGACCAGCCCGGCAGCTCCGCCAGCCGGTCCTCGATCTCCTTCTGCGACAGGGGTTCGAGGGGCATGAGCTCGCTCCTTCCACGACGTCGGACTCCCTCTCAGCCTGCCACAGACCGGGCGCCGCGTCCCTGGTCAGCTGGGGGGGGGACGGGGCCCGGCGTACTCAGCCCCGTACGCACTCCGCCGCCAGGTCGTCCGCGAGAACGGTGATCTCCGCACGTCCCTCGATCCGCTCCAGCCACTCCTGGGGGAGCCCGTGGTCGCCGTGCCGGGCGCCGAGGAGGTTGCCGCAGATCGAGCCGGTGGAGTCGCTGTCGCCGGAGTGGTTGACGGAGAGGAGCAGCGCGTCGGCGACCCGGGGGGCGACGAGGGCGCAGTAGACCGCGATGGCCAGGGCCTCCTCGGCGACCCAGCCCGCGCCGAGGGCCTCCACGTTCTCGGCGGTCGGGCTCCCGCCCCCGGCGGCCAGCGCGAGGGCCCGGTGCAGGGCGGCCGAGGTCTCCTCCTGGCCGGGGTGACGCTCGAGCTGCCGCAGGGCCCGCAGGACGGCGCCCTGCGGGCCCTGCGGGCCCTGCGGGCCCTGCGGCAGCTCCGCAGGGCCCGCAGGACGGCGCCCTCGAGGGAGTCGCCCGAGACGAGATGCGCGATCATGGAGGCGAACGCCCCGGCCGCGTAGTAGCCGGTCGGGTGCCCGTGCGTCATCTGGGCACACCGCGTGGCCTGGTCGAACGGGCCGCCGGCCAGGGCGCGGGTGAGTCCGAAGGGCGCCGAGCGCATGACCGCGCCGCATCCCTTGGAGTCGGGGTTGACCGGGCCGGGCGGCCCCAGTTCGGTCCACGGGTCGGGCACGTGGGTCCGGGCGAGCCCGGACAGGCAGGCGTCGCCGGGCACCCGGCGCGCGTACAGCCAGGACTGCGCCGCGAGCCCGCCCTGCACACCCGGCGCGGGCGCCGTCCCACGCTGGGTGTCCAGCCACCTCCCGTACGCGTCCCGCACCAGCTTGGCCCATCCGCCGCTGATGCCCTTGTCCCGCTCGCGGGCATGTGCCTGCCGGAGCCCCTCGGCGGTGAAGAGGGTCATCTGGGTGTCGTCGCTGATCCGCCCGACGACCCCTTCCTTGTCGGGTACGAGGCCGGTCACCCCGCGCTCACCGTGGGTCGTGCGGATCGCCGCGAGTGAGAAGAACTCGATCGGGTACCCGAGGGCGTCCCCGATCGCCCCGCCCAGCAGACATCCGCGCACGCGCGCCCGGTAGACGGCGGTCGCCTCCCAGGTCAGGGGCCATGGGTTCTCGTGGTTCGACGGTTCGTTCACGCGCCACTCCTCGACTGCGGTCCTGGGAGGGCCATTGTCGCGTCCGGCGCGTCCGCCCCCGCCGCAGCCCTCCCCGTGCAGGCGTCGAGCCCCTCATCACAGGGGTCTCGGGTCTATCCCCGCACCGTTACCACCAAGTACCCTCGGCTGCGCGCGAATTGAGCTAACGTCAGCGTGCTCGTCCAGGAGCACTCGCAGAGCACTCGCCAGAGAGCTCGTCCGAGAGCTCACAGCTCATCACGATCCGTCCGACCCCATGAGTGTTTCCGGGAACCATGACACACTGTTCCAGTACTTCGGCACGTGGGGAGGCGTGGCGTGAGTGAGCGGCGGCCCGCGCCCACCGTGGGGCAAGTGGTGCTCGGGCGGCGGTTGCAGGAGTTGCGGGAGACCGCCGGGCTGAGACGTGACGAGGCGGCGCAGGTACTCCGGGTGGCCCCGGCGACGGTCCGGCGCATGGAGATGGCCGAGGTCGCGCTCAAGATCCCGTACGTGCAGGTGTTGCTGACCACGTACGGCGTGGCGGAGAAGGAGGTCGCCTCCTTCGTCGCCCTCGCCGAGGACGCCAACCAGCCCGGCTGGTGGCAGCGGTACCACGACGTACTGCCCGACTGGTTCAGCCTCTACGTCAGCCTTGAGGGCGCGGCCCGGGTGATCCGGCAGTACGAACCGCACTACGTGCCCGGCATGCTCCAGACCGAGGAGTACGCGCGTGCCGTTCTGGAGGCCGGGACGGTCGGCCAGGACGGGGCGGACTCGATCGAGCGCCACGTGTCGCTGCGTATGGCCCGGCAGAAGCTCCTGACCCGCGCGAACCCGCCCCATCTGTGGGTGATCATGGACGAGACGGCGCTGCGGCGCCCGGTGAGCATCCGGCCCGAGGTGATGCGCCACCAGATGGAGCGGCTCCTCGACGTCGCGGACAAGGACCACATCACGCTCCAGGTCGCCGAGTTCGAGGCGGGCCCGCACCCCGGAACGTACGCACCCTTCGTTCTCTTCCGCTTCGCGGAGCCCGAGCTGCCGGACATGGTCTACACCGAGTACCTGACCGGCGCCCTGTATCTCGACTCGCGGCAGGAAGTGGCCATGCACCTGGAGGTGCTGGACCACATGGCCGCCCACGCGGCCCCCGCCGACCGCACCAAGGAAGTGCTGCGCGAGTACCGCGACAGGTACTGACCACTCACGATGCCGAGCCCGACCGCACCCCGGGCTCGGCATCGTCTTGTGCACTGCGGCGCCCCATCAGGGGTGCGGGCCGTGTTCGACATGCGGCTCCGGCGCGGCGCGACGCCTACGCGGCCCCACCCTTCGCGTCCCTCTCGTCGTCGACGATCTCCGCGTCCACCACGCCCTCTTCCTCACGTGTGCCCTGTTCACCGGCCGGACCGCCGGAGGCGGTGGACGGCTGCTGGGCCTGGGCGTACATGGCCTGTCCCATCTTCTGGCTGACCGACGCGAGCTTCTCCACCCCGGTGCGGAGCGCGGCCGTGTCCGCCGGCTCCTCCAGCAGCCGCTTCAGTTCGGCCACCGCGGACTCCACCTCGGACCTGGTGTCGGCGGGCACCCGTTCGTCGTTCTCGTGCAGGAACTTCTCGGTCTGGTACACGAGTTGTTCCGCCTGGTTGCGGGTCTCCGCGGCCTCACGGCGCTTGCGGTCCTCCTCCGCGTACTGCTCGGCCTCCCGCATCATCCGGTCGATGTCGTCCTTGGGGAGGGCCGATCCGCCGGTGACCGTCATCTTCTGCTCGCGTCCGGTGGCGAGGTCCTTCGCCGAGACGTGCATGATCCCGTTGGCGTCGATGTCGAACGCCACCTCGATCTGCGGTACCCCGCGCGGCGAGGGCGGCAGCCCGGTCAGGTCGAAGACGCCCAGCTTCTTGTTGTACGCGGCGATCTCGCGCTCGCCCTGATAGACCTGGATGCCGACCGAGGGCTGGTTGTCCGCCGCCGTCGTGAAGATCTCCGAACGGCGCGTGGGGATCGTGGTGTTGCGTTCGATGAGTTTGGTCATGATGCCGCCCTTGGTCTCGATGCCGAGGGACAGCGGGGTGACGTCGAGGAGGAGGACGTCCTTGACGTCGCCGCGGATGACGCCCGCCTGGAGGGTCGCGCCGACGGCCACGACCTCGTCGGGGTTGACGCCCTTGTGCGGGTCCTTGCCGGTGAGTTCCTTCACGAGGTCGGTGACGGCGGGCATCCGGGTCGAGCCGCCGACGAGGATCACGTGGTCGATGTCGGCGAGCTTGATGCCCGCGTCCTTGACCGCCTGATGGAAGGGGGTGCGGCAGCGGTCGAGCAGATCGGCGGTGAGCTCCTGGAACTGGGCGCGGGTCAGCTTCTCGTCCAGGTGGAGGGGGCCCTCGGCGGAAGCGGTGACATAGGGGAGGTTGACGGTCGTCTCGGTTGAGCTGGACAGCTCGATCTTGGCCTTCTCGGCGCCCTCGCGCAGCCGCTGGACGGCCATCTTGTCGTTGCCGAGGTCGACGCCGTACGCGCCCTTGAACCGTTTGACCAGGTACTCGACGATCCGCTGGTCCCAGTCGTCGCCGCCGAGGTGGGTGTCGCCGTTCGTGGCCTTGACCTCGATGACGCCGTCACCGATCTCCAGCAGCGAGACGTCGAAGGTGCCGCCGCCGAGGTCGAAGACGAGGACGGTCTGCTCCTCGCCGCGGTCGAGCCCGTACGCGAGGGCGGCGGCCGTCGGCTCGTTGATGATGCGCAGCACCTTGAGCCCGGCGACCTCCCCGGCCTCCTTGGTGGCCTGGCGCTGGGCGTCGTCGAAGTAGGCGGGCACGGTGATCACCGCGTCCGTGACGTCCTCGCCGAGATAGGACTCCGCGTCCCGCTTCAGCTTCTGCAGGACGCGCGCGGACAGCTCCTGGGCCCGGTAGCGGGTGCCGTCGATGTCTCCCTGATCGGGGAAGCGCCAGTGGGCGTCGCCCATGTGGCGTTTGACGGAGCGGGCGGTGCGCTCCACGTTCGTCACTGCCTGCCGCTTGGCGACCTCGCCGACGAGGACCTCGCCGTTCTTGGCGAAGGCGACGACGGACGGGGTGGTCCGGGCGCCCTCCGCGTTGGCGACGACGGTCGGTTCGCCTCCCTCCAGGACGGCCACCACCGAGTTCGTCGTACCGAGATCGATTCCGACCGCACGTGCCATCGTGATCCCCTTCCGCCGATTCCTCCCCCAAGCTCTCGGCTCCGCTCGAGCAGGGGGACCCCCATGGGCTTCCGCCAGACTTCCTGCCTTCCAGCACAAAACTTGAGTGCCTTCTTGTCAAGGGTGCCTCATCCCGTGGAAGGCGCGGCCCCGGACCGCGTACGGCCCCGGACACAGCGGTGCCGCGGCCCGTGCGGACCGCGGCACCGGGAGACGTGCGGACGTCAGGCGAGCTTGGCGGAGAGCGTGATGCTCGTTCCGGTCAGGGCCTGGCTGACGGGGCAGTTCTTCTTGGCGTTCTCCGCGGCCGCGACGAACGTGTCCTCGTCGACGCCCGGGACGGTGCCCTCGACGGTCAGGTGGATCCCGGTGATGCCCTCACCCGGCTGGAACGTCACGTCGGCGGAGGTGACGAGCTTGGTGGGCGGGGTGCCCGCACCGGCGAGCCCGTGGGACAGGGCCATGGAGAAGCAGCTGGAGTGGGCGGCGGCGATCAGCTCCTCGGGGCTGGTCTTGCCGTTCGCCTGCTCGGCGCGCGACGGCCACGACACCGGCTGCTGGCCGATGCCGGAGGAGTCGAAGGTCACGACGCCGTTGCCCTCGAGCAGGTTGCCTTCCCAGACGGTGTGTGCGGATCGCGTGGTAGCCACGGTTGTTCCTTTCGCATGAGGTCCCGATACCGGGTTCCGTGTCCCCCATCCGATCACATGGAAAGCGCGTTCAGGTGCAGGACCGGTCACCGCACCCGGAACACCGGCCCCCGCGCGGTGAACGGCAGGCGCGCGCCCTGCGGGATCAGGTACGCGTGCTCGCGGCGCACCCTCAGGGCGTCGCACCAGCCGTCCGTGATGACGAGGACCGGCGCGCTCGGCGGGAAGTCGCCCGCGCGGTGCAGCAGGTCGATGCCGGGCTGCAGGACCGTGCCGCCGCGGCCGTGCACCCGCACCCTCCCGGCGATCTCCGTGACCGGCAGATAGCCCGCGTCGTGCGGGGCCGTGTCGCAGAACACGACCCGCGCGGCCGGTACGTCGCGGGCCTCGGCGTACGAGGCGATCGCGCCGAGCGCCTTGCCGAGCAGGACGCGGTCCATGGAGCCGGAGGTGTCGAGGACGACGCCGAAGGTGCAGCGGGCGATCTCCTCGGGCGGGAACCAGCGGCCCGCGCGCGGGATGTCGGGCGTGGACGACTGGCGGCGCGAGGGGCGCGCGTACGACCGTACGGGCACCGGGCGGGGCACGAACTCGTCGAACCAGCGGGCGAGTCGGGCGTCCCAGGGCAGGGGCGGGTGGATCAGGGCGCGGATCTCCTCGACCAGCCCGCCGGGCAGGTGGCCACGCTCCTGCCGATGGTGCAGGTCGAAGCCCTGGGCGAGGCCCCGGCGGTAGAACTCGTCCAGGTCGACGTAGTCGCGCGGGCTGCCGAGCGGGCCGCCCAGGATGTCGCCCGCGCCCTTGCCGCGCAGGGTCGACAGACGGCGCATCCGGCGCAGGTCGCCGGTGATCCGGTCGTACACCTCCTCGGCCGACAGGCCCGCCAGCTCCGGGTCGTGGAGCAGACCCTCGGGCATCGTGCCGACCTGCATCTCGCGCAGCCAGCCGTTGATCACGTAGTCGGCGGCAATGTTGAACAGGTACGGGTCGCGGGTGCCGCAGCGGTCGCCGTGGCGCAGGGCGGCGTGCAGCATCTCGTGGGCGAGGATGAACCGCCACTCCTCGTCGTCGAACCGGCGGAGGGGGTTGATGTAGATCTCGCCCGCCTCCACGTTGACGGCGGCGATCTGGATGCCGTGCGCGCGGGCCAGTTCGGCGTCGGCGACGAGCGTGATGCCGGCCGCGATGCCGCCCAGCAGCGGGTACGACGAGATGAACCACTCCAGTGCCTGCTCCCAGGGCTGCTTCCGCGTCGGTTCGCCGTGCATCGAGTCGCGGCGGCCGCCCGCCACGTCCATCGCCGTGGACATCCGGCGGGTGAGCGTGTGCGCGAAGGCCAGCTGCCAGTCCGGGGGCTTGGTCCAGCCGTCCCAGGGCACGAGGAGCTGGTCGGGCTCCCCGCCAGCCGTACCGCAGCGCTCGTACACGGCCGGGATGCCGCCCTGCCGCCAGCGGGCGGCGAGCTGCTCCTCGTCGCCGTCGGGGTAGGACGGCGGCAGGTCGACCGGGGTGAGTCCGACCGGGAAGGTGAGCAGGAAGCGGTTGACGACGGCACAGCGGGCGGCGAGGTCGAAACGGTCGGGCTGTTCGCGCTTGCCGGTCGCGGCGGGGACATGGCCGAAGCCGAGGTGGACCAGAGCGTGTGCGATGGCCCAGGCCCACTCGGCGGACTCGGCGCGGCGCGTGGGATGCGCGTGCACAATGCCGTTGGAGTCGACGCGGACGAGGCCGTCACCGGGTGACCTGCCGCATGTCTCCTTGCCCCAGCCCGTCTTCGGGTCGCAGGACGTCTCCGTGCTCCGGCACATCTTCGCGTCGAGCTCGGAGATCGCCAGGCCGGCCCGCGCGAGCCACACCCCCTTTTGGAACGCCTCCGTGGCGGGGTCCGGCTTGGCCGGCTCGTCGGCCTTCTTGCGGGAACGGCTCACTTGCGCGCCTCCACGAGCCGCGGCATGTCCCGGGCCGCCTCCACCAGGAACCACGCGGGCAGCACGGGGTTGCCGTCGGCGTCGGAGGCGATGACGGTCTGGGCGACCTCGACGGAGATCTCGGCGAGCCGCACGAGCAGGGACTTGGCGCGGTACGCGGTCTGCCGGCCGTTCGCCGACATGTGCTGCTTGCTGGCCGGCAGCTCCTTGATCAGCCGGCCGCGGAAGGAGTCGGCGAGGTAGTAGAGCAGGTCGCGGTCCTCGATGCGGTGCGGCCAGCCCGCCTCGCCCTTGAGGATGGCCTCGATGCCGAACCGGCTGCGCACGATCTTGACGTAGCCGCAGAAGGCGACCGCGTGGGCGGGCGTCAGCGTGCCGTGGGCGAGGACCTTGAGGGTCTCCTCGTCGAGCTCCCGGCCGAAGGAGTGCAGCGCGTCGGAGAGCATGTGCCAGGAGCGGGGCGTGGAGAACGGCTCCTCGGTCTTCGGCGGCTTCGACCACAGGTGGTCGGGCCGGTCGGTGAGGTGGTCGAGGATCCAGGGGTGGATGCCGCCCGCCTCCGCCCAGGTGAGCCAGTCCTTCGCGGACGCCTCCAGGTGGACGTGCGCGAGGCGGTTGACCAGCGCGGAGGCGATGGGGCGGGCGAGGGCGTTGTCGGTGGCGCGGTTGCCGGCGCCGATCACGATCGAGCCCTTGGGGAGCTCGTAGTTCCCGATGCGGCGGTCCAGGATGAGGGAGTAGAAGGCCTTCTGCACGTCCGGCGTCGCCGCGTTCAGCTCGTCCAGGAACAGGCAGTACGGCTCGTCGCGGGCGATCGCCTCCGGCGGGCAGAAGACGGAGCGTCCGTCGCGGATCTGGGGCACGCCGATGAGGTCCTCGGGAGCGAGCTGGGTGCCCAGCAGGCTCACGCACTCCAGGCCCAGCGACTCGGCGAACTCCCGCACGAGGGAGGACTTCCCGATTCCGGGGGCGCCCCAGATGAAGACCGGCCGCACGGTGGCGAGATTGAGCAGCAGTTCCGGGATGCGGGTGGGCGTGACGGTGACGGCTGCCTGCACGCAGCGGCTCCTGAGGGGTGTTCGAAGGGGACGCGCAGGTGCGCGGTGTCCGATGCGAACAGTGTGTGCGGTCCGTGCCCCGGGGTGCAGCCCATTTTCCGTACGGTCCCGCGGGCGTCTTCCGTACGGTCCCGCGGGTGTCGCACCACCGGAGGCGCCCGGTTCCCGGGTGCTGGGGGTTCCCGGGTGCTCAGGCGGCCCGCCGGTCTCCGCGGCGGGCCGGCAGCGGTATCTGGGGGCCGCTGCCCTCGCGCAGCCAGCGCCGCAGTACGCGGTGGACGTGCTCGGCGCCGACGAGTTCCCCGTCGTCCGCGACCGGCGCGGAGAAGGCGACCGGCGACAGCAGGAACGCGCGGCCCTGGGCTCCGCCGAGGCCGCCGTGCGAGCCGATCTGCTCCTCGAACGCCAGGACCTCGCCGTCGGCCGGGTCGTACCAGGAGTTGACCATGATGTCGGCGGCGTGCGGGAAGCCGTGGGTGCGCCGTACGGCTTCGGCGGCGCCGGGGCCGAAGTCGGCGAGCGGGCCGGGGTGGTCGTCGTCGAGGTCGGCTACGGGGACCTGCGCGCCGTGCGCGCCGAGGACGACCCCGTCGTGTTCCTCGCTGCGGACCAGGACGAAGCCGACACCGGGATGGTTGGCGAGCGTGGACAGCAGGGCGGGGTACCGCCGGTCGATCTCCTCCTTGGTCATCCGGTGCGGCACGTCGGGGAACGACACGAGCCCGAGGTTGCCGGAGGCCAGCACGACCGGCTCGGAGTCGCGCGACGGCCGGTGCTGCTCACCGCCCTCCTCGACCGCCATGCGCAGCGCGGCCCGTACGGCGGCGCGTGCCTCGGCCCCGCTGTGGGTGCGCTCCGCCCGGCGCGGTACGGGCAGTCCGCAGCCGGCGCGGACCAGGCTGGCGAGGGTGAGGCCGTAGCGGGCGAGGAAGGTCTCGCCGGGGCTCTGCCCGTGGTCGGACAGGACGACGACGCGGTACGCGCGCGGGGCGTGCTCGGCGACCTTCGTGATGAGGGCGAGGGAGCGGTCGAGCCGTTCGAGCACCTTCTCGGCGTCCCGGCCGGCCGGTCCGGAGTGGTGGGCGACCTCGTCGTACGCCACCAGGTCCGCGTAGATCGCGGCGCGCCCGGCGAGCATGTCGCCGATCACCGCGGCGACGACGACATCGCGTTCGACGACGGTCGCGAAGGCGCGGATGAAGGGGTAGAGGCCGCCGCGCTTGACGCGGGGGCGCTGCTGCCGCATCCGGGCCCGGACGGACTGCCCGATCTCGCGGAAGACGTCGGCGACGAAGGACATGGCGGTGCGGACGGCGTTGGCGGGGTCCGAGAAGTAGGCGAAGTACCCGGCGCGTGACCGGTTCTCCTTGCCGCGCCTCGCCGCGACGGAGAGGACCAGGGCGAGCTGGTCGGCGCCGCCGCTGAAGAGGTTGCCGCGGCTGGCGCCGTCGAGGGTGAGGAGGCCGCCGTCGCCGGTGCGCTCGACGGCACGGCGCTGGAGCTCGGCCGCGCTGGACGGCCGGTTGCAGACCATGACCTCCCGGCTGTCCTTCTCGTACCAGCGGAAGGCCGGGATGTCGTGGTTGGTGCCGTGCAGGATGCCGAGCTGGCTGGCGCCGGTCTGGCTGGACCAGTCGGTGCGCCACGGGGTGAGGCGGTGCGTGGCGGGCCCGGCGGGTCCCCGGCCCAGCCACTGGGCCACGCCGGGCATGAGGCCCTTGTCCACGGCGGCCTCCAGCACGTCGTGGCCGACGCCGTCGAGCTGGACGAAGACGGTGCCGGGCGCGGTCGGGTCCGGGTGGCCGTCGGTGCGCCGGCGGCGCCGGTCGGCGAGGCGGTAGAGCCGGCGCCGGTACGCGTCGTCGTCCCGTACGGCGAGGGCGCCGCCGGTGGCGGAGGCGACGGCGGACATGACGGCGGCCACGACGACGGCGGTCTCCGGGGCCACCTCGCCCCGCCCGGACGGGTTGAGGTCCAGGGCGACGAGGAGCAGCGACCCGTTCAGGAAGAAGACGAGCAGCCCGAGGACGAGGGCGGGCACGAGGAGCAGCAGCCGGACGAGGAGGGGCCACACGAGGGAGGACAGCAGGCCGAAGGCACCGGCGCCGAACGCCGCGGTGACGGCTATCGTCGTGGCGCTGTCACCGCCCTCGGCCTGCAACCGGAAGTCGGGCAGCGCTCCCGCGAGCACGAGCATCGTGACGGTGGACACGGCCCACACGGCGACGCTCCGCCACACCCCGCTCAGTACGCGCCGCCAGCGCCCGTCGCCCACATCCACCCACC
>NZ_VJZE01000029.1 GCF_009377205.1 Streptomyces phyllanthi
CTCACGCGCTGACCGTTGCGCGATGCGGGATGAACGTCCATCATCAGGAATCCTGTCATTTTAATTTTGTAGCGATGGGTGCAACAGCCATGCCCTTCAGCCCGAACCTCCAGGCCAGAACCATCCAGCTGCTGCTGGGTGGCATGATCTCCCGCGTCCACAAGGACCTGCGCTTCACCGAGATCCCGAAGCACACGGAATCCCTGCGGGTGGAAACCAGCGCGGGCCCGGTGAACTGCACCGTTTACCGCCCGGCGGCAGCCGCCACGGACACCCCCGCCCCCGTGTACATCAACTTCCACGGCGGCGGCTTCATCGTCGGCCGCCCCGAACAGGACGACCACATCTGCCGCTACATAGCCTCCGAGGCCGGCTGTGTCGTGATCAACGTGGACTACGCCGTCGCCCCGCAGCGCCGGTACCCCGTCCCCGTCGACCAGGCGTACGACATCACGGCGTGGGTCGCGGAGAACGGCCCCGCCAACAACTGGGACGGCTCGCGACTCGCCGTGGGCGGACACAGCGCCGGGGCCAACCTGACCGCCGCGGTCTGCCGTATCGCCCGGGACCGGGGCACCTTCTCGCCCAAGCTCCAGATCCTCGACTCGGCACCGCTCGACCAGCTCGCCGACCCCGCCACCAAGCACTCCCCCCTCGCCAAGCCGCTGCTCAGCCCCCACTTCATGCGGGTCTTCACCGACGCCTACGTCCCGGACCCGGCGGACCGCGCCCATCCCCTCGTCTCGCCCGGGCTGGCCGACGACCTCGCCGGACTGCCGCCCGCCCTGGTCATCACCGCGGAGAACGACCGTCTGCGCGACGAGGGTGACGCGTACGCCAAGGCCCTGGACGCCGCGGGCGTCCCGGTCACCCACCGCGTCTTCGAGGGCGTCGACCACTACTTCACCCACACGGGCCCGGTGCCGATCGGGAAGGAGGCCATCGAACTGATGGCCGCCACCCTGCGCACCGCACTCACGGCCTGACACGGCCCTGAGCTTCACGCCGAGCTCCCTGCACCCGTCGTACGGAGACGTGGCAGACCGGCCATGGCCGACTCGCGCCCTTATCCCGCCGCCACGGGCTCCTCAGACTGCCGTACACGGGTCTGTGGGGGAGGGGCTTCGATCGTGGCTGGGCGTGCGGGGCATGCGGGGAGTGCTGGGCGTGCTGGGCGTGGACGGGGTACGGCTGTGCTCAGGCGGCGGGTGCGCCGGCTGAAGTCGGCGGCGGCCGTGGGTGGCCTGACGCTGCTCCTGCTGGTGGTGTTCTGGTCGGTGGTGTGGCCGTACGTCACAGGGGCGTTGCTTGTCGGCGGTGTCGCGGCGACGGGATGGTGGCTGTGGCGTACGGACCGGCTCGTCCGAGGGCGGGACCGTCTCTGGCGGCAGGAGGAGGCGGTGAGGGCCGGTCGTCGGACACTCGCCGAGGTGGACGCGATGACCGGCACCGAGTTCGAGGACCTGGTCGCGAGCCTCTGCCGGCGGGACGGGTGTACAGACGTCCGGCGGGTGGGCGGCGCGAACGACAACGGCGCCGACGTCGTGGGCCGCCTCCCGGACGGCCGGAGCGTGGTGATCCAGTGCAAGCGCTACGCGCCGACCAGCACCATCGCGAGCCGTGAGCTGCGTGATCTGCTGGGCGCCAAGGTGCACTTCGGGGCCGACCTGGCGGTGTTCGTCACGACCACGCGCTTCAGCCGCCCCTCCGAGAGGTTCGCGCTGCAGCACGGCATTCTCGCCGTACACCGGGATCACCTCGGGCTGTGGAACAACGGGGCCTCCCTGCTGTCCCTGAGCGAGGTGAACGGCCGGGGGCAGGGCGACTCCCGTCACCGGGCGCGCTGGAAGCAGGCGTACGGGAAGTGACCGGCCGCGTGAACCGAGGTGCCGGAACTCGCGTCGAACTTGGTGGTGACACTGCGGGATGACGACGACGAGGGGGCCGGCGCTTGAGGATCGGTGCGGAGGCTGTGCCTGACCCTGACCCTGACTCCGCCCCTGACTCCGCCCCTGGCCCCGCCCCCGGTCGCGAGGCGGGCGTAGGCGGCGGCCGTCCCTCGCCCCCGCCGACAGGACGTCGGGTGCTGTCGCACCGGTCGCGTCGGCTGGTCGCCGTGCCGGTCGCCGTGCTGGTCAGCCTCTGTGCCCTGCTCGGCGCGGTGCGGCTGGTCGTGCCCGCCACCGCGGGCACGGACGAGGAGCCGCCCGGGGTCCGGCGGCAGCTGACGTTCCTGCGTGAGGCGCTGGACGACGGGGCCGGCGACGAGGCGCAGGGGATGTTCCCGGAGGGCTACTTCTTCCTCCACGCGCTCTACGGTCTGAGCTGGGTCGAGATCGGGATGCGCGAACCGGTCGCCGAACGCTCGACGTCGCTCCGAGAGGCACGGTGGGCGCTGGGGCGGCTGGACTCCCCGGCCGGCCGCGCCCCGTTCAGCCCGGACCTCACCCCTCCGTACGGCGTCTTCCACCGCGGCTGGAGCAACTGGCTGCGCGGCGGGGTGCTCAGCCTGCAACCGGCCGGGCACCGCGATCCGGCCGAGGTGCGCCGGTTCAGCCGCGACTCGGCCGCGCTGGGTGCGGCTTTCGACGCCTCACGGTCGCCGTATCTGCAGGCGTACCCCGGTCAGGCGTGGCCGGTCGACTCGACCGTGGCGGTCGCGTCGCTGCGGTTGCACGACACCCTGCTGCCCGACCGGTTCACCGAAACGGTCCAGCGGTGGCTGCGGGACGTGCGCACGCGGCTCGACCCGCGCACCGGGCTGCTCCCGCACCGGACCGACCCGGACACCGGTGACCCGATCGAGGTGGCCAGGGGCACGTCGCAGAGCGTCATCCAGCGCTTCCTGATCGACATCGACCCGGTCTTCGCCGGTGAGCAGTACCTGCGCTTCCGCGACCGGTACGTCGTCTCCCCGCTCGGCCTCGGACCGGCCGTACGGGAGTACCCCGACGGCATGGACGGCCCGGCCGACGTCGACTCCGGCCCGCTCCCGCTCGGCGTGAGCCTGTCGGCGAGCGTGGTCACCCTCGGCGCGGCCCAGGTCCACGGCGACGCTCCGCTCGCCACCGCGCTGGCAGGCGTCAGCGAACTGGCCGGCCTGCCGGTCGACACCCCGCGGACCAAGCGGTACGCCTTCGGCCTGATCCCGGTCGGCGACGCGTTCCTGGCCTGGTCGAAGACCGCCCGGCCGTGGGTGACGAAGACGCCGACCGCGCCCCCGGCGCAGACCTCGGCGTGGTGGCGCGTCCCGCTGCTGACGCTCCTGGCCGTACTGGGCACGGCGCCATGGCTGCCCGCCCTGATACGCCACCACAGGCGCCGCCGCACCCGCCGCCGGGAACCGGCTGCCCCGGCAACCGCGGGGAGTGGGCGCTGACCGCACGTACTGGCCGGACGCGGCTGCTGTTCGTCGCGGACCGGATCCCGCTGGAGCTGGGGGCGATCGTCGAGCTCCTGACCGACCCCCTCAGACCCGACCATCCCTCAGGCCCGCCAGCCGGACTCCGCGGCGCGCCGAGCCAACGAGTCGAAGACCACCGCGGTGAACAGCACCCCGCCGGTGATCATGAACTGGACCGGGGGCTGGACCCCCAGCAGCGCCATGCCCGAGGCGATCGACTGGATGATGAGCACCCCCAGCAGCGCCGACCAGGTCGAGCCGCGTCCGCCGAACAGGCTGGTGCCACCGATGATGGCAGCGGCGATGGCGCTGATCAGCAGCATGCCGGAACCCGGGACCTGGCTCGCCGAGGTGACCCGCGACGCCACGAACAGGCCGCCGACCGCGGCCAGGGTCCCCGACACCATGAACACCGAGATCCGCACGCGCACCACATCGACCCCGGTCCGCCGGGCCGCCTCCACACCGCCGCCCAGCGCGAGGACCTGCCGGCCGTAGGGCGTGCGGCGCAGGAAGAAGTCCGAGGCGACGATGACTCCGAGGAAGAGCACGAGTGCCAGCGGCAGGCCCTCGAACCGGCCCAGCACGTGGACGGCGGCGAACGCGACCACCGCGAGGAGGGCTGTACGAGCCCAGATCTCGCCCACCGGTCGGCACGGCATCCCGGCGGTGCTGCGGCGCCTCCGGTCGTGATAGGAGACGAGCAGGTACGCGGCCGTGCCGAGCGCCGCCAGGCCGTAGGTGGTGACGGCGGCGCTGAAGTAGCGGCTGGTCAGCGCGGCGACCAGCCCGTCCTGGTTGAAATGGATGGTGCTCTCCGTCCCCAGCAGGTAGAGCATCAGGCCGTTCCAGGACAGCAGGCCCGCCAGGGTGACGACGAACGCGGGTACGCCGATCTTGGCGAAGGAGAACCCGTGGACGGCCCCGGCGGCCGCGCCGGAGGCGACCGCGACGATCGCGGCGAGCCATTCCGGTATTCCGAGGTTCACGTACAGCGCCGCGAACAGGGCGCCCGCCAGCCCGGCGAGCGAGCCCACCGCGAGGTCGATCTCGCCGATCAGCAGGACGAAGACGATGCCGACGGCGATGATGCCGGTCCCGACGATGTCCACGCTGAGAACGGACAGGTTGCGCGGTGTGAGGAAGTTGTCGTTGAGCCCCTGGAAGACCGACCAGGTCACGGCGAGAGCGAGCAGCGCCGGGACCGGGCCGAGTCGACCCTCGTGCACTCTGCGACGCACCGCGCCGGCGTTCGCCCTGAGACGTTCGGTGTACCACCGGTGTCCCTCACGGCGACGACCGGCCTCGGGCGCGGCATCGGCGGCGCGCGCCCGGGCCCGCCTCCCCCTCACGGCCATGCCTCCTCCGGGCGTGACGGTCGGGGGGTGGTGGTGTTGTCCGCCGCGCCGGTGATGGAGGAGATGATCTGCTCCTGGGAGGTGGTGTTCACGTCGAAGACGCCGTTGTTGCGGCCGAGGCGCAGGACGGCGACCCGGTCGGCGACCGCCTTGATGTCACCCATGTTGTGGCTGATGAGGAGCACCCCGAGACCCCGGTCCCGCAGTTCCTCGATGAGGTCCAGGAGCTGACTGGTCTGCTCGATGCCCAGGGCGGTGGTGGGCTCGTCGAGCAGGAGCAGTCTGGGCTCGCCGACGAACGAGCGGGTGATCGCGACGACCTGCCGCTGGCCGCTGGACAGGGCGGCGAGCGGCACGCGCACGTCGGGGACGCGGATGGACAGCGTATGCAGCAGCTGACGGGTGCGGCGCTCCATCTCCACCTCGTCGAGGACGCCGAACCGGTGGATCTCCCGCCCGAGGAAGAGATTGCCGACGACATCGAGATTGCCGCACATCGCCAGATCCTGATAGACGGTCGCGATACCCAGGACCTGGGCATCCTGGGGGCGCCTGATCTGGACGGCACTGCCCTGCCACTCGATGACGCCCTTGTCGGCGGGACCGACCCCCGAGATCACCTTGACCAGGGTGGACTTGCCCGCGGCGTTGTCGCCCATCAGGGCGACCACCTCCCCGGCCCTGATCTCCAGCTCGACATCCACCAGCGCCTGGACGGCGGCGAAGCGCTTGGAGACGCCGCGCAACGCCAGCAGGGGCTGAACCGGCACGGGGTCACCTCCTTCCGCCTTCCAGGAGAGCCGAGGAGAGGAGCTCAAGGGGTGAGTCCGGCCTCGGCGCAGGCGGCCCGGAGCTCCGGGGTGCAGATCTGGTCGATGGTGTACAGACCGTCCTTCACCAGCGTGTCCTTGATGTTGTCGACCGTCACCGAGACCGACGGGAGCAGGACCGCCGGGATGTCCTTCGTGGTGGCGTTGTCGACGGTGCCGGGGGCGATGGACTCGACCGACTCGCCGCGCCCCAGGGCGACGGCCATCGCGGCGGCGGCGTCGGCCGCGGGCTGGAAGGGCTTGTAGACGGTCATGTACTGGTCGCCCTTGACGATGCGGCGCACGGCCGCGAGGTCGGCGTCCTGGCCGGTGATCGGGGGCAGCGGGCTGACCTCGGCGGAGTTGAGGGCGGAGACCACGGCGCCGGCGAGGCTGTCGTTGGCAGCCAGAACACCGTCGATGTTGCCCGCGCCCAGGGCGGCGATGGCGCCGGTCATGTTGACGTAGGCGTTCTCCGGCCGCCACCCGACGGTGTCGTACGACTTGCCGATCCTCACCTTGTCCTGGAGGACGGAGAGCGATCCCCGCTTGAACCAGCCGGCATTGGGATCGATCGTGGCGCCGTTCATCATGACGATCTGACCGCCGTCCGCCTTGGCGCCCATGGCCTTCAGGAGCGCCTCGGCCTGGAGTCTGCCGACCTCCGCACCGTCGAAGGTGACGTAACCGGAGATCGGGCCCTGCGCGAGCCGGTCATAGGCGACGACCGGGATGCCGGCCCGGTCCGCGGCCTCGACCGACGAGCGCAGCAGCTGGGGGTCGACGGCGGCGAGGATCAGGACATCCACACCCTTGGTGATCATGGCCTCGAGCTGCTGCCGCTGGACCGTCGACTCGGGCGAGGCGGCGACGGTCGCCGCCGGGCAGTCCGGGCACAGCTCTTCCAGCTTCTTCTCGATCAGGGGCCGGTCGAACTGTCCGAAGCGAGAGGCCCCGCCCCCCGGGAGCAGCACGCCGACACTGAGGCTGTCGTCACCGCTCCCGCCGCCCCCGCCGCAGGCCCCGGACAGGGCCAGACCGGCGGCGACCGCGATCGCCACGAACACACGGGTGAGGGGCCCACGCCTCATGGGCCCATGCTTCACGGGCCCACGCCTCATGGGCCCATGCGTCACGGACCCATGCTTCACGGGCCCACGCCTCACGGCTCTGCGCTTCACGGCCGGCTTCACGGCCGAAAGACCGGCACCGAGACCCATCTTCGGTTCCTTAGAAATCTGCCCCTTGGGGATCTGTCCGACTTTGGCCCGTAATGAGAGTTCAATCACCAGCGTAGCCAAGCCGTCGGCATCCCGTGTCCAGGCTCGACCGCCCGTCCGGCAGTGCCGGTGGACAGAGCGGAACCAGGCCTCCAAACGGCCCCTGAAACCACACAGGGGCCCGATCCGCGATGCGGATCAGGCCCCTGACCTGGTACGTGCGTCAGTGCCGAGGTCGGACCGATCAGACCGAGCGGGTGCCCTTGAAGCCGTAGTGGCGGACGTCCCTGCCGTCCTCGTCCCAGTTCAGCCTCAGCGCGCCGTCGGCGTATGCGCTCTTGCTGCCCACCTTCTTCTTGATCGTGGACGAGGTCCACGAACCGTTGCCGTTGCCGTCCATGGCCGCCAGCTTGGACTTGATGTCGAAGTCCTTCTTCTTCAGGACGGTGTCCGCGTTGGCGTCGGCACGCTTGAGGTACAGCCGGAAGTGGGCGCTGTCGAAGGTTTCCGAGAGGTCGGACCCGGAGTACCACGGAGGAGCGTCCCAGCTCACCGTGGCCTTGGCGTAGACGTAATCACCGGACCTGGCCACGCAGTTCTTGACGGTGAAGTCCCAGTTGTCGGCCCAGGGGCCGGAGTACCCCGCGTCGTCGATGGTGCGGGAGCTGTCCTTGCACTTCCAGCTCAGCGCGGACGCCGGGGAGACGGTCAGCAACGACGCGCCGACGACGGTGGCGCCGACCAGCGCGACCGACATGACCTTCCTGCTCGCGGACGACCGCTGCGCAGGCGATATTCGACGCAGATTCAGTTTCATGGGCCCCTCGTTGTGGTGATCGATCTCTGCTTCGCAGAGATCGATCACCCTACAACGCCTTCACGGCTGCACATGATCCAGCCAAGTAGCGACGCGGACAGCGCAGTTGGCAATCCCGACCGCAATCCCCACCGCAACCGCAACCGCAGAGGTGCCGAGCGCCTCCGTCTGGTGGATCGGGCCCCTCCTGGGCTCCGCTTACGAGGGTTCCTGGAGGACGGACAGCACGTTTCCGGCGGGATCGGTGAACCACGCGATCAGCGGGCCGCCGCCACGGAAGATGCCCTTGTCATCCGCCTTGAGGTGGTCGTAGCGCTCGAAGCGCACGCCCCTCCCGCTCAGCTCGTCCACCGCCGCCTCGACGTCGTCGACGGGGAAGTTGAGGATCGTGTAGGTGGCCGGAGTGTGGTCGGGCTTGGGGTAGACCAGGATGTCCCGGTCACCTGCGATGTGCAGGGTCAGCATGCCGTTCTGCTCGGACACCCGGATCCCGAGCGTCTCGCCGTAGAACTTCCTGGCCGCGTCGATGTCGTTCACCGAGAAGCCGCTGAACGCCTTCGTCGTACCGAACATGATCGCCTCCCGGAAATGGTTCGGTAACTCTAGGACCGGCAGGCAGCCGCGAACTCATCGGTCGTGTGACGACGCGATCGGCGCTCCGGACCGCCGATGGCTGTCCGGAGCGCATGCCCCCCGCCTCGCCCACCTGCGCTCATACCACCACGAGATCACCGAATCGCTCCGCCGTCCAACCCACGGACCAGGCCGATCGAACCCGTAACCCTTCTCCTCGCCCGACCTGGGGCGTGGCTGCGCCCGGGAACGATCCCCATGGGGGCGGCCATAGAGTGATGCGCCATGCGATGCCTGGCCCGTTTACCGAAGGCTCACCTTCATCTGCATCTCGAGGGCGCGATGCGCCCCTCCACGCTCGCGGAACTGGCCGGCGAGCGTGGCGAACAACCGCCGAGCCCGGGCGGCGGCCTCACGTCGTTCGAGGACTTCGGTCCCTTGTACCGTGCCGCCGCGCGGCTGGTGCGCGAGGGCCCGCGGGCAAACCTGCTGCGGCTGGTGCGGGAGGTGGTCGAGGACGCCGCCGCGGACGGGGCGGTGTGGATCGAGCCGCATGTGAATCCTCTGACCTACGAGGCTGATCCGGAGGCCGCGCTCGACGTGCTGGACGCGGTGATCGACGAGGGCCGCCGTACTGCTGCCCGGCTGGGTATCGGCTTCGGCGTCATGCTGTTCGCCCGGCGTAACGCGGACCCGTCGGAGGCCGTCGAGACCGCTCGGCTCGCGGCCCGGCGGGCGGACAGCGGGGTGGTCGCCTTCGGCCTGGCCGGGGACGAGGCCCGATATCCTCCGGAGCCGTTCGCCGAGGCGTTCACCATCGCCCGTGACGCCGGGCTGATCTCCGCCCCGCACGCGGGGGAACTGGCCGGACCGGCCGGCGTACGCGCCGCACTCGACACGCTCGGCGCGCAACGCATCGCCCACGGCGTCCGCGCGGTGGAGGATCCGGCGCTCGTCGCCCGCCTGGCCGCGGAAGGCGTCGTCCTCGACGTCTGCCCCACCTCCAACGTCGCCCTCGGTGTCGTGAAGTCCCTGTCCGTCCACCCCCTCCCGGTGCTGCTGCACGCCGGGGTCCGCTGCACCCTCAACGCCGACGACCCCCTCCTGTTCGGCCCCGGCCTGCTGGAGGAGTACGAAACAGCCCGCACGGCCTTCGCCCTCAACGACCCTCAACTGGCCGCGACAGCCCGCACATCGATCGAGTCCTCCGGCGCTCCACGCGCCATCGTGGAGGAAGCGATCACACGCATCGGCGACTGGCTGGACATCTCTGACCGGGCAAGGACACCTCCGGGCCAAGAGGTCCCGCGACGGACGCAGCCGTAAACAGCCATCGGGGAACGCGCCGCCCCCGGGGCTCCGGTGCCGGCCGCGGGCCGTTCCGTGCCCACGCCCGAACGTCCTGGTCCCCGAGATCCCCGCGAACTCACCTGTGAAGCAGTCCTGTTGGTCGAGATCGAACCAACTCCGCACAAATGGGCTCGTCCCGCCGCGGAGGACGGTCAAAAGCTGTGCGAAAGCTGTGTCAAGAAGCAACCCAGCGCGAGGAATTGCGTCTTCTGATGCATCGGGGGAGCCCGGGCCCCGTGGGGTCCGGGAGCAGCAGACCATCAGGAGGACCAGAAGTGATCCGTGTCCCGCGCGTGATGGCCGCCGCGACAGCGGCCCTCGCGGTGGCGCTGGGGTCGCCGGGGACGGCGCAGGCGGCGCCGGAACCGGAACCCGGGCGGCCGTCCGCTCCCGTGTCTCAGGGGCTTCCCGAAGGCTGGAAGATCACCGGCTCAGGGGAGGCGAGGGAGCTGGTGTGGCGCTCGCCCGAGAAGGTGCCGGTGGGCGATGCCCGGGTCGAGTTCCAGAGCGGGACCCGCTCGCTCGGCATCCCGGAGCCCGCCACCGACGGGCGCACCTTCCGGCTTCCGCTCGACGGGGTACGCCTCGGGAAGACGGACGACCTGCGGGCCGTGGCCGCAGGACGCCGCCTGGACGCGGCCGGAGCGCAGGCCGCCCGCGAGCGCAGCCGACTCGACAGCCCATCGGCTCCCTCCGCCCTGCCGCAGACGGCGCCCCTGAGCGAGGTCGACCCCGGCGTGGCCGGCCCGCACCGCACGGTCAGCGGGGAGTACTCCCTGCCGTCGGTGCGCCTGCCCGGCTACGAGGCCAAGGCGGAGATGAAGGCCGTGGTGGTCGCGCCGGAAGGTGCCACGGGCCGCCGCCCGCTGGCGCTGTTCCTGCACGGGCGCCACGTCAGCTGCTTCAAGGGCGACGACGTGGCCCTGGAGTGGCCGTGCCCGGCCGGCCAGAAGCCGGTGCCGAGCTACCGCGGCTACCTGCACGACCAGAAACTCCTGGCCTCCCAGGGCTATGTGACGGTCTCGATCTCGGCCAACGCCATCAACGCCCAGGACGGGGGGACCCCCGACGCCGGAGCACAGGCGCGCTCCTCGCTGGTACGGCTGCACCTGGCGCGCTGGGCGGACTGGGCCGCCGACCCGTCCACCGCCCCCGCGATCGTGCGGCAGGCACCCCGGGCCGACCTCGGCCGTGTCCTGCTGGTGGGCCACTCCCGCGGCGGCGAGGGCGTCAACCGGGCCGCGCTGGACAGCCTGACCCCACCTCCCGCCGACCAGGACGGCTACCACGGCCGGACCCGCTGGACGATACGTGGAACCGTCCTGACAGGCCCCACCATCTTCGGCCAGAACCCCGTACCCGACGTGCCGTCCATGACGATCCTGCCGGGGTGCGACGGAGACGTCTCCGACCTCCAGGGCGAGATCTACGTCGACGGCACCCGCGGGGTCAGCCGCGGCAAGGCCCTGCACAGCGCGGTCTACATGACCGGCGCGAACCACAACTTCTTCAACCGGGAGTGGACCCCCGGCCAGGCCACGGCCCCGTCCGAGGACGACTTCTCCTACGGCGGCAACGATCACGACAAGGTCTGCTCCCCGGGCACCAGCACCCGGCTGACCGCCAAGCAGCAGCAGAAGGCGGGCTCGACGTACATAGCCGCCGCGGCCCGGCTGTTCGTCGCCGGTGACGACCGGGTCCGCCCACTGCTCGACGGGTCCTTCGTACGCGCCGCCTCCGCCGGACCCGCCCTCGTCCTCACCCACGCCGTCGGCGCCGCCCGCTCCGGAGCGTTCCTGCCGGAGCCCTCCGCCAGAATCAGCGGCGGACGTCTGTGCGCCCAGGTGGACCCGGGACCGCGCACCGCCTGTCTGCGCCCGCACCTCCAGCCCTCCTCGCCCCACTTCGCCCAGTGGGAGACCGCCAAGGAACCGGGCCGGTACGCACTGGCCATGAGCTGGTCCCGTTCCGGCACCGTCACCCGGATCAGCCCCGCCGCCCCGGTCTCCCTGTCCGGTGCCGAGGCGCTGACCCTGCGCGTGATCGTCCCGCCGAACACCACCGGCACCAAGCTGGACGTCGCCCTCACCGACGCCTCCGGCAAGCGGGCCCCCCTCGGCCGTGTCCGCGTCGACGGGCTGCCGGGCACCAAACGGACCTCCTCCTACTGGGCGCGCGAGGTCCGCGTACCGCTGTCCGCAGCGACCCGGGCGCGCATCGACCTCGGTCACGTCAGGACCCTCGAACTGACCGCGCGCACCGCGTCCGGGAAGGCGTGGCTGATGGACGCCCACGGCTGGCGCCCCGGCACCCCCGCGGCCGAGCCCGCTGAGCTGGCGCGTGTGGACGTCGGCCGTATGACCGTCAAGGAGGGCGACTCCGGCACGCGCACCTACCGGGTGCCGGTGCAGGTGTCCGGCACGGGCAGCGGCAAGGTCCGGCTGTTCCTGAGTCGGCCCGGCAGCGAGTACCCGGTCGAGCACACGGTGACGGTCCAGCCGGGCGCCCCCGTCGACGTCTCGGTGACGGTCGAGGGCAACACCCGCTACGGCGGCGAGGTCTACCATCCCCTGGCCGTCAAGGCCGTACGCGGTGCGGTGGTCGGCTCCCACCGGGGCGGAGTCGTCGTGGAGGAGGACGACCCCAGGCCCACGGTGACCGTGACGCCGGTCGCCGACCAGGTGGCGGAGGGGGAGCCGCTGGTCTGGCGGATCACCCTCTCGAACGCCGCCGACGTCCCCCTGTACGGCGAACTGCTGATCCTGCCCGTCTCCGGCGGCACCGAACTGTCCACCAAGGACGTCCCCGCAGCCTGGCTGGACGAGAACCTCGGGGCCTCGCCCAACCCCGAGCGGCCGCTGTCCCGGCTGCCGGACGAGCCGCGGCTGGTGTTCGACCTGCCTGCGGGCAGCAGCAGCGTCGACGTGTCCGTACCCACCGTCACCGACCGGGTGACCGAGCGGACGGAGTCGCTGCGGCTGCGTCTGCGGACCTACGACGACAACTGGGAGCCGGTCGAGGGCCCGGAGCACACCGGTACGGTGCGCGACGCCTCGTAACGAGGTCCCATGAGGTGCCGTCGGCTCTCCCGGCTTCCGGCGAGAACCGACGGCACCGCCGTTGAGCGCCACGCCTGCCCAGAAGGCGTCCTGACCGCCCCCGCCGAGGTGTGCGGGATGATCTTGTCGATCTTTGCCAGGGCGTCACCCGCGTCCGGGCCGACGTCCCCGAAAAGCGTCCACCACCACCAGCTGTTCGCGGCGAAGTTGGCGAGGAAGTCCGGAACCACGACCACTCCGCGCTCCAGCAACGCCTTCTCAGCGCTCGGCAGCAGGCGGATGCCGGGGGCGAGCCGACCACGGTCGATCAATCCGTCGGTGCTACGGCCGGCCAGGAGCGCTGATCGGGGCGATGACCGCCGACCTGACCCTGGGCCGCACCAGCCCACACCCCCGCTTCTCTCTGCACCGCTGACCGCTGACCGCTTCCCGCTGACCGCGCCGCAGCTGGTAGCCCGACGCCACGCTCAGCTCCTTGGCCCCGCTCGCGCGAAGTGGATCGTGGCGTCGCCCTGCGGGGCCTGGAGGAAGCCGCCCCGTTCGGCGGGTGGCGACAACAACGGCCCGGACGCGGCACGGCCCGGAATCAGCTCCGTCGCCGTAGCCGGCGTACCAGCCGACGCGCTCCGTACGCCCCCGCGTGGGCGCCGAGGATCACGGCCGGGAAGAGCAGGGCGGTGGTGGCGGCGGACCGTGCGTCGGTGTCCTGCAGCACACCGGCCCGACGCAGCCGGGACCAGGCCCAGCAGCTGAAGGGGGCCACGACGAGCGGGGCGGTGGCCACTCCCGGGGTGTAGCCACGTGCCAGGGCGCTCTGCCCCAGGTGGGTCAGCGTGTGCAGCCCGAACCCGGCGAGAACCGTCTGGTAGAAGCCAGACCGCCCACCGGTGCGGGCACCGTCGGCCGCGGCGGCGGCCACCACCGCGCCCATGATGCCGATGGCGGTCGCGGCATGCCCGGGGCTCATCCGCACGGCGGACAGCAGCCGTGGCGGCAGACCGGGGTGGCGGGCGCGCAGCCTCTCGAACCGCTTTTCGGACCAGCGGGACATGGTGGCCAGCTCCTCGGCGTCGTGCACGGCGAACGCGATCAGCAGACCCCAGATCGCCGCGGCCGGTACGTGCGCGCTCGCCTCGTCCGGTGTCAACTCCGGTACGCGCTCCGCCATTCTCTGCCCCTCTCGATCCTGCGGCCCGCCACCCGGCACCGTGACCGGAGACCGGTCAGACCCTGCCCGTGCCGCCGCCCGCGGAACCCTCGTGATCCACCCTCGCGGCATCCTCCCCGTCGGGGTGGGCCGGGGAAACGATGCCGGCCGTGCCGTTCACCGTGACAGCCTGGCCGTCGTTCAGCGTGCGCGTGACGCCCGGTACGCCGACCACCGCGGGGATCCCGTACTCGCGGGCGACGACGACACCATGGGAGTTCACGCCGCCGGACTCCAACACGACACCGCCCGCAGTGAGGAACAGTGGGGTCCAGCCGGGGTCCGTGGACGGGGCGACCAGGATCTCTCCGGGCTCCAGCCGGACGTACCTCGGGTCGAGGACGATCAGCTTCCACGCCTCGTCCTCAGGACGTGGTGGCATCCGTGCGACCTGAGCCGTGTCCCGAATCCGGCTCCCAAAACGGCCCCCACAACCACTCAGGGACCCGACCCGCACTGCGGATCAGGCCCCTGACCTGTTACTTCACTGTCGGGGTGGCGGGATTTGAACCCACGACCTCTTCGTCCCGAACGAAGCGCGCTGCCAAGCTGCGCTACACCCCGAATGTCGCTGCTTGTCGCGGCGACGTCGTTTACTTTAGCCCACCGGTGGCTGGAGGCGAAATCCAGTTTTCAGAAGGCGGTCCCGGCGGGGGCGGCGGGACCGGCGGCCCCGCCGGTGGTGGCGGTGGCGTACCGGGTTGGGGCGGAGGTGGTCGACGGCCACCAGGAAGAGGGCCAGGGCGTAGAAGGCGAGGCCGAGGAGGAGGGCGTTGGCGAGGACGCTCTTGTAACCGTGCTGGTCGACGTTCAGGAACGGATAGACGTACGGCGCCGGCGAGCCGTCGGGCAGGACGGCGCCGCGCGTGAGCGTGCACGTCAGGTACGCCAGGGGGTAGAGCATCCACGTTGCCGCGTAGGCCGGGCGCAGGGGGCCGGGGCGGGTGAGGAGCAGCCAGTCCGCAGCCGCGGCGAGGGGGATCACCGTGTGCAGGAGCGGGTTTGTCAGGGCGTGCCAGCCGGTGGGCGGGGTGACCCCGTCCGTCGCTGTCACCGTTCCCGCGCCCGGGCCCGCCTCTGTTCCCGTGATGATGAAGACGCTTGATCCTCGGGTGAGGACCACGTGGTACACCAGGGCCGCGATCAGGACGTAGAGCAGCGTGCCACCCGTCACCAGGGGCGGCAGGGGGCGGCGGGCCGTCCACGCCCGTGATGCCGAGATGGCGAGGACCACCGTCACCAGTACGCCGGTCTGGATCGAGAAGTGGCTCAGGACCTGGAGCGGGTTGCCCAGGAGCAGCTCGACGCCCACGGCACCGGCGGCCACCAGTGCCACCAGCAGACGGAAGGCGGCAGCCGCCGGGCGCCGGGTCGGCGTCACCACCGCGCTCGCGGGCACGAAGGACTCCAGAGGCACGGGCATGCCCGGTATCGCGGGCAGGTCGGGGATGTCCCTGGGTATCGGTGCGGTCATGCGTTCACGCTAAGTCGCACCGACAAAGTCGGCTAAAGGGGATGATCCGTATGGGGGACGGTCCTAAGGGGCTTGCGTCTCCCCTTGCGTCTCCCTATGTCACTTCCGTCCCACCAGCGTCAGCAGCGACGCCTCCGGTGGGCAGGCGAACCGAACCGGCGTGTAGCGGTTCGTTCCGCAGCCCGCCGAGACGTGCAGGTGTGCCGTCCGGTCTTCCACCGTGTGCGTGGACAGACCCTTCACCCGGTCCGTGTCCAGGTCGCAGTTGGTCACGAGCGCGCCGTAGAACGGGATGCAGAGCTGTCCGCCGTGGGTGTGGCCGGCCAGGATCAGGGGGTAGCCGTCCGCGGTGAAGGCGTCCAGGGAGCGCAGATACGGGGCGTGCACCACACCCATGGAGAAGTCGGCGGACTCGGAGGGGCCGCCCGCCACGTGCGCGTACCGGTCACGCTTGATGTGCGGGTCGTCCAGACCGGTCATCTCCACCGACATGCCCTCGATCTTGAGCGTTCCGCGGGTGTTCGTGAGGTTCAGCCAGCCTGCCGCGTCGAAGCTGTCCCGCAGCTCCTCCCAGGGGTTGTGGATCGCGCCCACCACCGGCGGGTTGCCGTTCAGGCCGTGGCGGCCCTGGGCCTTCTCCAGCAGATAGCGGGCGGGGTTGCTCAGACGCGGTCCGTAGTAGTCGTTGGAACCGAAGACGTACGCCCCGGGGAACTCCATCAGCGGGCCCAGCGCGTCCAGCACCTCGGGAACGCCCTCCGGGTCGGAGAGGTTGTCCCCTGTGTTGATGACGAAGTCGGGGCGCAGCCCGGCCAGCGAGCGCAGCCAGCGCTGCTTCTTGCGCTGTCCGCTCACCATGTGGATGTCGGAGATCTGGAGTATGCGCAGGGGCCGCATGCCGGGCGGCAGCACCGGCACCGTCACCCGGCGCAGCCGGAAGGAACGGGCCTCGAACCCCGCCGCGTACACCAGACCGGCGGCGCCCGCCGCCGCGATCCCCAGAGGTACTCCGTATAGCGCTCGCATGCGTCCATCGTGTCAGACCCGCACGGCACCGCATGCAGCCTGTGGATAACCACGGACGGCCACGGACGGCCATGGACGACCATGGACGACCGCTGAAATCAATGGGCGGCCGCGCCCGCGCACCTGCCACAATCACCCCATGACCACGCTCAAGTCGAAGCTGCAGGAAGACCTCAACAGGGCGATCAAGGAGCGCGACGAGCTCCGCTCCTCGACGCTCCGGCTGACGCTCACCGCGATCACCAAGGAGGAGGTCGCGGGCAAGGCGAAGCGCGACCTCTCCGACGACGAGGTTCAGAAGGTGATCACCAAGGAGGCGAAGAAGCGGCGCGAGGCCGCGGAGGCCTTCGCCCAGGGCGGCCGTGCCCAGCAGGCCGAGCGGGAGAAGGCGGAGGGTGAGGTACTCGCCGCGTACCTGCCCAAGCAGCTGTCGGACGAGGAGCTTCAGCAGATCGTCGCCCAGGCCGTCGAGGAGGCGCGGGCGGCCGGTGCCGAGGGGCCGCGTGCCATGGGCCAGGTCATGAAGATCGTGAACCCGAAGGTGGCGGGCCAGGCCGAGGGCGGCCGCGTCGCCGCGGTGGTCAAGCAGCTCCTCGCGGGCGGCTGAGCGAGCCCCGGGTTCCGGCCGTACGGCCAAGTCGTACGGGACCCAACCACAACCCGTACGACCAGCGACCAGGCAGGTCGTACGGCACCTGTGGTGCTCCGATACGGCGGTGGGGGCGCCCCCTTGGAACCATTGGAATCCATGGAACCAAGGGGGCGCCCCCACCGCCGTACTGGCGAAGAACGGTCAGGCTGACGGGCGGACGGCGGCCGATCAGCCGAATCCGCCGTTCCCGTTCCCCCCGCGGCCGCCGTTCCCCTGGCCCTGCCAGAAGTTCTCCGGGATCGAGAAGGACGGGGTCGGGAACGTGCCGCCGTTGTTGCCGCCGTTGAGCAGGCCGCCGATGTCGCCGTTTCCGTTGTCGTCCTCGTCACCGTCGTCGTCCCCGTTCCCGTCGCCACGGTCGCGGTCGTTGCCGTCGGGGATGTTGACCAGGTTGAAGTCGGGCGCGTCCTTGCCCTCCAGGGCGCCGTTCATCATGTCCCGCCAGATCGGGCCGGGGACCTGACCGCCGTACACCTTGGCGTGCCATTGGCCGCCGATGGTGATGTTGACCATGCGCCGCTTGTGCGCCGGGTCGCCGACCCAGACGGCGCCCGCCATGTTCGGCGTGTAGCCCACGAACCAGGCCGCGTAGCGGAAGTCCGTCGTACCGGTCTTGCCGGCGCTGGGGCGGCTGCCGAGGCCCGCCTGCGTACCCGTACCGTCCTCGACCACGCCCTTGAGCAGGGTGTTGATCGTGTCGGCGGTGTTCTCCGACATCGCGCGCGAGCAGGTCGACTTCGGGACCTCGAGGGACTTCGTCTTGCCGCCGACACGCTGCTTGACCGACTCGATGGCGATCGGCGTGCAGTGCATGCCGCGCGCGGCGAAGGTCGCGTACGCGTTCGCCATCGTCAGCGGTGACATCTCCTGTGTGCCGAGGGCGATCGACGGGTTCTGGCCCATCTTGGCGCCGTCGGCCCGGTTGGCGCCCATCTTCTTCGCCATGTCCGTCACCGGGCAGATGCCGATGTCGCCGATCAGCTCCACGAAGTAGGTGTTGACCGACAGCGCGGTCGCCTTCTTCATGCTGTACGGGCCGACCTCGGACTCGTTCTCGTTGGTGAGCTTGGCGCCGTCCGTGTTCACCCAGTTCTTGCCGCCGCAGACCGGGATCGGGCTCGGGTAGTCCATCTCGTACGGAGACGGGTACGACTGGGTCGGCGACATGCCGTCCTCGATGGCGGCCGCGGCGACGATCGGCTTGAACGTCGAACCGGGCTGGTAACCGGCGCCGCCGCCCATGTCCTTGTCGACCGACAGGTTGATCGACGTCTCGCCCTTCTTGACGTCGACGCCGTACGGGCGTGACTGGCCCATCGCCATGATCTTGCCGGTGCCGGGCTCGACGATGGTGGCGGCGGTCGCGACGTCGTCGCGCTTGTTCACGTGATCCTTGACCGACTGCTGGACCGACTGCTGCGCCTGCGGGTCCATCGTCGTCCGGACCGTCAGACCGCCCTGGTTCCAGATCTTGGCCCGGGCCTCCTTGGTCTTGCCGAAGACCGGGTCGTTCAGGAACACCTCGCGCACGTAGTCGCAGAAGAAGCCCGCGCCCTTGACCGCCGTGATGCAGCCGTTCTTCGGCTTGCTGACGTCCAGACCGAGCGGGGTCTCCTTGGCCTTCTTCGCCTCTGCGCGGGAGATGTCGCCGACTTCCGCCATGCGCTGCAGGACCACGTTGCGCCGCTTCTTGGCCTCGGCCTCGTCGTTGATGGGGTCGTAGCGGGCGGGGGACTGGACGATGCCGGCGAGGAGCGCGGCCTGCGGCAGGGTCAGGTCCTTCGCGCTCTTGGAGAAGTAGCGCTGGGACGCGGCCTCGACGCCGTACGCCTGCTGCCCGAAGAACGTGATGTTGAGGTAGTTCTCCAGGATCTGCTTCTTGCTGAGCTCTTGCTCGAGCTGGATCGCGCGCTTCAGCTCGAGGATCTTGCGGCCGAGTGTCTGCTGGGTGGCCTGGGCGACCTTCGTCGGGTCGTCTCCGGCCTCCTCCACCGCGACGTTCTTCACGAGCTGCTGTGTCAGTGTGGACGCGCCCTGCTCGACGCCACCGCTTCGCGCGTTCTTGTTCAGCGCGCGCAGGATGCCCTTGAGGTCGACCGCGCCGTGCTCGTAGAAGCGCGAGTCCTCGATCGCGACGATCGCCTTCTGCATGTGCGGCGAGATGTCCTTGAGCTCGACCACCGTGCGGTCACGCGAGTAGACCGTGGCGATCTGGCCGCCCTGGCTGTCCAGGATCGTCGTGCGCTGGCTCAGCGGTGGACGCTTCAGGTTGGCCGGGAGCTCGTCGAACCCCTCCACCGATCCCTTCGCGGCCAGGCCGAGGGCGCCGACCGCGGGCAGCGCGAGGCCCGCCATGACGGCTCCCGCGAGCACACTGACTCCGAGGAACTTGGCGGCCTGCTGCGTTGGCGACAGACCTCCGCCCGAGCGCTTGTTTGGCATGAAGGCAGCCTACGTTCTCATTCGCCGGACACGCGTATATGCCTTGGCCTAAGCTGCTCTCGACTGTCACAGCAGTAGGCCCACGTATCAAGTACGTCTGGCGAACCCGAATCGTTCCGACGTTCTCCCCACTTTTTTCCTGGGTCGTGCCCGAATCCGCCTTGTGTGTCACCTGGCGTCCGTTGTGGCGCAGGTCAACTGTCCCGTTCTGGCGGGAAAGTCACGTATGTCCTCAGGTCACTCCCGCGGGTGATCTGCCGCTTACGCATAGTCCGTTCGGGCCATTCAAGATTGGGCCCGAAGGGGGTGTTGCGTTGTGCCCACCTTCCGTAACGTCCTCAACTGGCGGCGGTGAATATGCCGCTGCCGCCGTGGGGGAGCCTCGATTCGGGAGAGGACGGCGCCGGTATGGGCTGGGTAACCGACTGGAGTGCGCAGGCTGCCTGCCGCACTACCGATCCGGATGAACTGTTCGTTCAGGGAGCAGCGCAGAACAGGGCCAAGGCGGTGTGCACCGGATGTCCGGTACGCACGGAGTGCCTGGCCGACGCGCTCGACAACCGCGTCGAGTTCGGTGTGTGGGGAGGCATGACGGAGCGCGAGCGCCGCGCACTGCTGCGCAGGCGTCCGACCGTCACGTCGTGGCGCAGGCTGCTGGAGACCGCGCGTACGGAGTACGAGCGCGGCGCGGGTCTGCTGCCCCTCGACGAGGACGAGGTGTACGAGAGCTACGCGGCGGTGAGCTGAGCTGCGGTGGACCGGGCGATGGTGGGCCGGGCGATGGTGAGCTGAGGGCGGCTCTTCCGTCGTTCTGTACCTGGCCCGTGGTTCACGTAGTTCGCACCGGTTCGCGGAGACTCGCGCGGATATGCGCGCACGTTCGCGGAGTTCAGTGGGGCGTGGAGTCGCTGAGGGCGCCTTCGTGGTGTCGGCGCGTCGGGCAGGTGTGCCGACTCACGGGCGCCCCGGGGCTGTTGCGTGTGTTCTTGCGATGCTCGTGTCCGCGTTTCGTGGGAAGCCGTCGCGAGCCTGGCGCGGGTCTGGGGCCGGGTCCGGGTCCGGTACCGGCGCGGTCCCGGCGTGCTCAGGCGCCCGTGGTGGGCAGCTCAGGCTCTGTGGTTGCGAGCCGGTCTCCGATACTCCGCAACCCCGCGAGGTCGTGCACGTCTCCGGGCAGCGCGGCCACTTCGGCCACGGCCACCTCGGGGTGGAGCGCGGTGAAACGGTCACGTGTGCGCTTCTCGCGGGAGAGCAGTTGCATACGTTCCGCGTGCAACCTCAGTAGGCCCGCGGTGAGTTGGTCGACGGTCCGGTCCGTCCGGTCCGCGGTGGCCCGGTCTGCGGCGGGGGAGCCTGCTTCGGGTGCGGAAGCCTCGGAACCGGGGCCCTCGGATGCGGGAGATTCTGAACGGCCGTGCGTGTCGGGAGAGTTACGAAGTCCTACTTTCCCGTCCACCTGATCCACAATGCGGGCTTCGGCAAGATTTTCCGCGGCGGCAGGATCGGCCGCGGAGGTGTCCCCCGGGTCATGGGCGCCCTCCGGGTCAGGGGTGCGCTCCGGATCGGGGATCTCGTCCGGATCGGGGCCGTCGTTCGCGGAGTCGGCGGCGAGTTCGAGATCCTCGGCGGCGGCGAGCGCGCGCTCGGCGGACAGGTGGACGGCGCCGCTGCCGTGCACCCGGTTCAGCACCAGACCGGCGAGGGGCATGTCCTCGGCGGCCAGGCGCTCCACGAAGTACGCGGCCTCACGCAGCGCGTCCCGCTCCGGGGCCGCCACCACCAGGAACGCCGTGCCGGGCGCCTGCAACAGCCTGTACGTGGCGTCCGCGCGCGTACGGAACCCGCCGAACATCGAGTCCATGGCGGCCACGAACGTCTGTACGTCCTTCAGGAGCTGGCCCCCGAGAAGCTTCCCCAGGGCCCCCGTCATCATGGACATCCCGACGTTCAGGAACTTCATCCCCGCGCGCCCGCCCATCTTCGCCGGAGCCAGCAGCACCCGGATCAACTTCCCGTCGAGGAAGGACCCGAGCCGCTTCGGGGCGTCCAGGAAGTCCAGCGCGGAGCGCGACGGCGGTGTGTCGACGACGATCAGGTCCCACTCGTCCCGCGCGCGCAGCTGACCCAGCTTCTCCATCGCCATGTACTCCTGCGTGCCCGCGAAGCCGGCGGAGAGCGACTGGTAGAACGGGTTGCCCAGGATGGCGGCCGCCCGCTCGGGGTCCGCGTGCGCCTCGACGATCTCGTCGAAGGTGCGCTTCATGTCGAGCATCATGGCGTGCAGCTCGCCGCCGGCGGTGTCGTCGACGCCCTTCACCCGGCGCGGCACGTTGTCGAGCGAGTCGATGCCCATGGACTGCGCCAGCCTGCGCGCGGGGTCGATGGTGAGCACCACCACCTTGCGGCCGCGCTCCGCCGCACGCAGCCCGAGGGCCGCCGCCGTGGTCGTCTTGCCGACGCCCCCGGAACCGCAGCACACCACGATGCGGGTCTCCGGGTCGTCGATCAGCGGATCGACCTCCAGGGCGCGGGCGGCGTCGATCGCCCGGTGCGCGTCGTGTGCGGGGGCCGGGCCGTGGGAGGTGTGCGAGTGGGCCGTGTCGCGCGTGGGGGCCGTGTCGTGAGTGGTGGCCGGGTCCGGACTCATGAGATCCCTTGCAGACGCAGTTCCTGGGCCAGTTCGTACAGGCCCGCCAGGTCCATGCCCTCGGCGAGCAGCGGGAGTTCGTGCAGGGGCAGGCCCAGCTCCCGCAGCACGGCCCGCTGCTCGTGCTCCAGGGTGTGGCGCTCGGTGTACTCCTCGGCCTGCTCCAGCAGCGGTCCCACGAGCCGCTCGGCGACGCCCCCGCGCCGCGCGCCGCCGAGCCCGGCCGCCGAGAGAGACCTGGCGATGGCGGGGCGGGAGGCGGTCTTCAGGGAGTCCAGGTCGGCGCCGTCGAGCGCCGAGGGACGCACCATGTTCACGATGATCCGGCCCACCGGCAGCCGCGCCGAGCGCAGCTCCGTGATGCCGTCGACCGTCTCCTGGACGGGCATCTCCTCGAGGAGCGTCACCAGGTGCACGGCCGTCTCGCGCGACTTCAGGACCCGCATCACCGCCTGGGCCTGATTGTGTATCGGGCCGATCTTCGCCAGGCCGGCCACCTCGTCGTTCACGTTCAGGAAGCGGGTGATGCGTCCCGTGGGCGGCGCGTCCATGACCACGTAGTCGTACGCGAACCGCCCGTTCTTGTCCTTGCGGCGCACCGCCTCGCACGCCTTGCCGGTCAGGAGTACGTCCCTGAGGCCCGGCGCGATGGTGGTGGCGAAGTCGATGGCGCCGAGCTTCTTCAGGGCACGGCCGGCGCCGCCCATCTTGTAGAACATCTGGAGATAGTCCAGAAGAGCCAGTTCGGGATCGATCGCGAGCGCGTACACCTCCCCGCCGCCCGGAGCCACGGCGATCTTCCGTTCCTCGTACGGCAGCGCCTCCGCCTCGAAGAGCTGTGCGATGCCCTGCCTGCCCTCGACCTCGACCAGAAGGGCGCGCTTCCCCTCGGTCGCGAGGGCGAGCGCGAGTGCTGCGGCGACCGTGGTCTTGCCGGTTCCGCCCTTGCCACTGACGACCTGGAGCCTGCTCACGCCTTCGAGCCTAACCAGTCCGTGCGCGGGTCACGCACGAGGCTGTGGACAACGCGGCTGTGGTCGGCCGCACGAGGCACGGCGAACAGAGCCCGGTGGGCCGTCCGAGGCGGGTGGGGCAGCGGCTAGAGTCGGCCACATGACCAAGTGGGAATACGCAACCGTGCCGCTGCTCGTCCACGCCACGAAGCAGATTCTGGACACCTGGGGCGAGGACGGCTGGGAGCTCGTCCAGGTCGTGCCCGGGCCGAACAACCCGGAGCAGCTGGTGGCCTATCTGAAGCGGGAGAAGCAGGCGTGAGCGCCGTCGAGGCGAAGCTGGCCGAGCTCGGGCTGACCCTGCCCGAGGTCGTCCCGCCGCTCGCCGCCTACCAGCCCGCCGTACGGTCGGGTGCGTACGTGTACACGGCCGGCCAGCTGCCCATGGTGGACGGAAAGCTGCCGGTGACCGGCAAGGTCGGCGCGGAGGTCACCCCCGAGGAGGCCAAGGACCTGGCCCGTACGTGCGCGCTCAACGCGCTCGCCGCGGTCAAGTCGGTCGCCGGCGATCTCGACCGCGTCGCGCGCGTGGTGAAGGTCGTGGGTTTCGTCGCCTCGGCGCCCGACTTCACGGGCCAGCCCGCAGTCCTGAACGGTGCCAGTGAACTGCTCGGCGAGGTCCTCGGCGACAAGGGCGTCCACGCGCGCAGTGCCGTCGGTGTGGCCGTGCTGCCGCTGGACGCGCCGGTGGAGGTCGAGATCCAGGTGGAGCTGGCGGAAGCGTGAGCTGTGCCACGTGAGCCGTACCAGGGGAGTGCTCCGCTGACCGGTGCACCGGTTCGTGGGACGAGCCCTGGGGCGGCTGATCGTTGCCTCTCGAACATCAGCGCGCCACGGGATAGCCTCCGGCCATGGTGAACGGTCAGTGGTACCCGCCGGAGTGGCCGGAACGCATCCGTGCGCTGGCGGAGGGCACGCTCACGCCGGTCGTCCCCAAGCGGGCGGCCACCGTCATCCTGGTCAGGGACACGGACGGCACCCCCGCCGTGCACATGCTGCGCAGACGCGCCTCCATGGCCTTCGCCGGAGGCGCGTACGCGTATCCGGGCGGCGGAGTGGACCCGCGCGACGACGAGCGCCAGATCCGCTGGGCAGGCCCCACGCGCGCGTGGTGGGCGGACAGGCTGGGTGTCGACGAGACGGGTGCCCAGGCCATTGTCTGCGCGGCCGTACGGGAGACGTACGAGGAGGCGGGCGTCCTCCTGGCGGGCCCGACCGCCGACTCCGTGGTCGGAGACACGACGGGGGAGGACTGGGAGGCGGACCGCGCGGCCGTGGCCGCCCGTGACCTGTCCTTCGCCGAGTTCCTGGAGCGCAGGGGGCTCGTGCTGCGCTCCGATCTCCTGGGCGTCTGGACCCGGTGGATCACCCCGGAGTTCGAGCCGCGCCGCTACGACACCTGGTTCTTCGTGGCCGCCCTCCCGGAGGGCCAGCGCACGCGCAACGCCTCCACGGAGGCCGACCGCACCGTGTGGATCCGCCCCCGGGACGCGGCCGAGGGGTACGACAAGGGCGAGCTGCTGATGATGCCGCCGACCATCGCGACCCTGCGCCAGCTCGTCCCGTACGCCACGGCCGGGGACGTACTGGCCGCCGCGCCCGGGCGAGACCTGGAGCCGGTCCTCGCCCAGGCCCGACTGGAGGACGGCGAGATCGTCCTCTCCTGGCCCGGTCACGACGAGTTCACCAAACACATCCGTGCGGGGGACGCCCCGGCATGAGCCACGCTTGGGAAGGTGTCCTCGCATGAGGACGCCCCATAACGTGCCCGCCACGAGCAACGCCTTGGAAGGTACCCCCGTATGAGCAACGTCCTGGAAGGTGCCCTCGTATGACGGACGCCGCCGCGCTTCCCGGCCAGCCGCGGGGCGGGGTCGTCACCGGTCCCGCCACCGCGCGTGCCGTCAACGTGCTCGCGCCCAACGCGTCCGCGATGACCCTCGACGGCACGAACACCTGGATCCTGTCCGAGCCCGACTCCGAGTCGGCGGTGGTCGTCGACCCCGGGCCGCTGGACGACGGGCATCTGCGCAACGTCGTCGACACGGCGGAGAAGGCAGGGAAGCGGATAGCGCTCACCCTCCTCACGCACGGCCACCCCGACCACGCGGAGGGCGCGACACGGTTCGCCGAGCTCACGGGGACCAAGGTGCGCGCCCTGGATCCGGCGCTGCGGCTCGGGGACGAGGGGCTCGGCGCGGGTGACGTGGTGGTGCTCGGCGGGCTGGAGCTGCGGGTCGTGCGCACCCCCGGGCACACCGCCGACTCGCTGTGCTTCCATCTCCCGGCCGATCAGGCGGTCCTGACGGGTGACACCATCCTGGGGCGAGGAACGACGGTCGTGGCCCACCCCGACGGCCGTCTCGGGGACTATCTCGACTCCCTCCGGCGCCTCAGGTCACTGACGGTCGACGACGGCGTCCACACCGTCCTCCCCGGCCACGGTCCCGTTCTGGACGACGCCCAGGGCGCCGTCGAGTTCTACCTCGCCCACCGTGCCAACAGGCTCGCGCAGGTCGAGACGGCGGTCGAGAACGGCTACCGCACGGCGGGCGAGATCGTGGCCCACGTGTACGCGGACGTGGACCGGTCCCTGTGGCCGGCGGCCGAGCTGTCGGTACGGGCGCAGCTGGACTATCTGCGGGAGCACGGGCTCATCTAGGCCCTTCGGCTGGATCATCCCGGCGTCGCAGGACCTGGCACGCACTCCCCCAAACTCTTCGAGCAGGGGCGCCCATCGCGTCGCCTGCCGCAGTAGCGGCTGGGGCTGGGGCGGGGTTGGCCGCGAACTGGAACGGGGTCCCGTCCTCCGAGGAGGCGGAACCCCGTTGGTGTGCCTGAGGTCAGCGTGAGCGCTTGGCGAGGCGCTCGACGTCCAGGAGGATCACCGCGCGGGCCTCCAGGCGGAGCCAGCCGCGGCCCGCGAAGTCGGCGAGGGCCTTGTTGACCGTCTCGCGGGAGGCGCCGACGAGCTGGGCGAGCTCCTCCTGCGTGAGGTCGTGCACGACATGGATGCCCTCCTCGGACTGCACGCCGAAACGGCGGGACAGATCCAGGAGCGCCCGGGCCACACGGCCGGGGACGTCCGAGAAGACCAGGTCGGACATCTGGTCGTTGGTCTTGCGCAGTCGGCGGGCGACGGCGCGCAGCAGGGCGCCGGCCACCTCCGGGCGGGCGTTCAGCCAGGGCTGGAGGTCGCCGTGGCCCAGGCCGAGCAGCTTGACCTCGGTGAGTGCGGTGGCCGTGGCCGTACGCGGACCCGGGTCGAAGAGCGACAGCTCGCCGATGAGTTCGCCGGGGCCGACGACGGCCAGCATGTTCTCCCGGCCGTCGGGGGACGTGCGGTGGAGCTTGACCTTGCCCTCCGTGACCACGTACAGGCGGTCACCGGGGTCGCCCTCATGGAACAGGGCGTCACCACGCGCGAGGGTCACCTCACTCATGGAGGCGCGGAGCTCCGCGGCCTGCTCGTCGTCGAGCGCCGCGAAGAGCGGATTGCGCCGCAGAACGTCGTCCACGAGTTTCTCCTTGTCGACCTGCTCAGGGGATCTTGCTCCCCGTGGTACCAGGGGACCGTGCTCCCCATTTTGCCGGACGGTCCAAACAGTGTGATCTGTCACAAGGATGCCGTACAGGGGTGGCGGGGTACTCGGCAGGGGTCCAATTGGCAGCCGATCTTATGGGGCCGGGGCGGATGTCGGTGGCGGGCTCTAGGCTGGCCGGGTGTCCAAATCGCCGGTGAGAGCACAGGCCAAGGGAGCTGGACGGGTGGTTGTACGTCGCGATTCCGCTGTGGGCGAACAGGTCCCTGCGGAGGCGAAGAAAACGGCAAAGGCGGTCAAGGCGACGGCGGCCGCGGAGGCCGCCGCCCCGGACGAGGCTGCCGGGCCGACCGCCAGGAGAGCCGGGAGGAAGGCCCCGGCGAAGAGCGCGTCGGCGAGGAGCACGCCGGGGCGCGCCGTGAAGAAGGCTGCTCCGTCGAAGAAGGCCACCGCCGCCCCCGGCAAGGACGGCAAGGACGTACCGGGCGCCCGGACCGCGGCCGTGAAGCCCCCCAAGGAGGAGTCCCGCACGGCCCTCGTCCGCCGCGCCCGCCGTATCAACCGCGAGCTCGCCGAGGTGTACCCGTACGCGCACCCGGAGCTGGACTTCGAGAACCCGTTCCAGCTGGTCGTGGCCACGGTCCTGTCCGCCCAGACCACGGACCTGCGGGTGAACCAGACGACGCCGGCGCTCTTCGCGAAGTACCCGACGCCCGAGGACCTGGCCGCGGCCGACCCCGAGGAGGTCGAGGAGATCCTGCGGCCGTGCGGTTTCTTCCGGGCCAAGACCAAGTCGGTCATGGGACTGTCCAAGGCCCTGGTGGAGGAGTTCGGCGGCGAGGTCCCCGGACGGCTGGAGGACCTGGTCAAGCTGCCCGGCGTCGGCCGCAAGACCGCTTTCGTGGTGCTCGGCAACGCCTTCGGGCGGCCCGGGATCACCGTGGACACGCACTTCCAGCGGCTGGTACGGCGCTGGAGGTGGACCGACCAGACCGACCCGGACAAGATCGAGGCGGCCGTCGGCGCGCTCTTCCCCAAGAGCGAGTGGACGATGCTCTCGCACCATGTGATCTTCCACGGCCGCCGTATCTGCCACGCCCGCAAGCCCGCGTGCGGTGCCTGCCCCATCGCCCCGCTCTGCCCGGCGTTCGGCGAGGGCGAGACCGACCCGGAGAAGGCGAAGAAGCTCCTGAAGTACGAGAAGGGCGGTTTCCCGGGCCAGCGCCTCAAGCCGCCTCAGTCGTACCTGGACGCGGGCGGTATCCCGGCACCCCCACTGGGGGCCGCGTGACGGCGGCCGCACGGCGGGGATGCCGTACGGGACGCCCGGCGGGCCCTGCCCGCACCCGGCACTCCACCGGAGGCCGCGCGCCCGCCGTCGAGGCCCGTACGGCAGGACACCCGCACGAGGGACCCGCGGAACGATCCGCGGTGACGTGTGCGTTGGGATCGGCAGAACGACGGGGGTGGCGATGACGCACGCGAGCAACACGCACCACGGGCGACTGGTGCTGAGCAAGGAGGGCCTGCCCGGCTGGCTTGATCCGGTGGTGCACGCCGTGGAGATGGTGGAGCCGCCGCAGCTGAGCCGATTCCTCCCGCCGGCGAACGGCGCGGGGCGGCAGTCCGCCGTGCTCGTCCTGTTCGGCGAGGGCGAGCGGGGACCCGAGCTGCTGCTCATGGAGCGGGCGAGTTCCCTGCGGTCGCATGCCGGGCAGCCGTCCTTCCCCGGCGGCGCCCTCGACCCCGAGGACGGCGATCCGCAGGCCGACGGGCCGCTGCGGGCCGCTCTCCGCGAGGCCGAGGAGGAGACCGGGCTCGATCCGGGCGGCGTCCAGCTCTTCGGTGTGCTGCCCAAGCTCTACATTCCGGTGAGCGGGTTCGTGGTCACCCCCGTGCTGGGCTGGTGGCGCGAGCCGAGCCCGGTGGGTGTCGTCGATCCGAACGAGACGGCCCGTGTCTTCACCGTCCCCGTGGCGGATCTCACGGACCCCGCCAACCGCGCCACCACCGTCCACCCCAGCGGCCACAGAGGTCCGGCATTTCTGGTCGAATCCGCCCTGGTGTGGGGTTTTACAGCCGGGATCATCGACCGTCTGTTGCACTTCGCGGGCTGGGAGCGACCTTGGGACCGTGAGAAGCAGGTCCCGCTCGACTGGCGCTCATGACAGGGTGGCACCCGTGTTGTGTGCTTACGGGGGACGACGCGTCCGTGCGCCGCTGTGCGGCGGGTCCGCCCTTCGGCAGGGGATCGGCGACCGCAAGGCGATGAGGCGAGGCTAGAAGCAGTGAACGTGCTGGACATCCTGTTGCTGGTCGCCGCGGTGTGGTTCGCGATCGTGGGCTATCGCCAGGGCTTCGTCGTCGGCATCCTGTCGGTGATCGGTTTCCTGGGCGGCGGTCTCGTCGCGGTCTATCTGCTTCCCGTCGTCTGGGACGCGCTCACCGACAGTGCGGAGGTGAGCACGACCGCCGCCGTCGTCGCGGTGATCGTCGTCATCGTCTGCGCCTCCGTGGGGCAGGCCTTCACCACACACCTGGGGAACAGACTGCGCCGGTACATCACCTGGTCCCCGGCCCGCGCCCTCGACGCCACCGGTGGTGCCCTCGTCAACGTGGTGGCGATGCTCCTGGTCGCCTGGCTGATCGGTTCCGCGCTCGCGGGGACGACGCTGCCGACGCTCGGCAAGGAGGTGCGCAGCTCCAAGGTGCTGCAGGGCGTGTCCCGCGCCCTGCCGGACCAGGCGGCCACATGGTTCGCGGACTTCTCCTCGGTCCTCGCGCAGAACGGCTTCCCGCAGGTCTTCAGCCCCTTCGCGAACGAGCAGATCACCAATGTCCCGCCGCCCGACCCGAAGCTGGCGAAGAGCGTCGTCGCGCAGCGTGCCAAGGGGTCCATCGTCAAGGTCATGGGCACCGCCGAGAGCTGCGGAAAGGTCCTCGAAGGCACCGGGTTCGTCTTCGGCCAGCGCCGTGTGATGACCAACGCGCACGTGGTGGGCGGCATCGACGAGCCCACCGTCCAGATCGGGGGCGAGGGCCGCAAGTACGACGCCACGGTCGTCCTCTACGACTGGGAGCGCGACATCGCCGTACTGGATGTGCCGAGCCTGAACGCGCCGGTGCTCAAGTTCACGAACTCGGACGCGGCCAGCGGCGACGGCGCGATCGTGGCGGGCTTCCCGGAGAACGGGGCGTACGACGTGCGCTCCGCGCGCGTGCGCGACCGCATCACGGCCAACGGCCCGGACATCTACCACCGCGGCACCGTCCACCGCGACGTGTACTCGCTCTACGCGACCGTCCGCCAGGGCAACTCCGGCGGCCCGCTGCTCACGCCCGACGGCAAGGTGTACGGCGTGGTCTTCGCCAAGTCCCTCGACGACCCGGACACCGGGTACGCGCTCACCGTGGACGAGATCCAGGAGGACATCACCAAGGGGCGCACCGCCAACCAGCAGGTGGACAGCGACAGCTGCGCGCTCTAGGTGGCCGTCCGGCGGATCAGGGGCGCACAGACCCCCGTCGGCGACCGGGCACTCTGTTCGGCGACCGGGCAGTCCGTCGACCAACTGACCAATCCATCGATCGGTCAGAGGGGAGCCGGCGACACGACGGTCAGGCGCGCGGGTGGCGCAGCCGCGCCGAGACCCAGCGGGCCCTGCGGCGCAGAATGCGCGGGATGCCCAGCCTGGGGTCCTCTGTGCCCGGAACCTGCGGCGTACCCCTCTGGTGGGAGTTCAGGCCCGCGGTCGAGCGGCGGTTGCGTGCTACGTCACTGTAGTCGTGCGTCCAGCCCATACCCCGACCTCTGCCCCTGCCCCAAGGTCGATAACCGCCCCCGAGGCCTCCAATTGGCCTATGCGCCAGGCATGGGCCGTTCATGGCACAGGTGTTCGCGTTCGGGCGCCGGGCGTATCGGAGCGGTCACCGGTCGGGTTCGGGATCCTTCAGCCAGCTGACCAGCTCGGTCGAGAACGCGACCGGGTCCTCCTCGTGAGGGAAGTGCCCCAGCCCGTCGAACAGGCGCCAGCGGTACGGGGCCTCGACGTACTCCCCGGATCCGGCCGCGCTGCGGGTGCGCATCACCGGGTCGAGTGAGCCGTGCAGATGCAGGGTGGGCACACGGACCGGGCGCTTCATACGGCGGTTGAACTGGATGCCGTCCGGGCGGGCCAGCGAGCGCACCATCCAGCGGTACGGCTCGATCGAGCAGTGTGCCGTCGACGGGATGCACATCGCGCGCTGGTACGCCTCCACGGCCTCGTCGTCCGGCGGCCGCGGTCCCGACCAGTCCCGTACCAGACGGCCCACCAGGGCTCCGTCGTCGGCGGTGAGCTGCCGCTCGGGGATCCAGGGCCGCTGGAACCCCCAGATGTAGGAGCCGGCGGCCGTCTGCTTGGCGTCCCGCAGCATGGCCGACCGCCAGCGCCTGGGGTGCGGCATCGATGCGACCGCGAGCCGCCGTACGAGCTTGGGGCGCATCACGGCCGCCGTCCACGCCAGGTACCCGCCCAGGTCATGACCCACGAGCGCGGCGTCGGGCTCGCCGAGCGACCGTACGACGCCGGTGATGTCGAGGGCGAGGTTGGCGGGGTCGTAGCCCCGGGGCGTACGGTCGCTGCCGCCGACGCCCCGCAGGTCCATCGCCACGGCCCGGTAGCCGGCGTCGGCGAGGGCGACCATCTGGTGCCGCCATGTCCACCAGAACTGCGGGAAGCCGTGCAGCAGCAGGACCAGGGGACCGTCACCGAGTTCGGCGATGTGGAAGCGCGCACCGTTGGCTGCGACGTCCCGGTGGGTCACGTCCTTCGCGCCGGGCACGTCGAGCCGTACGACCGACGCGGGCTGAGCGACGGAACCCGGCACGGAACCCGGCGGCGCTGCGGAGGCCGGAGGGGGCGTGGCGGCCGTGGACGCCGGGGAGTCGGAAGGCGCCGATGGCGCCGGTGTGTCGGAAGGTGTGGCGGGGTCCGTCATGAGGATGAGCGTGCCACAGCCTCGACGGGGCCGTCGGCCGGGCTGGGCCGACGGGGGTGCGGCTTGGCGTTCTGCAGGACGCCCGCGCTCTCCTTCATGGAGGAGGCGGTCTTCTGCGCGCCCCTTCCGTTCTTGGCCTTCTTCGCGAAGAGCACCCCGACCAGCGCGAGGAGCCCGGCGATCAGCACGTTCGCCGCGAAGGACAGCAGGAAGCAGACGGCCAGGTTCCAGTCGCTCCAGGTCCGGATGCCGTACGCGAGGGCGAAGTTCAGCATGGGCAGGGAGAAGATCAGCACCGCGCCGGCTGCCGCGAACGCCCCGCCGCCGACCGCACCGCGCTTGACGTCCCGCCTGAGCTGCGCCTTGGCCAGCGCGATCTCGTCGTGCACGAGCGCGGACATCTCGGCGGTCGCCGTGGCGAACAGCTGGCCGATGCTGCGTTCGGCACCGACCGGGCCGCCGTCGGGTGAGCTCATCTGAGTCTCCCTCTTTCTGCTTGCGGTTTGTGTGGTCCCGTCAGATCATGCCGGACCGTCGTTCCCCTCGCTTGCCCTGCCCGTCACTTCGGCAAGCCTCCGGTGCTCGGCGGCCTTGCGCTCGTAGATCTCGGCCATGCGCAGGTGGTACTCGGGGTTGTCCTGCTCGTAGATGTCGGGGATGCCGTCGAGGTCCTCGTCGCGCTCCTCCGCCTCGTACAGGGCGCGGTACTTGGCGTTCCGTACCTTCAGCAGCACGGTCGACAGCAGGGCCGCGATCAGCGAGCCGGTGAGAACGGCAGCCTTGACCTGGTCGGTGAGTACCCGCTCGCCCTCGAAGGCGAGTTCGCCGATGAGCAGCGAGACGGTGAAGCCGATGCCCGCGAGGGAGGCGACCGCGAAGACGTCGGGCCAGGAGAGGTCCTCACTGAGCGAGGCCCTGGTGAAGCGGGCCGTCAGCCAGGTGCCGCCGAAGATGCCCAGCACCTTGCCGACGACGAGTCCGAGGACGACGCCCAGGGTCTCGGGCCTGGTGAACACTTCGCCGAGCGCGCCGCCGGAGACCGCGACACCCGCGCTGAACAGCGCGAACAGCGGTACGGCGAGACCTGCCGACAGGGGCCGGACGAGGTGCTCGATGTGTTCGCCGGGGGAGCGGGTCTCGCCCTCGTGCGTCGTGCAGCGCAGCATCAGGCCCATCGCGACGCCGGCGATCGTGGCGTGGATGCCGCTGTTGTACATCAGCGCCCAGATGACGAGCGCGAGCGGGACGTACACATACCAGCCGCGTACGCCCTTTCTGAGCAGCAGCCAGAACACGAGGAGGCCCGCGAAGGCGCCGCCGAGTGCGGCGAAGTTCAGGCCGTCGGTGAAGAAGACGGCGATGATCAGGATGGCGAACAGGTCGTCGACGACGGCGAGTGTGAGCAGGAAGGCGCGCAGGGCGGAGGGCAGCGAGGTCCCGATGACGGCGAGGACGGCCAGTGCGAAGGCGATGTCGGTGGCGGTGGGCACGGCCCAGCCGGCGAGTGAGCCGCCGCCCATGAGGTTGGTGAGCGTGTAGACGAGCGCGGGCACGGCCATGCCGCAGAGCGCGGCGGCGACGGGGAGCAGGGCCGCTCTCGGGTCCCGCAGGTCCCCGGCCACCATCTCGCGCTTGAGCTCGATGCCCGCGACGAAGAAGAAGATCGCGAGCAGTCCGTCGGCCGCCCAGTGCTCGATGGAGAGGTTGAGCCCCAGTGCCCCGGGCCCCAGATGGAACTCCCGCACGGTCTCGTAACTGTCGTGCAGGGCGGGCACGTTCGCCCAGATCAGTGCGGTGATCGCCGCCACGAGGAGCAGCACCCCGCCGACCGTCTCCGTCCGCAGCGCGTCCGCGACGAAGGTCCGCTCGGGCAGCGACAGCCGTCCGAGGAACTTGCGGGTGCCGGGGGTGGCGCGGGGGGCGGACATGTGGGGACCTCCGGTCGGTGGGCAGGGCGTAGCGCATGCCGACCAGACTTCCCGGCGCACCTTGAGGGTCTTCTCGCGTTGTTGATGTGTTCCTTAGCTTACCTAAGGTGTGGCAGGGGCAACCGAAGACCTTCGTGGGACGGACGGAAGGGGCGCCCGGCGATGCTGCCGGACGCCCCTTCCGCGGACCATGCGCATGCGGAACCCGCGAACGTACTCAGTCCTCGCTCGGCGCCGCGGGCAGCTTCGCCTGGATCAGGTCCATCACCGTCGAGTCCGTCAGCGTCGTCACATCGCCGAGCTGCCGGTTCTCCGCCACGTCACGCAGCAGGCGCCGCATGATCTTCCCGGAGCGGGTCTTGGGCAGCTCCGCGACCGGCAGGATCCGCTTCGGCTTGGCGATGGGGCCGAGGGTCGTGCCGACGTGGTTGCGCAGATCGGCGATGAGGTTCTCGTCCTCGGCGTTGGCCGTGCCGCGCAGGATGACGAACGCGACGATCGCCTGTCCGGTGGTCTCGTCGGCCGCGCCGACCACGGCCGCCTCCGCGACCGACGGGTGCGACACGAGCGCCGACTCCACCTCGGTGGTCGAGATGTTGTGGCCGGACACGAGCATGACGTCGTCGACACGACCGAGGAGCCAGATGTCCCCGTCGTCGTCCTTCTTGGCGCCGTCACCGGCGAAGTACTTGCCCTCGAAGCGCGACCAGTAGGTGTCGATGAACCGCTGGTCGTCGCCCCAGATGGTGCGCAGCATCGACGGCCACGGCTCGGTGAGGACCAGATAGCCACCGCCGCCGTTCGGCACCTCGTTCGCCTCGTCGTCGACGACCGTCGCGGAGATGCCCGGCAGCGGCGTCTGCGCGGAGCCCGGCTTGGTCTCCGTCACGCCGGGCAGCGGCGAGATCATCATCGAGCCGGTCTCGGTCTGCCACCAGGTGTCCACGATCGGCGTCCTGTCCCCGCCGATGTGCTTCCGGTACCAGATCCACGCCTCGGGGTTGATCGGCTCACCGACCGAGCCCAGGACGCGCAGGCTCGACAGGTCGAACTTCGCGGGGATGTCGTCGCCCCACTTCATGAACGTCCGGATGGCGGTCGGAGCGGTGTAGAGGATCGTGACGCCGTACTTTTGCACGATCTCCCAGAAGCGGCCCTGGTGCGGGGTGTCCGGGGTGCCCTCGTACATGACCTGCGTCGCGCCGTTCGCCAGGGGCCCGTACACGATGTACGAGTGGCCGGTCACCCAGCCGACGTCGGCCGTGCACCAGTACACGTCGGTCTCGGGCTTGAGGTCGAAGACGGCGTGGTGGGTGTACGACGCCTGCGTGAGGTAGCCGCCGGAGGTGTGCAGGATGCCCTTCGGCTTACCCGTGGTGCCCGAGGTGTAGAGGATGAACAGCGGGTGCTCGGCGTCGAACGCCTCGGGAGTGTGCTCGGCGGACTGCCGCTCCACGATCTCGTGCCACCACACGTCGCGGCCCTCGGTCCAGGCGACGTCCTGGCCCGTGCGGCGGACGACGAGGACATGCTCCACGTTGTCCACGCGCGCGACGGCGTCGTCGACCGCGGGCTTGAGCGCGGACGGCTTGCCGCGCCGGTAGCCGCCGTCGGAGGTGATGACGACCTTGGCGTCGGCGTCCTGGATGCGGGTCGCGAGCGCGTCCGCGGAGAAACCGCCGAAGACGACGGAGTGCGCGGCGCCGATCCGGGCGCAGGCGAGCATCGCGACCGCGGTCTCGGGAATCATCGGCATATAGACGGCGACCCGGTCGCCGGCCTGGACTCCCAGCTCCAGCAGGGCGTTGGCGGCCTTGGAGACCTCGTCCTTCAGCTCGGCGTAGGTGACGGCGCGGCTGTCGCCGGGCTCGCCCTCGAAGTGGATGGCGACCCGGTCGCCGTACCCGGCCTCGACATGCCGGTCCACGCAGTTGTACGCCACGTTGAGCTTGCCGTCCTTGAACCACTTCGCGAACGGCGGGTTCGACCAGTCCAGGGTCTCGCTCGGCTCCTTGGCCCAGGTCAGCCGGCGGGCCTGCTCGGCCCAGAAGCCGAGCCTGTCAGCCTTGGCCTGCTCATACGCCTCCGCGGTGACGTTGGCGTTCGCGGCCAGGTCGGCGGGGGGTGCGAACCTGCGTTCTTCCTTGAGCAGGTTGGCCAAGGATTCGTTGCTCACGACATCTCCCTTTCCCAGGGTGTCCGTTGTGTCCCGGGCCACAGCTCATCAGACCGGGACCCCTGATGACAAGGGTCGTCGGACAATTGGTTTAGACCTGTGGGCGGGCGGCTCCGCTGCCGGGCCCACTCATGCTCACGGACGGGGCGCGTCCAGGGTTCACGCGCCCCGCTCCTCCTCCCACGGTCACGCGGAGCTGTACACGCCCTCCACCGCACCCGCTCTGTGGAACGCGTCCACGTGATCGAACACCTCCGTCCCGTCGCCGCCGGTCAGCAGGTACGCCTGTGCCTCGCCCACGTGGAAGTACATCCCGTGGAGCTCCAGCGCCCCTTCCCGCAGGGCCCGCGCAACGGACTCGTGTGCCCGGAGGTGCTCCAACTGCTGGACCACGTTGGTCAGACAGAGCTGCTCGACCGCGTCGGCCGGTGACCGCCCGGCCAGCCGCGCACCGGGCCGGTTCTTGTTCATCGCGCGCTCCAGGCTCGGCAGCCCGTGGCGCAGCCACCGCTTGAGCGGAGTGCGGGCACCGCCGGGCTCCGTGTTCAGCAGCGCCTGCATCGCCCCGCAGCCGGAGTGGCCGCACACCGTGATGGAGCGCACCTTCAGCACGTCCACCGCGTACTCGATCGCCGCCGACACGGAGTCGTCCCCGCTTTCCTCGCCGGGCAGGGGGACCAGGTTTCCCACGTTGCGGACGACGAAGAGGTCGCCGGGGCCGCTGGAGGTGATCATCGATGTGACGAGCCGTGAGTCCGCGCAGGTCAGGAAGAGCTGTGCGGGCCGCTGTCCCTCGCGTGCCAGCCGGGCCAGCTCATCGCGCACCAGCGGGGCGGTGTTCTGCTGGAACGCGCTGATGCCGCGTGCCAGTTGGTGCCCACTGGGCCGGCCGGAGCCGTCGGCCCCGTCCCCCGGCCGGTTGCCCGGCTGCGTCGGGTTCGGGCTCTCGCACTGGTGGTTGCGCCAGGGCGTCCACGGGCGGCACTGGCATCCCGAGGAGCCCTGCGGCTCTGCGATACGGGTGCCCGCGCGTCCCGTCAGCTCCACGGAACCGCCCTGCGCCCTGTGCGTGTTCTGCCAGTCCTGCAGCGTCTCGTACGCCGCGTGGTCCATGAACGACCCGTCCAGCTCCACGATGACATCGGCTCCTTGGGGTACGACGTGCAGCGCTCGGCTGAGCCGCGGCACCGCGAGGAACGTCAACTGGCCTCGTACATGGACGTAATGGACTCCTTCTGTCTCGGTGTGCGTGATGCGGGTGCGGGCGAGGCGGTGCAGGGAGAGGCCGACGGCCACGGCCACGCCCAGGGCCACGCCCTCCAGGACGCCAAGGAGGACGACGCCGAGCGTGGTGACGGCGTACACCAGGGCCTCACGGTGGCGGGTGACCGTGCGGATGTGGTTCAGGGAAACCATCTGGATGCCGACGGCCATCACCAGGGCGGCGAGCGACGCGAGGGGGATCAGCTCGAGGACCGGGACCATCAGCAGCGCGGCTACCACCACCCAAACGCCGTGCAGCATCGTGGAGTCCCGGCTCACGGCGCCGGACTGCACGTTCGCCGAACTCCGGACGGCGACTCCGGCGATCGGCAGTCCGCCGAGTGCCCCGGAGACGATGTTGGCCGAGCCCTGCCCGAGCAGCTCCCGGTCGAGGTCGGAGCGCACCGCGCCCGGCCGCCCCGCCGCCAGCTTGTCCACGGCGACGGCGCCGAGCAGCGACTGCACGCTGCAGACCAGCGTGATGGTGAGGACAGCGGCGGCCAGGCCGAGCACCGGGCCTTCGGGCATACCGGCCAGGGCGTGGCTGCTCCAGGACGGCAGATCGACCTTCGGCAGGCTCAGCCCGGTCAGGGAGGCGACCCCGGTGGCCGCGGTGACGGCGACGAGCGCGGCCGGGCCCTTGCGCAGTGCCCGGCCGAAGCGCCCGGGGAGCCTCGGCCATGCGAACAGCAGGGCCAGCGTCAGCACGCTCATCGACACGGCGGCTGGACGCAGGTCCGCCAACTGGGCGGGCAGGGCGCGGAGATTGTCCAGAACGGCGCTCCGCGGGGTGCCGCCGAGCACGATCTGCAGCTGGGCGACGGCGATGGTCACGCCGATACCGGCGAGCATGCCGTGCACGATCGCGGGGCTGACGGCGAGCGCCGTACGGGCCACGCGCAGGCATCCCAGGCCGAGTTGGGTAACTCCTGCCAGGACCGTGATCGCGCAGGTGGTCCGCCAGCCGTACCGCTGGATGAGCTCGGCGGTGACGACGGTGAGCCCGGCGGCGGGACCGCTGACCTGGAGCGGCGAACCGCCGAGGCGTCCGGCGACGAGGCCGCCGACGGCGGCGGCGACGAGTCCGGCCTGGAGGGGCGCGCCGGTGGCGAGGGCGATCCCGAGGGACAGGGGCAGGGCGATCAGGAAGACGGCGAGCGAGGCGGAGATGTCGGCGCTCGCGATGCGGAGCCGTCGGCGCGGTGCCGGCGGTGGGCTGTGGGGCGCGTGGGCGTGGTGTGACCGGCTGGGGTCTTCGATGCGAGTGGGGGTGCAGGTTGACATGGTTCCCGTCTCCTCCGGGGCTGCGCGGTCGCGGATCAGGGGGTCCCCGCACTCGTGCGAGGGCGGGTCGCGGCCGTGGGGCACGGCGTACAGCGGCGGGATTTCTCAACACTCAGTAAATGAATCGTAATGCAGAGTAAAGAACAAACGATGACTAAAGGGGCAAATGGGTGAATGGATCACCCCGTCGAGTGAATGAACATTCTCTTCGGCTTGTCATATGAACTGGCTCGCTCGGGCCGTGCGACCTTGTCCGCTCCGAGGAGGTCAGTGCCCTTCTTCACGCGGTGCCGCAGTGCTTCCTCGTCAGCGTTGCCCTCACTGAAGGAAGAAGGTGGGCCGACGATGGTCGCCGCCCGGAGGATCGTCGCGGTGGTCGCACTCGCCGTGGCCTGCGCCTCGGCGCTCACAGGTTGCTCGGAGGCCGGTTGGATCGGCGACACCGGTTCCAAGGAAGGTGCGCCGGGAGCGAAGAAGACCGATCCGGCTCCGGCGCCCAGGAGCGCCGTACGCCTGATCGGTGACGGCTCCACCGCGGACACGGGCCCCCAGCCCCGCCGGCCCAGGCCCCAGCGGCTGGAACCCGGCCGGAAGCCGCCGCAGTTCGTCGTCTTCTCCTGGGACGGCGCCGGCGAGGACGGTCAGCGGCTGTTCTCCCACTTCCGCAAGGTGGCCAGGGCCAACAACGCCACGATGACGTACTTCCTCAGCGGCGTGTACATGCTGCCGGAGGAGAAGCGCGAGCTGTACCTGCCGCCGCGGCACGCGCCGGGCAGCTCGGACATCGGCTTCAACGACATCCAGGGGATCAAGGACACAGTGGCCCAGTTGCGCGGCGCGTGGCTGGAGGGCAACGAGATCGGAACCCACTTCAACGGCCACTTCTGCGGTTCCGGTGGCGGGGTGGGGGAGTGGTCGGTCGAGGAGTGGAAGAGCGAGATCGACCAGGCGAAGGCGTTCCTCAAGTCCTGGAAGACCAACACGGGTGCGCGAGAGGGGGTGCCGCTGCCCTTCGACTACGACAAGGAGCTGATCGGCGCCCGCACGCCCTGCCTGGAGGGGCAGCAGAACTTCATGCGGGCCGCCCGGGACCTGGGCTTCCGCTACGACACCAGCGGTGTCGGCAGCCAGGTCTGGCCCAGGAAGACCGAGGGCCTGTGGGACATCCCGATGCAACTGGTCCCCGTCCCCGGCCGCGCGTTCGAGACGCTGACGATGGACTACAACTTCTACGTGAACCAGTCCGGGGCACGCGCCGGCGCCCCGGCCATGCACCGGCACTGGGGCGATCAGTTCCGTGACGGCCTGCTCCACGGCTTCGAGCGCGCCTACCGGGGCAACCGCGCGCCCCTGATCATCGGTAACCACTTCGAGTCCTGGAACGGCGGCGCCTACATGCGTGCCGTCGAGCAGACCATCGAGAGGGTCTGCACCAGGAGCGAGGTGCGCTGTGTCTCCTTCCGGCAGCTCGTCGACTGGCTCGACGCCCAGGACCCCGAGGTCCTTGACCGGCTGCGCACCCTCAAGGTCGGCCAGGCCCCGGCGAAGGGCTGGGGCGCCTTCCTGGCCGACGGGCCCGCCCCGGCCCCGAAGGGCGTCCCGGGCGCGCCCGCGGCCGGGCGGTAGCCCGTCGCGGTGGGGCGGTGGCCCGTCGCGGTGGGGCGGTGGCCCCTCGGGACGGCTCCTTCAGGGGCGGGGTGGTGAGAC
>NZ_VJZE01000002.1 GCF_009377205.1 Streptomyces phyllanthi
GTCCGGTGCTGGTGGGCTGCTGGATGACGGTGCCGCCCTGCGGCGGGGGCACGGTCGGGGCGGGCCCGGGGCTGATGGCCCAGGTGCCGGCGGCGGCCGAGCCCTGGCCGGCAGTCTGCTCGGCGGGGTCAGTGGTGTCCGGCCTGGTGATCAACGGCTGTCCGCCATCTACGCCTTCCTGACTTCCCGAACCTGTGCCGGGATAGCGGAAGCTGGTTGGTGGCTGCGCCGTGGTCGTCGGCGTCTGCGCGGCCTTTTCCTCCTGTTCGCCGTCGGAGCCGGTGCTGGTTGGATCAGTGGAGATCACACCGTTGGTGCCTTGGCCCGGAACCGAGGCCGGGCCCTGCGGGGAAGCCGCGCCTGCTCCGGCGGCCGCGCCACCCGTGCCTCCGGTGGCGGCCATGGCAGCAGCCTTGCGGGAAGTGTTCTGCGCATGCCGGGCTGCGAGCTGCATACCCGCGCCGCCAGCGCGGTGCAAGGTCTCGGCATCGCTGCCCTCCGCGGCCCAGTGCACGAACTTGAAGCACGCGTAGGGGCAGAGCAGGACCAGGATCATGATGACGATGCCTGCCATGACGTCCGAGAGGGCGGCGAGCCCGTCGGAGGACTCGGTCTTGCCCATGGCGGAGACGCCGAGCATAAAGACGATGGTCATCAGCAGCTTGCTGACCACGAGCGTGGCGGTGGCCTCGATCCAGCCGCGCCGCCAGCGGCGGGCGACCTCCCAGCCTCCGCCGGCGCCGGCGAACACGGCCAAGGTGACCATGACCAGGATGCCGACTTTGCGGACCATCATGACGCACCAGTAGAGGAAAGCGCCGATGGCCGATCCGATGGCGGCGAAGGTCGGTACCAGCCAGCCCAGTCCGGACGTCGAACCGATTTGGCTGACCCTGACCATGCGCCGTACGGCGTCCGAGATCGAGGAGTTGGCAGCCTTGAACAGTCCCGCGCTGAGCGCGTCGACGACCTCGATGGCGACGGTGGTCAGCGCGATCGCGGAGAAAGCGAACAGGACACCGATCATGGTGCCGGTGAACGCCTGGGCCAGGGCCTGACCGTCGCGTTTGAAGGCCGCGCGGACGAGCTGGAGGCAGAACGTGCCCACGATCACCACCAGGCCGATGGGCAGAACCAGCTCATAGTTGTCGCGGAACCATCCGGCGTTCAGGTCGACGCGGGTGGTGGTATCGACCGCCTCGGCGGCCAAGTCGGCTGCAGCGGCGGCCAGTTCGCCGGTGGACTTGGCGATCCAGTTGCCGATGCCTTCCGTGATGGCCGCGCCAGGGTCGCTGACGAAGTCGATGGTGTCGGCGGTGTCGCAGATGGTGCTGGCAACGGGGAAGTCGCAAAACCCCATAGTGAGTTCCCTCCCTTCTGCTGGGTGCGGGGTTACGGGTAGACGCGCGGGGCGATGGCGGCCAGGGCGCAGTCGGTCTTCGGACGGCACTGGACAGCCAGGGTGACGGAGCGGGATTCAGCCCCTCCGCCGCCCTTGTGCCAGGCGATCTTCTGCTTGCCAATGACGGTGACGACGTAGATGTACGCCTCGGTGATCGCGGCAGGGTCCTGGGCCAGCGCGGATTTGAACGCCTGCGGGTAGTGCCCCGCGGCGACGGTGGCGGTGGCGTACTGCTTCTGGTCTCGCATCCGCGACCACAGGACCGGGTCGGGGATCTGGGCGCTGACCGAGGGGAAGTCGTTGTACTTCTCCTCGTGCGTCATCCACGTCTTCAGCCCGGCGAGCTGCTCCTGCTGGGTGGGGGTGTTGCGGGTGTCGTACGTCCACAGCACCTTGGCCGCCGCCTTGGCGAAGACGACCGGGTCGCTGGTCGACGGCGGGGACGCCACCGCGTTGTCCTTCACGGCGCTCTCGCTGGGCGAGGGGTCGACCGCGGGCAGGGACGGGCTGACCGATGCCGCGGTGCTGGCCGTGGTGGGCTGACTGCTGCGGCCGGTGACGTAGGCGACGATGCCGGCGATCGCGGTCAGGACAGCAACGACGACAGTGGCGACGGCAACGCGCCAGCCGGTCGACCGGCTGGTCGTGCGGCGGTGCCTGGGGCCGGTCGGGAACCGTTCCATCAGTGGACCTGCGACCCCAGGTTGGAGAAGAACATCACGATCCCGTTGGCGGCGCCGAGGCCGAGGGCGGCACCGGCGGAGACGACGGCGCCCTGCTTGCCCTTGCTCTCCGCGGAGTGGCCGCCGGTGAAGTGGCCCCAGGCCCAGACGCCGAGGGAGACAGCAAGGGCTCCGACCACGGCGATGATGGCGAAGAGGTTGATCGAGGAGATGACGTTCTTCAGGACGGACAGGCCTGGTAGGCCGCCGCCCCTAGGCGAGATTCCTGGGTCGAAGGCCAGGTACTGCACGGTGTCGAGCAGGTGCAAAGGGGGACTCCTTGCGGGCACGCCGAGTCGGCGTGCGGGAAGACGAGAGGAACGAGGGGACGAGGATTTGACCTCGTTGAACAGGCCTTTGGACGGCGTCAGTTAACGATGCGGCGGGCAGCGAGGACCCGTGGCTTCCAATCCGCGAGGGGGACCACGCGGACGACATCGCCGGTGTGCGGCGCGTGCAGTACGAGTCCGCGCCCGATGTACATCCCGACGTGTTCCGGGGCGCTGGCGCTTCCCTCAGTGAACAGCAGATCGCCGGGCTTGAGGGCGTTGACCGAGACCTTCTTACCCTCGTTGACCTGCGTGTATGTGGTGCGGGACAGCTTGACCTTGGCGGAGGCGTAGCTCTGCTGCATCAGCGAGGAGCAGTCGCAGCGCTTCATCGGGTCGGGGCCGTCGGCATCGGTGCAGTCGCCGCCCCACTGATAGGGGGTATTCAGTTGGGTCAGGCCCCAGCGGATGGCGAGTTGGACCTTCTTCGGCGCGCCTTTGGGGATCTCGTAGCCCTGGGGCAGGGCGCCGGCGGGGATGGTGCCGAAGTCGGTGGTGTCGTCGTCGCAACCGGTCTGCAGAGAGACGGCGTTGGATTCATCATCGTCGTTAGTCGTCTCGAACGCGCTTCCCTGAGGCAGGACCTTGGCGATCGCCTTCTGTAGGGCGCGGGCGATGTTCTCCCACTTGGCGTACGCGCCGGGGTAGCCGCTCTTCTGGACGGCCTGGGCTGCCTGGGTGATCGTCATCTGCTGCCAGCCATCCACCTTCAGCAACGCCTTGTAGAACTTCCGGGACGCGTACACCGGATCGCGGACCTGTTCGGCCGTGCCCCACCCCTGGGAAGGCCGTTGCTGGAACAGGCCGAGCGAGTCGCGGTCGCCGTAGGCGAGGTTGCGCAGGCGGGATTCCTGCAGCGCGGTGGCGAGGGCGACGATCTGGCCGCGAGTGGGGACCTTCATGGCGATGCCTGCCGCGACGATCGTCTTGGCATTGGGTATCTGCTCGTCTGGGAGGTCCAGGCCGACGACCGCGATGTCAGCGTCTGCCTTCTTGCCGTTGAGGATATTCGCGACGGCGTCGGCGACGGCGTCCGCATCGACGGAGGTGCTGGCGGTCGAGCACGCTTCCTGTTGGGCGGCGCCGCTGGTGGCGGCCGCGACGGCGGCGGTACCGGCGAGCAGCAGGGGACTGAGGACCACAGCGCCCACCGTTGTGGCGGCGACCTTCACTGCCGCCTGCCGACAGCGGAGTTATCCACGGATGCGGGGTGGGGAGCCGGGTTTCGGCATGGGTGAGCCATGTCAGTGCTCCAGAGAGGTTGAGTGAAGCCGCCCGGGGTGCCCTCGTGAAAGGTCCGGTGCTGGTTCGGCGAGTTGGCATCCACACTTGCAGGGGCGGGGATCGTTTGTGGTACGGCATTGCAGAGTTGCAGCTCTGCAGGACCGGACGGTTCTTCATTTCGACGGCTCCTGACTGCATGAAGGAATTCCGTCTTCTTCCCGGGGATCAGTGCGGCTTGACGAAGAATGACGCTGCGACCTGCATCGACGTCGTTCCGTCGGGGTGTGGGGAGGACTGTAGGCCAAGACCCTGCCGTTACGTTCCGAATAAATGATCAAGGCTTGATTTCGGGGTTTCCGAGGCCGGAACATCATTCGGAACCCGACGGCTGGGTTTTGTTGTACGGTCCTGCTCCCTCGGTCGAGCACAACAGCCCGCAAACCCCTTTTCGAAGCGCACTGTCGCGTTGCGAAGCGCCGAATGGGGAGCCAATCGACCGAAGTGAATCCCCCGCCATTGGAAGGCTTTTTATGCCCTTTTCCCTGCATCAGGGTGATGCGCTGACGGTGCTCGCCTCACTTCCCGATGACTGCGTGGACGCCGTCATCACCGATCCGCCGTACAACAGCGGCGGACGGACGGCGACGGAGCGCACCTCGCGTACGGCGCGGCAGAAGTACACGAGTGCTGCAGCCGAGCACCAGCTCGCCGACTTCCCCGGCGAGAACATGGACCAGCGGTCGTTCACGTTCTGGCTCACGCAGATCCTTACCGAGGCGTACCGGCTGACGAAGACCTCGGGTGCGCTCGTACTGTTCACCGACTGGCGTCAGGCCCCGGCGATGAGCGACGCGCTACAGGCGGCCGGCTGGCTGTGGCGCGGGACGATGGCCTGGCACAAGCCGGCCACCCGCCCGCAGAAGGGCAGGTTCAAGCAGGAGTGCGAGTTCATCCACTGGGCGTCTAAGGGCCCGGTGGACGCCACCCGAAACCCCGTCTACCTTCCGGGCCTCTACAGCGCTTCGCAGCCGCGCAAGGACCGCCAGCACATCACGCAGAAGCCAGTGTCGGTAATGCGGGAGCTCGTCAAGATCGCGCCACCGGGCGGCACGATCCTCGACTTCTGCATGGGCTCTGGCTCCACCGGCGTCGCTGCACTGATGGAGGGCTACGACTTCATCGGCGTCGAGAAGACAGCGCACTACACCCAGATCGCCTCCGACCGGCTCACCGAGGTGCTCGCCAAGAGCACCAGCCAGGACGACTACGTGCTGGCCGGCCCCGAAGAGTGACCCGGTGGCTGCCCGTTCCACGTCCGCCGCCGCGCCACGACCTGCACCGGAGTGCGGCACGCCGCCCCCCTCGTCCCCTCGGTACTCCCCCTGTTCGCCCTGTGCACCGTCTGGAGTCCGCGTGCCTGAAGCCGCCGACCATCCCTTCGAGATACCCGAGCCGACCCGCGTCCCCGACCACGATCTGGCCGACCTGTCCGCGAGCGTGCGCAGGCTGCTCGACCAGTCCAGTGCACAGGCTGACCTGCTGGACCGTCTGAGCGTCGATCCCGCGCTGCCCCGGCTCCCCATGCCGCCCGGGCTCGGATCCCAGGGGGCCGAGTCACCGTTCATCCTGGCGATGGAGGGAGAGGCGTATGAGGCCGAACTCGATGCCCTCACCGACTGGGTGGACGATCTCCTGCTGCCGGTCTACGGCCGCGAGGTCACCTCCAGTGCCCCCTGGTGTCCGTGGTGGGACCAGCACCCCGAGGCCGTGGCCCGGCTGCACGCTCTGTGGCTGGCCTGGCAGCAGCACATCGATCCGGAGGCGGGGCCAGCAGGACCTGCCGTGTGGCACCGTGACCACCTCGACCACACGCTGGCCCAGCTCCGCAGCACCAGCGGGCCGTTCGCCGCCTGCACCACGGATCCCGAGCGGCCCTCGCACCGGCTGCTGCACGGCCCGAAGCCGGCCTCCGAGCCGGCGCCGCGGGCCGGTGGCGAGGAGTGACCTCGCCGAAGGCCCGGTTCGCGTTCGCCGCCAATCCACGGGCGCTCGAGGACCTCCGCCAGGCGCCCGCGCACATCCAGGATCTCGTCCTGCTGCACCTGCAGGACCTCGTCCACGGCGAGCAGCGCGGACCCCTGCTGCACCACTGGTTCGGCCAGGACCTCTCCGACTGCCGCAAACTCTACGTCGATCCCCAGGCCGCCTGGCGCATCGTCTACCAGGAACGGCGAGCGCCGACGAACTCCGCGCACCGACGGGAGATCTTCCTCATCGCGGTCGGCCCGCGGCTGCATAACGAGGTCTACAACACTGCCGTACACCGGCTCGGCCGCGAACGCACCGCCCAGGCCCCGCTCGCCCAGGCCGCCCTCGCTCGGTCGCCCCGCTTCCTCGCGCGGACCTCACAGTCGGCATCTGCCGCAGCCGCACGCCCGGCTGCCCCGCTCCCCCTAGACTCCTTCTCCCGAAAGGCACCCCGCTAGTGACGACCCCACTGCGCCTCGCCGACCCGGACGACGTGTGCGGCGAGGACCGGCTGCTGCGCCTGGCCGTGACCGCCCTCGTCAAGGAGCAACGGCGTCTCGACGACGCGTACTGCACCGCTGTGACCGAGTTCGTGGCCGCCAGCAGTCTCGGAGAGGAACAGCGCGAGCACTCGGTCATGCTCATCCAGCTCATCGGCGAGCAGCGCGAGAGCGTCCAAAAGGTCACGGGCGATCTGGTGGACCACTACTGTGACGTCCGGCTCTGGAGCCCGCGCCGCTCAGAAGCCGAGGGGGAGCACCGGCCTGCGGTATGGGAAGCACCGGCGGCCTCATTCCTCGATCCGGACGGCATCGTCGCCTCCTGCCGGGACGTGTTCACCGCTCACGGCGACCCGAGCGCCCTGTCGACCGCAGTGTTGGTCCGCGCGCTGCGCGCGACCACCGGCCCGGCGTGGGGAACATGGCAGCGCGACGACCTGACCGCCCGCGGGCTGTCCAACCTGCTGGCGCCGTATGGGCTCCGGCCGGGCAATGTCCGGCTGCCCGACGGCTCCCGCCGCAAGGGGTACCGCCGCAGCGCCTTCACTGAGGCCCTGCGACCTCACTGCCCGGACCTCTCGGCCGGCCCCATGCCCGCCACCCGCAATCCGAGGGCCGCAGCGTGAGCCACTCGTCTGCCCTCGCCTTGGACACTCTGCGGCTGCACAGCACCCTGTACACCGGACAGTGGATGCGCACGGACATCGCGGGCCGGACGGGCGTGACGACCCGTCTGGCTGGCGTCGAGGACTGGCTACTGATCGACGGCTTCCACCGCCGCTGTTCCCCTGAAGCCCTGCTCCATCGCTGGGGCCGCGGCACCGTTCGGCAGCGGGACTGGATGCGGCTGTGCCTCTCCGCCGTCTCCTTCCTCACCGAGCTGCCTGCCGACGGCGAAGCGGTCGCGCTCACGTCGATCGGCCCGGTCTCCGACGCCCCCGATGTCGTTGACATCGGCATCCAGGTCTCCGATGCCTGGCAGCGGCAGGGGCTGGGGACTGCTCTGGTCTGTCAGGGCGCCCGCCTCGCCCGGTCGTCCGGAGCACGTCTCCTGACTGCACAGGTCCAGGCCTCCAACCAACCGATGCTGAAGGTCCTGCGCTCCCTGGACGCCGACTTCACTGCTCCAGAGCACGGCCAGGTCACCGCCCGCATCGATCTGAGCAGCGTGTGAGCCCCAGCTGCTCCCCCTCCCCGTTCCATCGAGCGTCACCGCGGCCACGCACTTGAACCAGGAAGACCCACTGTGCCCACCTCCCTTCCAACGCCGTCTTCGCCCCAGCTCGCCGACCCCGCGAAGCCTGCCGAAAACCACAACGCTCCCGCCTCGATGAATGCCGCCGACCAGACCCAGCCCAGCGCACCGTGGCTGAGCGCCGAAGAAGTCGCCGCGGCACGGATCCAGTTCGAGCGTGAGATCCGGGGATGGAGCACCAACCGGCTGTCCGACGAGATGAACGCCGCTGGCTACGTCATGAACCCGTCGGCAGTGTGGCGGATCGAGAAGGGCACCCCACGACGGCGTATCCACCTGGAGGAGGCCATCGGCTTCGCAGCGGTCTTCGGCCTCCCGCTCGAGGAGCTCTACAAGCTGGGCGGCTCGGGGGCGTACGAGCGGGCTGCCGAGCTCACCGACGCCGTCCAGACCCGCCGCCGGGCAGCCGACGAAGCAGCCAAACTCCTCGACGTCGCAGAAAGACAGCTCACGGCTTACCTCAACGCCCATCCCGAGGTTGGCAACCCATGCGCCGGGCAGGGGGCATAGGGGGCCGCCACCGTGACGGCACGTGGGAGCACCTCAAAGACGCTCGCTGCTCTTGCTGAGCGTATTCGATACGCCACCGGCACCGACTGGGACCAGCTGTGGGACCGCGCGGACCCAGGCGACCCGGCGATCAGCAGCGTCGTCGACGCCTATCGCAACCTGTTTCGTGCCGAGCAAGCCGTCACGTTCCACCGCGAATCGCTCAATGGGCTGTCCAGTGGTCGCTACGAGATCGACCAGGCTTTCGTACCCCGACTCCAGCGTGCCCTCCGGGCTTTGGTTGAGGCGGTGGAGGAGCGTCTCCGGTGCCGGGATGAACTGCTCAACGTTCTGGAACCGCTGGAACATGCGGCCGACCAGCAACGCCAGGCACAGAACGTCGCGGCTTCTGCGGCGGACCTCCCCGCCTTGATCGCCATCGCGCACGGTGGCGCCACTCTGCGCGAGAACCTGCTCAGCCACCGCATCTCGGTCGTCACATCCTCCGGCAGGCGGATCCCGTGGTCCGCCTACCAGCGGTTGGAGGCCGCCGGATTCGTCACCCGCGACACCTCCCATCCGCTGCACGCCGGCCAGCCGGTCTCCCTCACCCCCTCTGGCCGTACCGCCCTGACCCAGGCCCGCGCCGACACCGTCATTGCTGCCCCAGCACCAGCCCACCGCACTGGCGCCTTCCCCTCTGCAGTACCGCCGCATCGCCGCTGACCTTCACGAAAGCACCCTGCCCATGACTGCACCTTCGACCGATCGGTTCAGCCCTGCCCTCGCCCACCTCACCCAGCGCATCCAGGACACCTTCGGCTCGAGCCCCGAGGACCCCACCCTCCTCGAGGACGACCCCATGACGGCATTGATCGGCCGCAAGTACGCCGACGTGCTCGACTCGGTCGCCGAGGTTGAGGCCTCCCGTGCTCACCTCCGCGACCTCGTGGCCCGGTTCACCGGCGATGACCCAAAGGAGATACGGCACATCGCCTGCGTCGCCGACCGCCTCGCGGGCGAGACTTCACGGCGCAACTATCACCTGCAGACCGCCCAGGCTGCCGCCACGGACCGTGCTGCCGTCAAGGGACACCGGTGACGTACACCGCCTGCTACCGCGGGGAAGCCGATGCTCGGATATGACGTCAACTTCCGGATCGACGGGTACCGCGCGGCCGACTCCACCGTGGAGGAAGCGTTCTGGATACACATCGCGCTGGACGAGGACTGCCTGCATCCGCTCGCCGAGCACCATGATCCGGACGGTGGTCACAGCTACTTTCTCCTGCACAACAGTGCCGCAACGTGGGGCCACCCTGGCGACCCGCAGCTCGTCCCACTGCACCTGATCCGCGACATCGACAGCCGGACCTTCCGTTTTGAGGCTGTCGAACTGCCGCTGCCGTCGATGGCCCAGTCCTGGCTGATCGCCCGCGGCTGTCCGAAGGGGGCCATTAGTCTCCCACCGGGGATGGGCAGCACGTCGGCTGACGCTCTGACGCGCGAGCTGGAGGAGCAGCTCATGGACGGCGGAGACCATTACGCCCTGCTGGCTCACTACACCAACGACACCGTCGCCCGGCCGGAGACGACCGTCCTGTTGCGGTCCCTCGACGAGCGGGACCCGCAGCCGTTCCGGATCTTCGTTGAAGAGGCGGACCTGGAGACGCGGACCCACACACTGCGCGAAGGCGCCTTCGCGACGTACGCCGACGCCCTCGACTGGCTGGGCAGCCGGGAAACACCGCTGCCCGCGCCGCACGCCGACGCGTCGCGCGGTTCCTTCGTCCCCCGTGCAAAGACCGCGCGGCCCACCAGCAGCCATATGCCAGCCGGCCCGTCGGCGCGACCTCACATCCCGCCACCTGGTCCGCCGTCTGGAGCGGCCGGACCACGCCGATAGCCCAGAGAAATCGCCACCTCGCCCGACCAGAAGTGGAGCCATGTGCTGCTTCTTGCCCTTCCGCACACGGGAGTTGACCGATGACCGATGACCAGCTGTCCCTGCTCACTCACCGCATCGAGCAGAGCTTCGGCCACACGATCAACGAAATGCGACAGGAGGTCTCAACCGCCTCACATCCAGGCGACGTTCGAGACCTGATCGTGCACTGGTACGACCACGTCGCCCATGCAACGGAGGTGGTAAAGCACCATCGGGCCGCGCACCTGGCGCACGTCGCCGCCGATGATGCCGCGGGAATACGGACCACCGCCGATGCCCTCGCCGGCGCCATCAGGTCGCGTGACGCCCGTGCTCAGACCCTGACCTATCTGATCAAGCGGCACGCCTCGGCTCCCCACGCTCCCGATTTCGAGCCCGCTCGGCGAGCCGCTGAGGCCGCATCCCGCAGCACCTTCCCAGTGCTCAGGCCCCTGCCGGAGCACGCTACTCCGCCGCGTGCCGCCCTCTCCCCTACCCGCGGCCGGAGCCGCTAGAGAGTCCGGTGCCCGCCTCCCTGAAACCCACCAGCATGGACAGGGCCATCCAAGACGCCTTCGGTCAGCCCCTCGACGCTCTGCACGCCCAAGCCACCCACGACACCACCCGTCCCGCGCTCCGCCAGGCACTGGAGATGCGGTCCTTCCTGGCGGTCGTCGAGGAGCAGTACGACCAAGTCCGCGCACGGATCCACCAGACCACTGCGCCCGGCACCGCACCGAACCCCGAAGACCTCGCCTTCGCCATCCAGTGGCTGTTGGCCATCCATCACGCACACACCACCTACACCGGCGCAATCACATCCTTGCTGCGCACCATGCCGCCCCATCAGGCCACGCCCGTCCTCAGCCCACGCGGCCTGGACAAACCTCCGCGCAGTGCACGCACCACCGAGCCGCTGCCTGCGCTCTCCGCCCTTGAGGCCCCCTCCCCGCGCACCGCCCATATCCGCTAGTCACGAGGCAGGAAGTACGGCTTGGAAGTCCACACCAGCGAGTTGCAGAAACGGATCGAAGCCGCGCACGGCCACACGCTCGCCGAGCTGAAACAGCAGGCAGAAGCCGCGCCGCAGGACGCGGGGATGCTCGGAGCCCTGCTCACCGTCCACGACGACCTCAGGTTCGCTGAGTACACCGTTGGGTTCCAGCTGCAGCGGCTGCGCCAGCTCGTAGATCCGGAGCGCCAGGGCGGCGACTTCGACGTCAGCCACATGGCCGACTGCATCCAGCGCCTCGCCCAGGCCCACAGCGCGCGCAAGGCCCACACCGCCGCGCTGACGGCACTGCTTGATGCGACACGACCCACGTCCGCCACCACCCCGGCCGCCGCCGGACCGACCTCTCCCGCAGCCGAGTCCGGCCGATCGCGTTGACCCGTCCCCCCGTACGAACAAGGGAAGTTTCTCCATGGCAGTTGCCGCGTCCGTACCCGCCTCCGAAGCCACCGAAATCGGGCACGTCCATGAAGCGGTGGGCGTGCTCGCCCCCCGTTGGAGCGTGTGGGTCCTGCAGACTCTTCAGCACCACGGCACGCCGATGCGTTTCGCCGAGATCCAGCAGAAGCTGCCGATCGTCTACCCCACCTCGCTCACCCAGCGCCTTCAGCGGCTCACGGACGACGGGCTCCTCACACTGGAACCTCAAGAAGCCGGTCGCACCGTGTACGCCCTCACCGAGCAGTCCTCCCAGCTCACCCCCGTCTACGCGGCACTCGCTGACTGGGCGCGGGTGAACCTCGAAGACGTGGGGCCGACCGCGCACGCGCAGCAGGCTGAAGACGCACTCACCCTGCTATCCGGCAAGTACACCACCGACGTGTTGTGGGCCCTGCGGAAGCACGGCGAGCTGCGCTCGGGAGAGCTGTGGCGCCTCATTTGCCCCGAAGTCTCACAGATGAACATCTCGCACCGGCTGCGTCAGCTCCGCGAGGACGGCCTGGTGGCCCGCACAGGTGAGGGCACCCGGTCGCCGTACCACCTGACCCCGGCAGCTGCCGGGCTCGGATCCGTCTACGAGGCGATATCCGCCTGGTCAACCGGACGGGCGATCGCCACGGGCAGCACCCGTGCCGTGTGGGGCTCGCCCACCACCAACCATCAGGCCACCGGTTCGGTCGCGGCAGCGGCGATCGCGGCCAGCCCGCGAGTGAGTGCCTCGGTCACAGTGGCACGGGTAGAGCCGACGTGGCGACGCGCCGACCTCTTCTCACACGCCGCCCCCATACAGCCGCGTTCCGCCGACACCCTGGCTGGACCCCACCACAGCGGGCGCACACGATGAGCACCGAGCGTTCCGGCATGGAGCTGGGTACGACGACCATCACCGAGGCGCTCGGCCTCACGCCGACGCAGCTGCGGAGGCGTGTTGACCGCTGACCAGCCGACAGCACTCGACTCTCACACGCTCGTACACGTCTCACCTGGTTACCTCGCCGGTCCCAGGGACCCGGGCGAAGCGACCTTGGTCGCCTGGCCGTTCCTCGCAACGGGCGACTGGATCAGGCACTGTCCTCCCCGCGGCTACATCCTCACCAGCAGCCCGTGCCAGAGGATCAGGGCCGGCTTCCTCCCCGACGGGACCGGCCGGGGAATGTGGAGGACCGCTGCGTACGACGATCCCTTCGCTGCCTCGTACTGGACTGCCGTGCTCGACTACGGCATCCCGGAGGAGATCCTCGGCGCCTTCCACCAGGTTTTGGCCAACAGCTACAACGACGGCGACAGCTTCCTCTCCGGTGACACGTCCACCGCCCCCGGGTATCTGCCGTTGCTGAACAGCGGCTGGAACCACGACGTGAGCACCAGCGGGAAGCAGACCTTCACCGCGCCGGACCACATTGCCCAGCTCACCCATAGCTGCGGAGCTAGCCCGAGCCCTGACTACTTCTCCTGGCGGATCAACTCCGGGCGACACGACGGCCACTGGGAGGCAGCCTTCACCTGCCGCACGCCGCCCCGACTGATCGGCGCCTTCACTGCCGCGATGGTCAGCAGCGAACCCTTGACGCGCACGATCGGGCAACTGCCGCCCGCCCACCTCCCGTACGTAACCCTCGCCCCGATCGCCACCGACACCGACCACGCCAGCGCCCGGAGGGGCCGTTCCACGCGGACCGCGTCCTGCCTGCCCGCGCTACCTGTGCCCACCGTCACGCCACCTCACCGACACCGGTGAGCAGCGGCCGCGACCGCAATGCGCGCCCCGGACCGGCCGTCACAGGCGCTATTCCGCCGCATTTACGCGCCGCGCGCAGCCGACGCCCTGGCCAGGACCCGTCGTGGCGGCCGCCGTCAGCCAGCTGAGCAGGCGCGGCGTCATGCAAGAACGTGCCGACCTGCCCATCGTGCCCTGTCCCCTCCCTGCTTTCTCGCTCACGGAGTCACGTGCTCATCCCATTCTCCGAATCCCCGATGTCCCGTATCAGACACAATTCGTGTTCTTCCATCGTTCTGGCTCACGCGCAGGAGCCGTACCGCAACATCGACATCCAGGTCCTCCAGACTCCGCATGCGGACGTGGCTGACACGGGCCTTGTCACATGAGAGGCACCGTCGCGACCGACGCGATACGCAGCCGTCGCCTGTTGATGGGCTATTTCGCCGGGCTCGGCGTGGTGATGGCCGTCTGGGGCGCCAGGATGCCAGCCGTCCAGCAGGCTGCGGAACTGAGCACTGCAGCTCTCGCGCTGGTGCTGCTCGCCGCCGCCATCGGCATGGTGCTTGGGCTTCAGGTCGGCGGACGTCTCGCCCAACCCTCCCGACACCCCATACTGCTGACCAGCGGCACCGTCGGCCTCGCTGTCGCTCTCGCAGCTCTGGGTCTGTGCCGCAGCCAGGGCATCCTCCTCGTCGGGGCGCTCGTCTTCGGCGCCGCACACGGTGTCCTGGACGTGGCTGCCAACTCGGCGGCCGTACGCTGCCAAGACGCCTACGGGCGCCCGATCATGGCCGCCTTCCACGCCGCCTACAGCCTCGGTGCCCTGGCTGGCGCCTCTCTCGCCGCCGCTACCGCCCATACCTCGCACACCTCGCTGTTCGCCATAGTCGGCGCCGTAGCCGTGGGCGGAGCCCTAGCCGCAGCTCCGGGGTCCCGGTGTCTGGGAGTGCGCACCCTCGCCCCCCGCCACACCCCTTCCTTGCACCACGTCGACGATCAAAGCGGCTTGCCCCGGCCAAGGTTGTGGTTGCTGGGCGCGCTGGCGGCCTCGTGCCTGCTCGGAGAGGGAGCCGCCGCTGACTGGGCAGCAGTCCACCTGCACAGCCTCGATGCCTCGGCGGCGACGAGCGCGGCGGCGTTCGCCCTCTACAGCGCGGCCATGGCCGGCGGGCGGCTCGCCGGCGACCGACTCACCGCTCGCTTCGGCGCCGCAGCCGTCGTGCGCACCGGCGCTGTCCTGGCCGCGACCGGCCTCACCATGGGCCTAGTCCTCCCCGGCGTTGAGCCAGCGCTGCTCGGTTGGGCTGCGTTCGGACTGGGCTTGTCCGTCACCGTCCCGTCCCTGATCACGGCCGCAGGAACTGGCGGTCCGCGAGCAGTCGCCACCGTCGCGGTCACCGGCTACCTCGGCCTGCTCGCGGGTCCCGCCCTGGTCGGCGCCCTCGCCAGCATCACCACCCTGCCCACCTCGCTGCTGCTGCCCGCCCTCCTCGCAGCCGCCGTCGCCGCCCTGTCCCACCAAGCCTTGGAGAACTCCACCCCTTGACCGTCAAAGCCCTTCACTCAACCGGCCTGGAAGCAGCGATCGTTGACTACAACGGCGTACTGGGCCTGCAACCTACGACAGACATGTGGGCCCGCCTCGCTAACCTCGCCGGGTGGCCCGACGGACACCTCGACTCCTTCCAGCACGCCTTCTGGCAGGCCCGCGAGGCGTACGACGCCGGGGCACTGAGCGATCTGGCCTTCTGGGCGCAGGTTCTCGGCAGCCATCCCGGCCCCCGGCTGTTGCGTGAGCTGCGCGCGGTCGACACCGCCATGTGGACCCGGATCGACGCCCGCGTGCTGGCCATCCTGTACCGCGCCCACCGAACGGGCCTGCCAATGGTGCTGCTGTCCAACGCGCCCCACGCCTTGAGCAACGTCCTCGACGCCACCAACTGGCGGCGCAAGCTGATGACCGAGGCGCTCTACTCGGCCCGTCTCGGCCTGTGCAAGCCCGATCCCGCCATCTATGAACACGCCCTGGCAGCCACCGGCTCCACCGATCCCACACGCGTCCTGTTCATCGACGACCGCGCGGACAACTGCCACGCTGCCGCCCGCCTGGGCCTACGCACGTTGCACTACATCGGCCAACCCGCCGACCTGGAACAGCACCTGCTGCCGACTCGCCCGGCCAGCGTCTCCCGTCCGGCACCACCGTCTCCGCCGCGTGCCGCGGTGCCCCTCGCCGGCTCGCGCAGCCGCCGATGAACGGTCCGTTCGATCGCTCCCGGACCGCCATGCCCGCTCGTCCCCCGTCAGACGCCGAGCTCCCTGACGGGGACATCCTCGTATCCCCCCGCTACCTCGCTTGCTCCACGGCCATCGGCGACCCCGCGCTCCAGCCCATGCTCGACCTGGGCTGGGAACTCCGCCACGACGACCTTGGAAATGCCTACGTCTCCTCCCCGGACCAGCGCATCCGCGTCGGATACATGCCCGAAGGCGAGGACAACGCCCTCTGGCGGATCACCGCGTACCAGGATGTCTTCGCCTCTCCACGCTGGGCCTGCACCTTCAGCGACATGGCCCCGACAGAGTTCGTAACCGCCGTCACCACGGTCCTGGCGAAGGTGCACACCGACGGCCCCGAGCACTACTTGCGTAACTACCCGTGGCAGACCTACAAATCCGTCGCCCCTTTGGTCTCCGCAAACTGGTCCCGACAAGCGGCGCTCCAGCAGGTCTCTTTCACCGCGCCCGACAACCTCGCTGGCCTCGTCTACGACCGGCGAGCACTCGGCCACGAGCGCGAACTGACCACGAACGACACCCGTTGGTACCTCTGGGGCGGACCGAAGGGGTACTACCGCTGGTACGGCACCTTCTCCACCCACACCCCCGCCCACATCGTCACCGCGGCCACCACCGCCGTGGTCGATCCCACCCCCGTCGCCCGCTGGAACGCCGAGGTCTACGGACCACTGCGGGCACACGCGGAGATCACCCCGATCGCACCGCGGCCCGCACCAACCCCGACCCCCCTCGACATACATCGCGCCCACGTCGCGCACGCCCGCACCATCCCGAACGCCGCCAGCACGCTGCGCTGGTCCACAACCAGCCCACCGCGCCGAAGATCACCCGCGCCGCCCGAGCAGCGGATCCGAACACGCTGACCGGCCGTTCCTCTCGCTGGGACCGCTGCTTCGCGGTCAGGCCGCTGACGAACAACGCCCCGCTAATCCAGCGGGGCGTTGTCGTCTGTCGCCGGACTGACGCCAGCCCGCGTCCGGAGGGGTTGAGAAATCTGTGCACGAACCAGTTCCCCGGCCGGTGCACCGAAACCCTCACGGCCCGGGCCTGGCCACCGGCGTGGGAGACCACCGTCCCATGCACCACAAGAAAGGGAACGAAGCCCCGGCGCATCGGATGATTGAGAAAAGCGGAAGACTTGGCACATGGACGCAGGACTCGCCGCGCTGCTGGGCGCCGCTGTCGGCTCCGTCGCCACTCTTGGTGCCGCGATCGTGAGCGGCCGGGCACAGGCACGGGCACAGCATGATCACTGGCGCCGTCAGCACCGCCGCGACGCATACGCCAACTACCTCAGTGCTCTCCATGATCGCGACATCGCTATGGACGCAATCCTCGACGCATTACGTTCGGACGACCCCGACCTACCTGACGTCGACGAGAAGATGCGCCGCTTCGTCACCCTGGCCCGCGAGGTCCACCGCGCCGCCGAAGTCGTCATCCTCGAAGGGCCGGATTCCATCGCGCAAGTCGCCTCGCGAGTCACCCACGCCTCCAGCAACCTCTCCCGAGTTATGCGGCGGATGGCCGAGAACGCTCACGCGGGAGACACCACCCGCAAAGCCGAGGACACCGCACTTGCCGCTGAACGCGAGCACATCCTCTACCGAGCAGTCAAGGACTTCCGCCTCGCAGCCCGCAGTGTCATCGGCAATACGAAGTGACACAACCAACCCTGACCGGCATGGCCACGGGAAGGCTGAGGCAAGCCTCGACCTCATCGACGGCTGCCACGGCTGCCTTGCCGACACCGGACTCACGCGCACACACCGCCCGACGAACCTCGAAGAGATCAGTAGCCAACTCGCAGTTCGCCTACAGCAGACTCCAACAGCCTCTCTCCCAGTGGAAGTCACGGCCCACTCCAAGTCAAAGTCGACCCCTTCCGAGAAACCCCACGTCGCAAAGGGAGTCGCCGATGAACACGGCCCCGTCCCAAACGGGCTTCACCACCACCATCGAGGAGCTGCGGATCCTCGAGTGACTGATCAGAGGCGGCCAATTCCGGAGGACGGTCGCGTCTATGTGGGCTGGTTTCCCACCGGACGTCCGGACGCGGACCGCGAGGCTTGGGTGATCGCGGTGAGCGGCACCGCATCACAGGCCAGCTGGTCTACCTCCTTCACGTCCGAGACGCCGACCGAACTCATCGTTTCCTTCATCGGCACGCTCATCGCCACGCCCAGCCGCCCCGCCGCATAACTGGGCTCATAGCCCTCAGCAGTCGTTCCACCAGGAAGGGGAGACGATGTCCGCTACTCCAACCAGTCGGGTCGAAACCGTCCAGGATCTCATCGAGCTGCTCTCGAGCTGCGCCCCAAACGCAGCACCTCGTCTGGCTACGTGCCCGAACTTCCCGTTCGCACACTTCATGGGTGGTATCACCCAGGGTGTGGACGAAGACGGCCACCTCGCCGTCTTCCTCGGCGAATCCGGACAGCAGGGCTATCTGCCTCATAACGTCGCCGTCTCGCTGGGGTGGGCACCTTCGCCCACCCCGCCCACGCGGCGCCGACGCACCGTACGGGCGACACGGCTGCGCTAGGCGACGCTCTCCGCACCGCGTCGCATGGCCCGAAGGAGGCCCTACCTGTCCCCCGCACCCATGGACCGCTCGCCGGACTCCCCCTCATTCGGCGAGTCCGGCGGCGAGCACGCACCAAGACCTGTCCGGTACCGGGTCTCCCCGCGATACCTCGCCGGGAACGACGGCGAACTGGCCGAACAGGTACGCAGGACACTGATCGGCAACCAGTGGACCTGCTGGACCACACGCCACCAAGAACTACATCTCTTCGACGCGGAACAGCTCCGCCTGGCGGAACATCTCCCGCTCACACCGCAGCTCCTTCTGGACGACGACCCCGTCGTGTGGCAGTTCTCCGCACGCGTCCACCGTGAGGCGCTGCCCTCGTGGAACACCTACTTCACGGCGAACACGCCACACGAGCTGGTCACGGCATTCGCTACCGCGCTCGCCACAGAGCCCGACGTCACCACCCCTACCGGGTGCTACGAAGCACGATCAGCCCTGGGTCCGCTCAGCCGTGCCGGATGGGCTCCCGATCCGACGGATCCCGCACGCACGTACTACGCGCCACAGCTCCTGGCGTGCGTCACCTTCCGCCGGCTCCCACCCGAGATCGAGGACAGCAACCCACTGCCCTCAGCCCCCGGCTGGCTGGCCTGGGCAGAACCCCCGGACGGAGCTCTGCGACAGTGGGCGGCAGCCTTCAGCCCGTCCACCCCTGCCTCCCTGGTCACCCGGTTCTGTTCCGCGCTTGCCGACCCCACGCCCGTATGCCGTGTCAGGCTGCCGCCCGGGACAAGCGAGCACTTGACGGTCTCGCTGTAACAGGGCCGCATCTCCGCACCGTTTAGGGGCCGCGCCACGAAGGGCTTGCTCAGCGGAGCCACCCTTGCCCCGCACGTCAGCGGATCGCCGGGTCACGGATCTGCCGTGGCCCGGCCTCGGGTTGTCCGTCCTTGGTTACGCGGTAGGTCGACCAGGGTGCCGCCCCGGTCGGCCTGTGTCGAAGCGACAGCAGGCAGAGGCCAGGACCTGCCGCTCCTTCGTGCGCCATTCGATCAGTCGAGGTCGCCCGTCTCTACGAGATGGTCCATGAACGCGGCGGCGATCCGGGGGCGTGTCGCGTCCGGAACGGGAGCATCGGGCAATTCGGCCTCCAGGCCCCACTCCGTGTTGAACATGACAGGCGCGCCTTGTGGCACCACGTCGGTCCTGAGCCACACGGCGAACCTGGCTGCCGAGCCGATGGTGCAGTCCTTGACGGACACGCCTTCGGGCGACAGGAGGGCCATGCCCTCCAGTTGTTCGTCGTCCAGAGTGATGCCGAAGTGCATCGAGGAGCCGCTGACCGGCCCGTCGGAGCCGTCGTCGACACGGATGAATTCGTCCGGGTTCCGCTCTCGCAGCTTGGCTTCCAGCCCCTCATACGTCAGGGCCCAGCTCTGCCCGTCCGGCGGGGTGAAGACGTACATGGTGCGGAGTTCTGCGATCTCTTCCGGTTCCATCGTGGCGTGGTGCTTCCTGTGCGCTGGAATGGGGGCGGCGGTCAGGGAACGTAGCGGGCGTGGCCTTTGACGCCGTAGGCGGCCATCATGATGCGCCAGTACTGGACTGATTCCTGGTTGTTCGTGACGGTTTCGACGCCTCGCATCTCGGTGTTCCGCGGGTCGTTGAGTGCGGCAGCGTACTTCTTGAGCTCGTCGCGGTCCGACCGGTAGAGGAAGTCCTTCTTCCCCGACTCGTGGTTCTCACGGAGCTCTTCGAGGGAGCGGTAGCAGCGCTGGTCCGGCTTGTTGACGTACTTCGCCTCGATCGCCATGCCGTCGCTGTCGCGGAATCCATCCACCATCAGGGTGCTGTTCGCACTGTGCCCGGGCGGGATGGGGACTTCGTACTCGGGATAGCCGGCCACGCGCTTCTGGTAGGCCACCTCGGCCGGCCTGCCGCCCGAGACGTCGCCCTGACGCAGGGAGTTCAACCAGGTCTGGAAGTTCTTCTGCTCGCCAGGTGCGAGAGGGGGAAAGCGGGGGTCGGGTGGTGCGGCCGGAGGTATCGGCTGGACACGCGGGCCCTTGGCTGGCCGGTAGGCGACCGGTACCAGGGTCGGAACGCGGATGAGAGGGGCCAGGAACGGAGGCAGGCCGGGTATGAGGCTGCCGTTGTCCGGCTGCGGCATCTTCACCTTGGATTTGGAGCTGTCCAGCGCGTGCGGGATCTTGCCGAGCGCGGCGATCCGCATGTCGCCCGCGATGAGCTCGTGCAGACCGCCGTCGTGGCCGTCCCCTCCGAATCTCGGCTGCTCCCAGGGCAGGAGGAACTCGCCGGTGATCGGATTCGCGTCCATGGGCAGCCGCCGTTTGGCTGTTTCGACGTGATCGGCGTAGGCGTCGCAGGCGTTGGCGATCATCTTGCAGGCGGTGGGCAGGTTCGCCATCAGGGTCTCGTCCTCGCCCACCTCGCCGGGCGGCGGATTCTTGCCGACGAACCTCCTGAAGAACCCCTCGACAGCGCCGGCGGTCTCACCGACCTGGCCAAGGTTGGCGGTCTTCCAGGCAGTGTCAGAATCCCAGTAGGCGTCTTCGAGGATCTTGGCCGCGCTCCGCCAGGTCTTGGCCACGGCACGGAGCTTGTCCGGCTGCCCGAGGAAGCGCTCGTTGAAGAGGTACTGGTCAAGACCGCTGGTCTCGCCGACGACCTCGGGAAGGTCTTCCGCGTTGTGGCTGGCACGCGGTGTGCAGTCAGGACCTGATGGCTGTGAACCGATTCCCGGACCTTGCGGACTCTCCCCAAGGAGCTCTGCCGCGATCTTGCTTTCCTGCTTCAGGAATTCTTCGGACGACTTCAGCAGCGCGCCCGCGCCACTTGCCATCACCTGATGGGCGAAGCCGGCCTTGTCGAAGACCGTTGCCACAGCTTCCTTGTACACAGTGGCGAAGGCCCGCCCCGCCGCGCCGTCACCTGCCATGCCACCGTTCTCACTGAGCTCCGTGAAGAGCAGACTCAACATGTCGAAGATCAGGTCACGCAGCCGCACCATGGACCAGGACGCGTTGACGAAGTTCGCGGTCTGATGCTGAAGATCCAACGTTCCTCCCCCATGGAGCCCTGACACACGCTCAGGGAACCGTACACGGTTGCGAATGGACATCATGAGGAGGCTGATGAGTCCCGCGGCACGTGATTCGCTTAATTGTCAAGAGCTGTGGACCTGTGACTGGTGATAAGCGCTTGTCCGGCGGAGCAGCACGCCCCAGGGACGGAGCCGTGAGGATCTCGAACCACTGCGGCAGGCCAGCCGCTAGCCTCCCGGTGTGATCTCCGCATTTCGCGGCACGGCCGAGGTCGCGTCCGGGCTGCTGTCTTCGCCGATGCTGGCCGAACGCTGGGAGCAGCCGAGCGCGCTGGCTCAGTTCCAGGTCAGCGGTCTCGCCGGGCATCTTGCCCGAGCGGTCTTCACCGTCGAGCGTTGGCTGGCCGAGCTGCCACCGGCGTGCGGGACATCGATGCTGTCGCCTATTTCCTGTCTGGCACTGGTCCGGCGCCGCAGTTTGAGGATGCGGTGCCACGCCGGATCCGTGAGCTGGGCGAGCAGGAGGCGGCCGGTGGGCCTGCCGCCCTGGCCGAGGAGAGGCCCGCGCCGCAGCCCGCTGCACCACCATGGGACTCGGCCACGTCATCGGCCGGTGACCCCCTCGGCGATGTACTCCTCGATGCGCCTGCGCACCGGCGACTCGTCTCCGTACCGGTCGCCAAGGGCGCGGAGGAACCTCAGTCCCTCCTCGCCGTCCGGTTCGAAGTCGGCAAACGCCTCGACGTCTTCGTAGTCCCCGAGGTCCCCCTCGAGACCGACCTCGGGAATGTCGTCGAGACCGCCGATCAGGGCGTGGACGACGTTGGCCGCGAACGGGGAGGCGCCCACCTGCTCGACAGCGAAACCAACCAGGTCTCCCCTCGACAGCGTGAGGTCCCTGTCCCAGTTCTCCTCGGAGAAGTCTTCCCAGTACGCGTTGAGGCCCGGCCGTATCTCCCCGACGGTTCGGCTTCCCTGGCCGCTCGAGATGCCGCCGCCATCGAAGTCGTAGGACACTCCGAGGAAGCCACGGTTCAGCCGGACCTCCTCGTCGCCCACGGGGATGACCACCCAGTCGCCGTCGACCGTGGCGGCAAGGTGCGGAATGCTGTTGATGTCGAGGAGCAGCGGTGTCAGGTCGTCGTGTCTGCGGATGAAGTCCTCGTCCACTCGTGGTCGTCCCAGTCCTCTCCGTAGAGGTCCTCCCAGGTGTTGTTCCCGGGGCTGGAGGTGAAGCGGACGGCGTCCGCCACGGTGTGCGGGGCGGAGGTGGTGATGTCCACGGCAGCGGTGGGCGGGAAGGTGAGCAGGTCCGGGACCGCGGCGAGGGCGAGGGCCAGCGGATCGCTCCCCGGCTCCGGGGTGCCGAGCACGGTCACCGCATCCTCGGCAGCCCCCTGGTCCCTCAGCAGTTGAAGCACCCCGTCACGCAGACACAGCGCGTACTCCGCCTCCTCGCCCTCGACGGGTGACACCGAGACCGTCAGGAACGACTCGAGCGGCATGGTGGAGACCGCGTGCCGCCAGCCCTTCCCGAACAGGGCGGGCCCGTCGTAGGTGGCCACGAGCCTGTAGGCGTCGTCGTCCTCCCCCAGGACCTGCGGCGGTTGCACGGGGAGGATCCCTGGCCGGGGACCGGCGTAGTGCCGGATGATCAGTTCGCGGGGGTCCGGTCTGGCACTCGCGTAGAAGGCGAGGGCGTGCCCTCGTACGAGCAACCGGTCGTTCCAGCGCAGTTCCGCGGGATCCCGGTCGTACACGGTTGCCAGAAGGAACTGCCGTGCCCGGCGGGCGTTGAGGTGCTGCACGGGTGGCCAGGACACGTTCGCGTCCACCCGCAGCGGCGGGAGAGCATCCCCGTCCCCGCTTCCATGCCGTCCTCGTGCTCGAAGCAGTGGTCCGACTCGTCGATGTCCCCCTGGTCCTCATGGTCCTCCTGCGACCGGTCAAGAACGGTCTGCACCGGGTGGGGGTTGGGGAACACCGACACCAGCGAAGCCGATCTGAAGCGGGCGCTGAAGAGCTTGGTGCTTGGCCGCTCGAAGCGGTCCACGGGGCGGGCCAGCAGGCGGCCGTCCGCCGTCCGGTAGAAGGCCACGTTGACGTCCTTCTCCAGCCATTCGTCGAGTTCGTAGGTCGAGCCCAGGTCACCTTCCGGGGTGATCTCAGCTGTCTCGAACAGGGCCTCAGCCTCGCTCCAGTCGACCGGCTCCAGGCCCTCCACGGCCGCGGCCGCCGCACGGATCCGCTCGTTCTGTTGTTCGAAGACCGAGTCGGGGATGGTGACACCGACGGCGTAGCAGCCGTCACCGACGACTCGCCAGGCTGATGTGAGTTCGTAGGAGGCGTCCAGGAGCACGTCCTCGGCGGCGTTGCAGACGAGGGCGTCGAGCTCCGAGTCCTCCACCGGCTCCGATGCCTCCCCTGGACCCCTGCCGGAAGGCAGCGGCACGCGGAACACCTGAATGGTGTCCCCGTTGCCGGGCTGCTCCGACATCACCACGATCGAGTAGGTGCCGGAGTTCCGGTCGCGCTCGACGCGGGCGTATGGGGAGCTGATGATGTCTTCGAGGTGCATGGGGTCTTCTTTCTTGTCGGGCGTCCTCGGGCGGGGCGGACCGGGGCGGACGGCGCTCCTCTTCCGCACCCGCAGATAGGGCTGGACGCGCCTTCGCACCGGATCGGCCGAGGCGGGCCTTCCCCGCGGCCAGCGGCCCCCGCAGTCGGGGCAGGCATACAGTGACGGCTCCGGATCCACCTCGTGGACGATGACGTGCAGGACCCGGTTCGGCTCCAGTGACGCGGCACAGTGCGGACATCGCGGGGGTGGGGCCATGACGGCGCTCCTCAGGTTCTCTGGCCGGCGGCGGAGGACGTGGACGGCCCAGGTGCGGGCACGACGGTGGCGGAATAGGGCTCGAGGCGGCCTCCAGTACGCTGTTCCCACGCCCGTCGGCGATCGTCGAGGTGCTCCACGCGATAGGCGAGCCTGCTACTCCGCTGAGCGACCTCCCCGGGGGGTCACCCGGCCGATGTGGCATTGCCGCAGCCACCTGACGGGGTCGAAGCGCTGGTTCGTGCCGGTGAGGGCGTCGGCCAGGTCGAAGGCAAGGATGCGCCGGGCGCGCTCGTCGACGTCGCTGTCGGCAATGGCGGCGGCGAGTGTTTCGTAGTCTCCACGGTTCATGGGCGTGGCTCCTTCAGGGGTGCGAGGTCGTCGTACTGGCGTGTGCGCCTGATCGTTGGGGTTGCTTACGCGGCAGGCGGCCGGGAGAACCGGTGGGACGGTGGCATGAGGACGGCGGCGTGCCAGGCGGTGATGACCGTGTCGTGGGCCGCGTCGACGCAGGCCAGCAGTCGCCACGAGGCCGGTGACCAGGCGAACACGGCGTCCTGGCCGAACCGTCGGCCCAGAGTGCAGGCTTGGGCGTCGTCCATTCCGACGACGGCTGCGCTGATTTCCGCGTGGGTACCGGCCGGGTCACCTCCGACGGCCGGCCACCACTGCAGGCGGCGAAGACCGATGCTGTGCAGCAACTCGTGCTGCGCCCGGAGGTTGGCCTGTGTCGAGGCCTTGCGTCCGCGGGGATTGAAGGCGGTGACAATGTGGATCGTGCCCGCACCGTCGAGCGGGTATGGCAGTCTCGACACGCCGCCGTCGAAGGGACCCGCGGTGACGCGGACGCTGTGCGCGGGGAAGGCGATGTCCACGACGGCGCGCAGATAGTGCGGCCACTGGGCGGGCTTGGCGGAACGATAAACGGCAGGCACAGGAGTCTCCTTCGGAAGGGGACCCCCTTACCTGCCGGCAGGGAGATCTGTTCGCCCGCTGACGCGGGAAGGTGGCAAACCAGCAGGTGACGCCACCTGCTGGCGGGATGTTGCCACACGGCTGCGTTGAAAGTCCAGTGGTTGTCCAAGCAGGTACACAGAGCGCGAAGCCGAGTGCTGGCGCCCAGGACCAGGGGCACCAGATGGGCGCCGGTGATCGCCCGCCAGCGGGCCTGGGCGGACTCGACGAGCTTGAACACCATCGCTGCCCCAACCCGCCACCCGCCCTATCGTCCGGGGCTACAAGTAGATGCCCTTGAATGTCCCGTCGAAGCCCAGGGACTGGACGACCGACTCGGCACTGGAGTGATACTCAACCGCCGGTCCCCTCTTGGTCTCCTCAAACCAGGCTGGCGTGAGTTCAGGTTCGCGCCACTCATGTCCGCAACGGCAGCGGACATGCACGACACGCTGCGACAAGAGGATCAGCCAGTCCTCGCGGGCACCACAGTCTTGGCAGATCACCGTGATGCCTGTAATCACCAACGGATCCCGATGGGGGAACGCTTGGCCGACGATCTCGTCCGGCGAAGGAACACGGAGACTCTCGGGAACCCACATACTCTCGGCGGCCTCAGCAGCCGACTGTTCCTTCTCGGCCTCACCGCCGCCGCTGTGCCGGTTCACAGCGCTCACCCCATATCTCTCTGCAGATGAACGCCATAATCCGAGCCGAACCATCCGCAGGTCTACTCTCGAACCGCTTTGCATAGAGAAGTTTTCATCCTGACTTCGCAGGTCACGGGGCTGGTGTGCGCCTGCGGTGATGTACTCGCGCCGGTCAGGGGTGTGATCTTCTTCGGGAGATCGTCTGTCACCGGTGGATTTCGGTGTTCGCGAGGACGAGCAGGGCCCGCAGGAGGGTGGTGGTGTGCCAGGCGTTCATGCGGATCTTGGTCAGGAAGCGCCAGGGCTTCAGGTTCGCGAATCCGTGCTCGACGGCAGCGCGTTCGCGGTTGAGCAGGCGGTTCGCTTCCTTCTCCGCAGCGGTGAGGCGGTGGTTGCGGGTGGCCTTGCGGCCGGTGATGACCACCGGGTCATCGGGCTCGTCGTCCAGGCCGACGAAGCCGAGGTTGGCCAGGGCTCCGAGCCCTGCCTCACGCACATGGCTGGTGATCTTGTTGTGGCGGGCCGCGGTGATCTCGCTGGAGCGGCCGGGCTTGGCCGCGGAGATCCAGATCAGGTTGCCCTTCTCGTCGGTCAGCGCGAGAAACAGCAGGCCATGGGCTTTGTGCTTGCCGGAGAAGTTCTTCCGGTTGTCCGTCCCGGTGCGACGGCGCGTACGGACGAGGGTGCCGTCCAGCAGGACCACGACTCCGCCGCTGCGGGCGATCTTCTTCAGCGCCCGGTCCAGTCGCGGGGCGCGGGCGGACAGCAGGGTGAGGACTTCCAGCACCCAGCGGCGCAGGAGGCGGAGACGTGGTTGCCGCCGGCCATGTCGGCCAGGCGCTGGTCGTGGCGGAGTACGTCGAGCACGACAACCGCCTGGGCGCCCGGGGTGAGCTTGCGCCACCGGGTGCCCAGCTGGTTGCGTCGGCGGCGTATCAGGCCGGCGACGAGATCGATGGTCCGCTTCGACAGCGGGAGGCGGACCTGGTAGACAAATTCCTGAGGGCCTTCGGCGGGCTGGTTTTTCGTCACAGATTCACCAACTCCCGCTGGGAGCCGTCTTGTTACGGTCGGAATCGGCCAGCCCGCCACTGCCCTGACCGGTCAGCGCGTCAGATAGCGTCCCGCCCCGGTCCGCGAGATCCAGCCCCGGTCGGCGAGCTTGCGCAGCTGCCCGCGGACCGGCTCCACCTTCGCCGGTGTCGTGTCCCTGCCCAGTGCGACCGCGACGTCCTTGGCCATCACCGGACCGTCCGAACTGACCACGATCTCCATGATCCGCCGGTACTCCGGGGTGAGGACCTCCACCCCCATGCCCTCGACACGGTCCGGCACCAGCCGCATCCCACCCGCACCCGGACCAGCCACCACCGGCTCCGGCTCGATGATGCCGGACGGCTGCCGCCCGCCGTCGGTCGCCTCGGCCCACTGCCCGAAGACGACCTCGGCGGCCTCCAGCCGAGCCACCTCCACCTCGATCCCCGCCAGTTCCTTGCGCAGCAGTTCAGCCCGCTCGGCCAGGTGCATCCGCCGCTCGACCGTCCACGTCAGCACGTCCACGATGCAGATCCCTCCCGCGCAGAAGCTACGCGGCAAGCCGAGGCCCGCACCCGGGAAGCGCAGAAGACGCCCCTGACGGACGATCACGTGCTACCGATCTCCGCTCTGACCAGCACGAGCACCCCATCGAGACGGCACGCCAGCCCCGCTGACCAGCAGGAATCAGGGTGACAGGGCCTCAGTGGGCCACCCCGACCTCGCGTGACGACTGACAGGTCGCGAGACCTCCGAGGCGCGCGCATACTGGGGGTACGGAAGGACGTTGTCGCGGGGTGGGCCGTAGGCGACCGGGGGCTTTGTCACAAATCGCGAAGGACAGGTTCTCCATGTCCTGGAATCACAATGTGCCCAGTGCCGGTCAGGTGAAGGCCGCGGCAGGCACCAGCCCGACGAGCTGGTACACGGCCAACGACGACGTGCAGCACATCGCTTATGTGGGTACCGATCAGGCGATCCACGAGGCCTTCTTCCGGTTCGCGCCGGGAGGGTTCCGCTGGGAGCACAACATCCCCAGCACCGGACAGATCAACGCCGCGAGCCGCACGAGCCCCACGAGTTGGTACACGGCCAACGACGACGTGCAGCACATCGCCTATGTAGGCACGGATCAGCAGATCCACGAGGCCTTCTTCCGGTTCGCGCCGGGAGGGTTCCGCTGGGAGCACAACATCCCCAGCGCCGGACACGTGAAGGTGGCGGCAGGCACCAGCCCGACCAGCTGGGTCACTCCAGCGGACAACGTGCAGCACATCGCCTACGTCGGTGCCGACCAGCAGATCCACGAGGCCTTCTTCCGGTTCACGCCGGGAGGGTTCCGCTGGGAGCACAACATCCCCAGCGCCGGACACGTGAAGGTGGCGGCAGGCACGAGCCCCACGAGCTGGTACACGGCCAACGACGACGTGCAGCACATCGCTTATGTGGGTACCGATCAGCAGATCCACGAGGCCTTCTTTCGGTTCGCGCCGGGAGGGTTCCGCTGGGAGCACAACATCCCCAGCGCCGGACAGGAAAAGGCCGCGGCAGGCACCAGCCCGACCAGCTGGGTCACGCGTTCCGACAACGTGCAGCACATCGCGTACATCGGCCTGGACCAGCAGATCCACGAGGCCTTCTTTCAGTTCGCGCCGGGAGGGTTCCGCTGGGAGCACAACATCCCCAGCGCCGAACACGTGAAGGTGGCGGCGGGCACCAGCCCCACCAGCTGGGTCACGCGTTCCGACAACGTGCAGCACATCGCCTACGTCGGTACCGACCACCAGATCCAGGAAGCCTTCTTCAGACTGCCGGGCGAGGACCTCAGCCTCGACTACTTCACGTTCGCGGGTGACATCTCGGCGGCGAATCGTGAGAAGTTGATAGACCGACACAAATTCGCGCTGTCGCGCGTCTCAGGGTGCAACAACCTGTCGCCGGAAGAGCGACGGCGTCTGCGCCAGACGTACAACCGGCCCATCTACCACACGACCCTCAACAACCCGAATGCGAACGGGAGTGCGCGCGTCGGCGGCTCGCAGCTGAACGTCAACTTCGGGGTTCTCTTCCCGCAGGGCGACGAGGAAATCTCCCAAACGCTCATCCACGAGATGATGCACTGCGCGGGCTTCACTCACCCCACACGGCGCGACCCTCCCCCGGGAAGCAGCTGCGCCGAACCCAACCCCGTCGTCTTCGACTGCCCCAACGACAATGGCATGTACTACGGCACGCCTCCCCTTCGGGCGGAGTTCTGCATCGCTGGCGATCAAAGTGACGTGATCTCCAGGCTGGAGAGCAAGGCCGGCGAGGAGAGTTGCGTGATCGATGAGGACGGTGTGGCCACGATTCACACCACGATCTGACGTCGTGAGCACGGGTCTTGGACAAGGTCGCTTCCATGGCCGTCAGACGGTTACCCCTCGTCAGACAGCACAGAACACGTTCGTACCCATGGGCGGCCCCTGCCCGGCTCCTGGATCTCGGATCGTGTCTGTATGGGGCACATCGAACCCAGCCTCGTCCTGATCGGGATATCGGCGGGCCGGACCTCGGTCTCGGGCGCCCGGCCACCGCGATAGTGGGCGAGGGTGGAGAAAGCCAGCCGTCCGCTGCGGAGAAGGAAGCGAACCGCCTGCTCAACCGCGAACGCGCTGCCGTCGAGCACGGATTCGCGAACCTGAAGTCCTGGCGCTTCCTGACCAAGATCCGCATGAACGTCTGGCACACCACCACCCTCCTGCGGGCCCTGCTCGTCCTCGCGAACACCGAAATCCACCGGTGACAGACGATCTCCCGAAGAAGATCACACCCCTGACCGGCGCGAGTACATCACCGCAGGCGCACACCAGCCCCGTGACCTGCGAAGTCAGGATGAAAACTTCTCATAGACGGTTGCCACTGCCCGGCAAGCAGGCCAGCCAGGGATAGTGCGCCTGTGTTTCTCCCATCTCGCTGTGCGCCCGCCACCGTTCAGCGTCCTGGCATCTCCGCCGGTCGGGACGCCGCGGCAGAATGACCGGATACAGCGGTTGCCTTCGTACGGCCTGTAGCCGATTGGTCAGCGGGAGGCGGCGCGGGCAGGTTTGCCATGCGCCGCATGCGCCATACCAGGACGTCGCTGACGGACGTCGCGGTGTTCAACTCTCTTCCCGCGGCTGCTTCTTGGAGAAGAGTCATGCTGTCGCGTCCTGCGCGCTCGGCTTCATCAAGGGTCGCTGCAAGGGCATACCAGCCGGGCTCCTGCAGGATGGACTCGGCCACCTCTGGCAGCGCCGCATTGACAGCCCGGGCGTGCCGGGTCTGGGCAGTCCTCGCGAGGCGACGTCCCCTGTCCCGCAGTGTGGACATCGGTGTCGCCGCCGTCGTGCGATAAGCAGCACGCAGATGGGCGGCTGCTTGACGGGCTGCAGCCGCTTGTTGGGCGTGATGGTGCTGGGCGTGCCAGCGCGCGACCGCGATGGTCAGGAAGACGAGGGTGTCCAGAACCATGGCAGTCGCCGCGCCGTCCTCGCCTCGGCCAAGTGCGGGACCGGCGAAGATCAGTTCGCGAGCGGCGTGACGCAGGGCACGGGCCTCGCGGTGCTGAGCGCGGATGTGGGAACGCCCAGCTCGTTCGTACGTTGCTGCTGCCGCTCGCAGATCGGCGCGCGTGGTCACGGCGGAGGTCTTGGCGAGGGCATCGAGGATCTCGCCCGCCGCTGCGATCTGGGCAGCTGCGGCGCCGTCGTCGCCCTGGTCGACGACCCCGATCGCGTCCCAGGCGACGGACGCTGCGTTACGCCGAGCGTGGGACGGGGCTGCGGACGCAGTGTGCGCCACTCCCTCATCATCGTGGCCCGTCCCGGGTGTCGTTGCTCGTGGCCCCTCCGTGAGGCGTGCGCGGATGCGCGGGAGGGATAGATCGGGAGCGAGCCTCGAGCCCGAGTACCAGATCGGTTCACCGTCTTTGTTCCGGTCTCCGGGGAGTGCCACGTTGTAGCCGAGCAAATCCCCGGAGGGGGCGACGCGAGGTTTCACCAACAGGCCATACGCCGTGAGCCGGTCGAAGAACTCCGCCTCGGATACGGCGCCGGCGACAGCGCGCCGTACGGTCTCGCGCAGTTCCTCCCGTGGAGTCTGGGTACGGCCATGGCGTTCTGCCTTGTAGCGTTCGGCGCTCGTGGGGCGCTGGGCTGCGGTGCCGTCGCCCGCGTTGACCCGGGTGAGGCCGTAGTCGGCTTCGATAAGGCGGCATTCAGCCTGGGCTCGCTTCCCGGAACGGAAGTCGTCGGGGCGTCCTCCGTCCTCGCGGACGAGCGTGGCGATGATGTGAATGTGGTCGTCAGCGTGACGCACAGCGGCCCATCGGCAGCCGACGTCGCCGCCGCCCGGGTCGATGCCGGTGGCAGCAACGATGCGGCGAGCGATGTCGGCCCAGTCGTCGTCGGTCAGGTTGCGGTCCCCGGGGTCCGCGCGTACGGAGCAGTGCCAGACGTGCTTCTTGGGGCGGCGATGCTCGGCGAGGGCTTGAACAGGCTGGTCGAGGAGGAGTTGGAGCTCTTTCAGGGTTGCCTTGGGGTCGCGGCCGGGGTCGGGGGCAAGGCCGTCGAAGGAAGCGACCAGGTGGGGGTCGATGTGCTCTTCGCGCTTTCCGGGACCGTAGAGATACGAGAGCAAGCCGATGGTCCGGCTGCCTGGGTCGTGGACCTTGGGAATCATGCGGGTGGTGTCGTCTGCTGGTCGAGGAGGCGAGTCGCTGCTTGTCCGACGCGGTCGGCGGCCGTGCGCACGGCACGGATGGCGGCGTCGATATGTGGAGCGTCGCCTCCGGAGTTGAGGATCTTGGCTACCTGATTGAGGTTGCTGCCCGCCCAGCCGAGTTGGCGGCGAGCGGCGAAGAGTTCAGTGATCACTTCGCGCTCGGAGGCGACCTCGGCAGCGGTGCGCTCAAGGTCGTGGGCGGCGGAAAGCGCAGCGCGCGCTAGGAAGCCGGCGACGGAGAGGCCGCACGCTGCGGCAGCAGCCCTCACAGTGGCGAACTCTTCTTCGTTGAAACGCGTGTTGGGCTGGTGCCGGCGCTTGCGCTCGGCACTCTGGCGAGGACGTTGACGAGAACGTCGTGGGGGCTCAGTCGTCTGCTGACGGCTCAAGTCATCACGTCGAGCGTTCCCCCCGTCTGGCTGCGGTCCGCCCCCGGTAGCAGCCTCTCCGACCTGCGCCCTCTGGTGCAGGTCAGGTCTCGGCGCCCCTGCGTCGAGGTCGGCGGAAGCTACGCTTCCGCCCCAACTTGCTCTGCTCTGGATCGAGTTGGACGTCTCTGACATGCCGGGGTGGTTCGGGGTTGCGTTCGCCTCTCTCACAGGGTTACGTCCGTGGCGTCTCGGAGTTGCTGCTGGAAATCTGCCACCAGTTCAAGGACCTCGTGCGGACCCTGGAGGAAGCGGATCGGCGTGCGCGGGCAGATCTGGGCAAGCCAGCTGCCGTTTGAAGCCTCGGCGGCCACGTGCAGCAGGTTGTAGCGGAGTAGAACGTCCATCCAGGCTCGGGCTTCGGTGTCGGTGATACGGCGTGTGTGCACGGTTGACTCCACAGCGGTGTCGGACTCCGGTGGGTACGCGGGTGCGGTGCGTGCCCACCGGAGCTGCGATCGGGTTGCGTGGGGTTAGGCAGTCGGTTTCATGGTCTGCCGTTCCTGCTTCAGGCGCTGGAGGATCGGTCCGAGACGTTCGTTGCTGACCTGCACCTTGTCCGAAGGCTCCTTGACCGCGTTGTTGTGCCGATCCAGTGCTGCGCGGAGCAGGGTCCGCTTCAGGACCGGTTCGTTCTTGACGATGTCTCGCACGGCCGCGAGCAGAGCCTCGAACTCGTCGTCCTTCTCGGGCTCCCGGTCTTTGTCCGGTCCGCGGTCCGCGGTCTCATGCGGACCGGTCCGCGGGTCTTCCTCATCCGGTTCGCGCTCCACAGGCCTTTCTCGCTTCCGGACGGTCCGCTCGCTATCGGTCCGCTGGTCCGCACTATCTAGGCCAACAGCAGGGTGGTGACCTTCTCGGCCCGCTGATCGCTGCGGACCGATCCGCTGGTTGCCTTCCTCCGATCCGCGGTCCGCAGTTCGTGGTCCGGATCGATCGAGGTGACCACGGGCTGTGTTATCCGATTCCGTCGGCTTGTCCAGCGGAAGTCCGGTCCGCTGGGCACCGTCGTTCGTCCCAGTGTCGGAGGGCATGGGAGGCTGTGACACCCCGTCGGTCCAACGCGGTCGTTCCAGTACCTGAGGCCCGGTCCGCCGCTGCGGAGCGCTTCTGCGGACGGTCTGCAGACCGTCTCCCGAGCCGTCCGCCGTGGCGGACCGGTCCGCACTGTCGGTCGCGAAGCTGTGGACCGGCTCCAGCTCCGGTCCGCTATCAGCGCCCTCGTCAGGACCGGGGCGCGGGCCGATCCGCGCCCCGATGAGCGCCTGGTCCGCCGTGGACCGGTCCGCAAGTTCGGTCAGCGGGCTGCGGACCGGTCCCGACCCGTCTCCCCGGTGTGCGGACCAGTGCGAGAGTTCGGTCCGCTGGTCCGGACGAGGATGGCGGGCAATGAGGATGTAGAGGTGGACGGCGCCAGCGAGGGCAAGCGGGGCGATGGTGGACAGCAGGCCGACGGTGGCGTCGCCCAGTCGCAGTCCGCTCGCCGTCGTCTGATCGAGCTGGTTGAGCCGTATTGCGTGCAGTGCGTTGGCCCAGATGCTTGCGGCGGTGGCGGTGCCGAACAGGGTCCACACATACAAGCGAGCGCGCAGGGGTGCAGTACGGGTGAGGATGAGGGCGCGTACGCCGTAGGCGATGAAACCGTCGATGACGGCGGGGAAAAGGTAGGTGAGCAGGCCTCGGACGTGGATGGCGACGGCCATCTGCTGCAGAGCGTCGTACGACAGGGCGCAGCCGGCGCCGCCGAGGGTGACGATCGCCGCGCGGTCCCACGCGCCGAGGGCGGTGCTGGTGGAGGCGACCGTCATCAGGCGGCAGCCTTCAGGTTCCTGGGGTCCTGAGATGCGCCGTTCTCAGGGACGGACACGGTGGTGGTCGGCGGAGCCGGGTTGAGTCGCTCGTGCAGCTTGGCATACGCCCTGTCTGCGGCGCGCTGCTCGGCCTCCGAGAGCAGGTCGGCGGCGTGTGTGAGGCTCTTGCCGAGAATTCGGGCGACCTCCGTGTACGGCACCTGCGCGGCGTAGGCGGCGTCGAGGTATGCCAGCCGGTCAGACTTGTTCTTGAATTCGGTGGGCGTACCGTCGAGGGCGGTCTGCACGAGGGCAGCGTCGACAGGCGCCTCGACGGCCCGGCGGCGGTCCTTGCGCGCGTCGCGCAGCAGTTGCTTGGCATACTTGAGGGTGACGCGCAGAATGGCGGCGAACTCGTCGGCAGTCAGGTGCTTCTCCAGAGCCATGTGCGCGAGGTCCTCGCGTTCGGCGGCACTGAGGTGGACGTTTCGTCCACCGAGCGCGGCTTCGACGCGCGCCCGGTCACGCCGGTAGCGCAGCCCGATGTGCAGGGGGAGGCGTTCCTCGCGGGTGAGTCCGCCGCGGATGCCGTGCCGGGCGTCGGTCTCCAGGGCGTTGTCGAGGCAGATGCGCCGTACGGGGCACCAGCTGCATATCTCCTTGGCTTCGCGGATCTCCTCGAAGTCGCTGGGGTTGGGGAAGAACAGGCGGTCGGCGAGGTCGGGGTCCGTGTTGCGGCACGCGGTCCGGTCGTGCCACGTGTAGTCACCGATGCTGGCGAACTCGGGGGCGGGGGGCTGGGTGTGGTGCATCGGGATCTCCGATCATCCCTGTGCGCAGGTCAGCGCAGGGGCGAGTGAGGTCGTTCTGGAAGCTGGGGGTGCGGCGCGGAGCTCAGGCGGTGCGGTTACGGCGGCGGTCGGGCCCGTTGAAAGTGACCTGTTCGGCCATGCCGGCGATGCGGGAGGCGACGCGGTCACCAAGCTTCATGCGCAGGTCGCCGACGGTGAGGTTGCTGGTCATCACGGTCGGCAGCTCGAAGTTGTAGCGGTGGTTGATGAGCCGGTAGGTGAGCTCTTCGGTCCACTCCGTGGCACGGGCGGCGCCGAGGTCGTCGAGGACGAGCAGCGGCGTGCGCATCAGGTGGCGCAGCATCCACTCGGGGTCGGTGCCGGGGCGGGGGCGCATGTCGGCGTACAGGTCGGCGGCAGTGACCGCCTGCCAGTGAACGCCTGTCCCACCGCCGAGCAGCGACCGGATCGCTCCGTACGCCTGCCGGGTCTTCCCCGTGCCGGTGGGGCCGATCAGCAGCAGTGATGGTCCTGTAGCCACTTGCCGTCGGGCTCCCGTACTGGGGGCGGTGGCTTGCTGGGCGACGGCTCGGCACCAGGTCGCGACTCGTGGGTGGTCCGCGACCGCGTGGCGGAAGCGCGTCGGGATCCGAGCATGCGCTGCTTCTAGCGCGGGGATCGGCTCCGGCGTGTCCGCGATGGGCGCGGTCGGGTCGATACCTCGTTCGGCGAGCTTGGCGTGGAGGCGGGCCACGCTCGGGTGGAGACCTGCACGCTCTGGGTCGTCGAGATGGAAGCGCTTCACAGGGCCCCCTCGTACGCAGCGGCATCCGAGGGGTTGCTCCACGGCTGGTAGGCGCCGGATCGCCGTGCCCCGGCGGGGTCGGCGTTCATGACCTCGTTCACCACGCTGGCCAGAGTTGAGGGATTGAGCCCCTTGGCCCGGAGGCGATCCAGGGCTGCGCGCAGGTGAGCGGGTTCGATCCCCTCACCCAGGAGCAGGTTGATCTCGCGACCGAGGTGTCCGAGGAACCGCTCCGGCGGGCGGCAGGGGCAGGAGGCGATGTACTCGCCGATCAGAGTTCGGGCCGAGACGGTGTCCGGCGGGGGCGCTGTGCGCCCCGTAGGTACTGATCCAGGATCCAAGGTCCTAGATCCAGACGCCGAGGGCTCGTCGAGTCCTTGATGAGTGTTCGGCGAGGACTCGGCAGAGCGAACGTCGGTTGCGCCCTCTGTTGCCTGCTCATCGCGCGAAGTGGCTTGCGTCCTGGCGCTGAGAGCTGGTTTGTCGGCTGTGGCATGGGTGGGTTTCCGGCCGATGTCACCGTTCAAGAGGGCTCGTGGCGAGTTCAGCGAGTCCTCGGTGAGCTCTCGCTGACAGTTCGATGCGTCCCCGATGCCAAGGCTGAGAGCACTCTCCGAGCGTTCGGCAGCACCGGGATGGTAAGCGGAGCTCTCTGCCGCGGGCTGGGCGCTGCGCGCGCAGTCACTCTTGCACTCGCCGCAGCGCTGTTTCGCCTGGTGGACTGGGCAGCGTGGTAGCCGGGAGGCGCTGGGCCTGTCTATCTTCTGATGCTTGGCCCAGTTCACTATGTGTAGGTACGCGCGTCCGTCGCAGCCGGTGTAGCGGCAGACCATCCCCTCGGCGGCGAGTTGCTGAAGGTCCTCCTCAACTCTGAGGGGTGTGTGATCGGGGTCGAGGGCCCACAGCCGTCCGGCAATGATCGCGGGGTGGTCGCGGTGCCGGCCGACGTCATCCGCCTGAGTGAGCAAGCCGAGGAAGGTCCACCGGGCCGTCAGGGACACGGCGGCCATCGACTCCGACACGAAGGCTTCCGGCTTGATCGTTCTGATTCGTGCCATGTCAGCGACCTCCGCCTGCGCCGAGCCGAGTGGCGCGCACATCTCGTCGGTCAACGGCCGCGGCGACGTGGGGACAGGCGCGGACGATCCATAGGGTGACGGCCCGGGCAAGGATCCCCCCGAGCCGGACGGGACGGCTGATGCGCTCCTGAGCGTCGCTGTACGCCGTGTTCTGCCTTTCGCAACCAGCAAGAGGCATGCGAGAATCTCCGTTCGAGCAGAACCGTTCCTGGGTGCCCTCGCGAAAGGTCCGGATCGGTTCGGTGAGTTGGTCTCCACGCCCTTGCAGGGGCGGGAGCGCCATTACTGTCCGGCGTCTGGGAGTTGCAGCTCTCAGGCGCCGACGGTTTTGTGCGGGCACAGGCCCGGATCAGATGGCGGGGCTCGCCTCACGCCCTTCTCCTCTCGCTCGACCGAGTGGGCGTCTCGTGCAGGAGCAGCAACATACGCAGCACACCCGAAGAAGATCCAGTGATGTCCCTGCATGTCAGGGGACGGTTGGAAGTCGGTACTGCCGTGTCATTGACTCCAACCTCCTGATGAGACTCTGGGATCAGGCACCGGCAGTGCGGCGCCAGGACACCGGCGGCCGCCTGCGGAGCCGCTGCCCTTCGACTGGCACAGGGGCACGCAATGCCCCGCATGCTCGAGCCTCGGACACCGGATGACACGCCGGGGCACCTGCAGGTGTGGCCCCTCCCCCGCCACGCGGGCCCGGAGAGGTCGAATCCGAAGGGCAGACCGTGCACGAAGCCCCGGTTTTTCGCTAAGCTGAAGCTATTCCCGCCTGAAAGAAAAGTCAACAGACTGCATCCACTCCAGCTTGCGCAAAAAAGAGGACTGATGCCTGCGCGCCACTTTGACCGAAGCCGTATGCGTGCAGTGCGGCGAGCCGCCGAGATCTACCAGGCTGCGGTGGGTGCAGCTCTGGGCGTGTCCGACTCTGCGGTGGCCAGTTGGGAGAACGGTGCACAGACGCCCGACCCGGAGAAGCTGCCAGCACTGGCGCGCGCACTCGGCCGCGACGTGGACGACCTGTTCCCGCGGTCCGGGCCTCCCGATCTGACAGACCTGCGGTGTGATGCCGGCTACTACCAGTACGAGACTGCTGCGCTTATCGGCACTAAAAGCGCCGGACCTGTAGCCGCGGCCGAACGCGGGGAGCGGCCGCTCAAGGACAAGTACGTTCCTGCCCTGGCGGCCGCGTACGGAGTGAGCGTGGAGGAGCTACGCCGAGCGGAAGCACGGTCGACGGCCAAGGCGCAAGGGGAGGCGGTGGATGAACCCGCGCCAGCAGGACAGGGCAGTACCGCAGCTCCTGGAGCGCATCCCGAATCCCTGGCCGCGAAGATAACTTTCGTCCTCGACAGCTCGTACCCCGCCCCGCAAGGTCCGCCCTCGGATGCTGAGATAGCCAACGCGGTGAACGCCCATGCCGGGGCACAGGTCATCACCGAGGAGGGCTTCCGGGACCTCCGTACAGGCGTTGCCAAAACCGCGCCCCCGATCGTCCTGGACGCCGTGGCGGCCACCCTGGGGGTATCACGGATGTACCTCGAGCCGAATGACGAGGTGGCCGCTCAGGTCTATGAGGGTCTTCAAGTGCTGGCCGCAGCCAGAAGAGGGTCCGTGAACCAGGTCAGAGCCCGCGGTCTGGGCTCGCAAGGCCTGTCATCAAAGGCGATGGCCCTCATTAACGAACTAGTGACGGAGCTGGAAGAGAAGGAAGCGGACGGGAGCTCGTAGCTCCCGTCCGCCGCCCCAATGCCTCGGACCAACAGGCACGGTTACCGCTGCTTAGCCGCCCGGCTTGGCTCGTACGGTTGCCCTGCGGCAACCACAGCCCGGACCGCCTGCAGCGGCCCAAGGTCAGTAAGGGGGTCACCGTCAACAACCAGCAGGTCGGCACGGAATCCGGGAGCGAGCCGACCAGTCGTCTCGCCCAGCCCAAGTGCGCTCGCCGCCGCCGTGGTGGCCATGTCGAGAATCCGACTGTTGGGCAGGCCGAGGTGGGCGTAGAACGACAGCGCGGGCACCAGCCCGTCGAAGCCCGCGCGCTGGACTCCCGCGTCGGTTCCGGCGATGAGCTTGACGCCAGCCTCGGCCATCTGCCGTACGAGATCGAACATGGCTGCGGCCCGCTCCTCGCCAAAGAAACGGGGCAGCATCTGCCAGTGCGGGCTGACGGCCGGGCAAACAGCGATGCCCTCATCGATGATCCGCTTCAGTACGTCCTGCCGCAGGTCGAAGCCGTCGCTCGTCATCCACGTGCAGTGCTCGATCGTGTCGACGCCCGCTTCCACGGCCGCGGTGATGCCGTCCGTACCGTGTGCGTGAACGGCCACCGGCACGCCGGCCTGGTGCGCCTCGTCCACCAGGGCCTGGAGCTCGTCCGGAGTGAACTGGCTCTGCCAGCTCTTCGGTCCGTCCTTGGTCAGGCCGCCGCCGGTCACCATGGCCTTGATCACGCCGGCACCCGCCGCGATGTTGCGCCGCACCAGATCACGGACCTCAGCCACGCCGGACACCTCACCGCCAAGGAAGTGACAGTGACCGCCGGGCGGCGTCGCGGGAGTGCCCGCGCACACGATCCTCGGGCCTGGTGCGATGCCCTGGGCGATCTCCTCATCGAGGCGAAGGGCGAGGCCATTGCGATCACCGAGGTCGCGCACGGTCGTCACACCACTGGCCAGGAGCTGTTCCGCTCGGTGCCGCATGTCCGTGAGCAGGGACTCGTCGCTCGCCTCGGACAGGGTGGTCACCGGGTCCGCGCCGCCGTCGAACGTGAGGTGGACGTGGGCGTCGATCAGCCCGGGCACCACCGTCGCCTCGGGGAACGCGAGGTGCGCCACGTCCGTGCCGGCCTGCTCCACGAGCTGCCTACGCGGCCCCACTGCCGTGATCGAGTCCCCTTCGATGAGGACCGCGCCGTCCTCCAGATATCTCCCGGAACCGACAAACACTCGGCCCGCAGTGATCAGCATCTGCTCTCTCCTTGGATCTTCGGTGATTAGGCGGACAAGCGCAGCGCGTCCGACACGGCGATCAGCTGACGGACATCCGCCTCCCGGTCGGCTTCCTTCGGCACCGCCAGCGGCACCGCAGATCGGGGAGCGAGAGCCCTCTTCCCGACGGTGTGCACGTTGCGCCGGAGGCGCTGGGCCAGCACGGCCGGGGGAAGATCGAGCACTTCAATGTCCTCACCCGCATCGGCCAGATACGGGCTGATATCCACCAGCCCGTCACGACACTCCACTATCCGCCGGTGGTAGCGGCGGTGCACGCCACGTGCCCGCCACCGGTCCCACAGTCGCTGGGAGGCAGGTCGCAGCACGATCTCGGGACACGCCTCGGAAAGCAGCTGCCACAAGGGAGTCAGCCGACGGTAGTCCCGGCGGCGGCGCAGCCACAGTCGCACCGCCGTGATCCTCGCCCGGGCCCCTGGGTAGGTGACGCCGACGACGAAGAGCAGGATGGACACTACGAGCAGGAAGGCCACGCTTGCCATGACTGGCTGCGGCACGATTCCGCCGCCCCATCGGATGGCGACGAAAACCGCGCGGACGGCACAGGCCAACGCCATCGCTCCGAGGCCGGCCGCGGCCATCCACAGGCCGGTTGCGTGCGGGCGGCGCGACATGCGGGCGTAGCGGCCGGTCCACCATCCGGCGACAGCGAGCGCGTACATCAGGTACAGGCCGGCGCCGCCGTAGAAGAAAGCGATCTGCGAGATCGTCATGTCAGCTGTGCTGAAGGAGCCGGCGAACACCTCGTGCGGCACCGACAGCGCCGCAACAGTGATCGCCACCGCGACCAGGGCCACGACGACAGCTTCCCGTCTGGCGCGGCGGCGGGCGGCCTGCCCGTCGGCCGAATACAGGTAGAAGCACATCAGGAAGTAGACCGTCAGCAGAAGCAGCACGTTCTGAATCAGCTTCGCTGTGCCGTGCCCGGCCACGGTGTCGACGCCCGATGCACCGCCGGGCATGGCCAGCGGGTAGGACGTGGTTGCGCTGAGCAGGCACAGCGTGACGGAACGAAGCGGCGCGTCGTGCGGGGCTCTCGACCACTGGTACAGCTTCCAGGCGACGGCAGCCGCAAGGCCCAAGAGGATCAGTCCAGTCATGGATTAGAGCCATCCTCGCCGGTCACCGAGAGCCGACTGGATCCGCCGCAGTGCGGGGTCGTCCGCCAGCGGGGGAACTTCATCGAGAACCGACGACCACTCCAGGACGATCGTGGCTGCGAGCTCGACCTCGCATTCCTCCCCGTCGTCGTACGAACAGCGCCGGGCCACGCGACGGATCAACGCGGGATCGAGAACCGGGATCAGGCTGGCCCATCCCTCGACGAAGTCATCAGGGGTCTCCTGCTCCTCCTCGGCCTGCTCGTCCCCGGCCACGAGGATGTGGAAGACCTCGTGCAGGATGATCTGGTCCTGATGCAGGCGGGTGGTCTCCTGCTGGTAGAGGATCACGTCCATCTGTGGCGTGTCGACCCACAGCCCGGACGGCCCCGGCTTCTCTAGCGGGAAGGCCCGTAGAACAATCGGACGCCCCCGCCTCTCACTGAGTGCTCGGCACAGCTCCTTGACGTCCAGGGGAGGCTGTACGCCAAGGTCCTGGAGTTCTCGCCGCAAGCGGCGGTGCAGGTCTCGTTCCACCGTCCGTTTTTCAGCGGAACGCCACCGCCCCAACCGCCGACGGCTCACAGAGCCTTGCGTCGGCGCCACTTTGGATTCCGCTGCGCTGCGGTCACGTCTCTCCGACCACATCAGTGATCCCCTTCGCACAAGCCGTTGATCGCGCCGACACAAAGTCGGGCGCCGATCACGCCCGTGTCGACAGTGTCCAGTCCCCCCTGCATGGCGCAACCACCGGCGGTCACAGGCGTCGAGGGCGGTGCGTCACAGGTCGCGAACAGCCAGGCCGTAACCGCAGGACGCGCGCCCAGTACGCCTCCCAAGGCGGCGAAAGATCGCTAGTGCGAACAGCAAGAACGCAATCTCATACGCCTTCGGCATGCATCGGGAACGGCACCGGACACTACGCGAAGCTCGAACCAGCGCAAGGCCGGAATCGCTCCTCACAACCCACAGGAACCGAGTGCGAGTTGACGCAAATCAGGACACTCCACTCTGGATCATGGCTTTAAATTGGGCTTCGCATGCGGACCATGAACACGACAATCGCACCGATGAGCCCCCATCTCCGTTATGAATCTGAGACTAACCCCTTACCTCATAGCAGACATTAGGCACTCTAATTAGCAATACGACCTTGCTCCGGAAGTTGAGCCTGATGTGGAAGCGGTCACTTCGAGCCAACCGAAGCATCTCTCGGCGATACCCTCCGGGCTATGCCTAGCGACATATCCAGCCACACAGACAGTTACTTGAAGTTCTGGGACGAGCACCATCTGTGCACGTTGACCACGATGCGTTCCGACGGCAGCCCGCATGTGGTGCCCGTGGGCGTCACCCTCGACACTGACGCGGGGATAGCTCGCGTTATCACACGCAAATCAAGCAAGAAGGTTGCCAACATCCAGGCGTCACGTCCCGGCGAAGCCCGCGTCGCCGTCTGTCAGGTCGACGGCGGGCGCTGGGCCACATTGGAGGGCACGGCCTCAATCCGCACAGACGCAGTTGCTGTTGACGACGCCGTGGCTCGCTACGCTAGGAGGTACGGACGGACACCGGCTCCGGACCCTGAGCGTGTAGTCATCGAGATCACGGTCGAGCGTGCCATGGGCTTCGTTGAGCTCCCCAAGGGCGTGAGGGGCCAAGCCGCAGCCTAACGGGATGTCGCGGGCCTCCTCTGGTGCCGATGCGACCGAGGCACGGTGATCCCACTGTCTGGCGCTATCACCCGTCGCATAGCAGAGCCCCGCCCTCTTGCGTGTCCTGCTGGGCCACCGCCCATGGTGACCTGCACTGGGTCAACCCCTCGCGCCTGCGGATCCTGGACTGAGAGGCTGGCGCCTGGCCCGATCAGCTTCGACGCCGCGATGCTCTACACCTACTCGCTGCTGCAGCCGAACGTCGCTGCCCATGTCTGCACCGTCTTCCCTATCCTGAGCAGCCTGGCTGGCTTAGAAGCTGTTGTCTTTCCGGACGCGCGGGCTGCGTTTCGGCTGGTGGGGCATAGGGTCGGCGATCTGGTGGGAGTGACGGCTTGTCATGTCGTTGCTTCTGTGGGGGTCGTGGATGCCGTCAGTGGTCGGGCTGCTGGAACAGTGCGAGTTGGGTGCTCGCCGTCGAGTGGATGAGCTGCGGGAGGAGGCCGACCGGATCCAGGCCGAGCTGGCCGTGGCCGAGAGGGAATGGAAGGAGTGGGCGATTGCCCGCTCACGGGTCAGCGAGGTACTGGCCCCGGCGGACGAGGGCGGGCAGGACTCCGCCGGGGCCGAGTGGCAGGCCGGAGGGCGGGCAGGACTCCGCCGGGGCCGAGTGGCAGGCCGGAACGACGCAGGAGGCGGCGAAGCCGAAGTCGCAGGTGTCCATGTGGCGCGAGGGGCTGGATTGGTCGGTGCTGTCGGTGGACTACCAGCGCATTCTGCAGGTGGGGGCCGACCGGGCCCGGCTCGGTCAGGGGCCGGTGACCTGTCAGGAGATGGCCGCTGCGTTCGGCATGGACGTGGTGCCGGCGCGGGTGGAAGCACTGCGGTCGAAGGCGAAGCGCCTGGTGGCGCGGGGCTGGCTGGCCGAGCCGGCTGCAGGCCGGTTCACGCCCGCGCCGGGCGTGAACCCGCCAGGCGGCGGGTCATGACCATGGTCATCGACCAGTAGATCATCGCCTCGGCGCTGGTGGTGCGGCGTTCGACGTCGCAGGCCAGGCGGCGGGTGCGCATCAGGTGGGCGAAGAGGGAGAGTCGGCCCGAGGCGCGGTGGCCGGGTCTCCCCGGCTCCGTTTCCTCGGGCCGCTCACCGAACCGGACGTGCGACTCTCACCGCATCCGGCTCTCCACAGGTCGCTGCCGCTGGATCGATGACCTATGCGGCCCATGGTGTCGGGATGTTCAATCCCCGCCAGCGGTAGCGGGTGACCGTAACCGAGGCGATGTTGAACAGTCCGACACCTTCGAGGACGATCTGCCGCCAGCCCATGGGGCCCTTGAACTGTCGGCGCAGGGCGGTCCACGTCATGCGTCGCCGATACGTGATCATGTTGACCACCCGCCACCACACGAACGACCGCAAGGTGTTGAACGTGTGCTTGGCGACGGCGTGCTTGAAGTAGTTGGCCCAGCCGCGAAGGATTTGGTTGATCCTCGACAGCACGGCGGCGAACGGGACCTGCGACCTCCTGTGGGTCAGCGCCCTGATCTTCCGCTTCAGTTCGCGGACCGGCTTGTCCGCGATGAACGTGTAGACGTAGTGCTTGTCCGTTCCCCGCTTGCGCATCCACTTGATGTGGAAGCCGAGGAAGTCGAACCCGTCGGCCATGTGCACCACACGCGTCTTGGACTGCGACAGGCGCAGTCCAAGCGGGGCGAGGGCCTCACCGATGTCCGTCTTCAGCGCCTCGACGTGGTGGCGTTCGCCCCTGACGAGCACGACGAAGTCGTCCGCGTAACGCACGATTCGCCAGTTCGGCAGGTTCTTGGCCACCCGCGTGAAACGGCGCGAGTCGCTGGACATCGTTCCGCCGGGCTTCCACGGCCCCATCACGTGCTCGTCGAGCGCGGACAGGGCGATGTTGGCCAGCAGCGGAGAGAGGATCCCGCCTTGCGGGGTGCCGGTCTCGGACGGTTCCATCGCCCCGGTCTCCCGGAGGATTCCGGCCTTCAGGAACGCCTTGACCAGGGCGAGGACGCTCTTGTCCTTGACTCGGGAGCGCACCCGGTCCATCAGGGCCGTGTGGTCGATCGAGTCGAAGCACGCCTCGATGTCCGCGTCCAGGACCTGGCGGTAGCCTTGAGTGCCCCAGAAGTGGATCTCGGCGATCGCGTCGTGTGCCCTCCGGTTGGGGCGGAACCCGTAGGAGACCGGCGCGAAGTCGGCCTCGAAGATGGGTTCCAGCACCAGTTTCAATGCCGCCTGGACCACGCGATCGGCCACGGTCGGGATGCCCAGACCCCTCAGGTTCCCGCCGTGCTTGGGGATCATCCGTTCGCGTACCGGCAGCGGGCGGAACGTCCGCTGCCGCAGCTGCTCGCGCAGCTGGTCCAGGAACACCTCCACGCCCACCCGCTCGGTGATGGACCGGACCGTGGCCCGATCCACGCCGGCGGTGCGGGCACCGGTGTTGCCGGCGACCCGGTCCCACGCCACGGCGAGGAACCTTCGGTCGCATACCAGGTGGTACAGATCATCGAAGCGGCAGCCGGGATCGGCCACCGCCCAGCGGTGCAGCTTGGTCTGCATCTCCCGTACCCGCAGCGGCCGCGTCACCGGCGCGTCGTGCTGCGCGGCCGGAGTCTCCACCCCGGCATCTTCGAGCATTGCAGTCCCCTTCCACTCACAACCTGCTGCCGCCCTTCGCCATGTGCACGGCTTTCCCGTGCTCGGACTACTACGGCGGCTCCGCCCCGTCCCGGTCCGGTCGGCCGACGGTGGGCCCAGCCCGGATGTCCGCGCTGGATGCGCGGCCCGCGGCAGGACCGGGACGGTTCCCGTGTTCACTTGTGATCGCTTGTCGGAGGAGGCGCCCGGCTATACCCCGGCGGCATCGCCACGGTTACGCCGCAGACCTTCACCGTGGCCTTGCGCGGCGGCGAACGAGACCACCGCGCAAGTCGCCCGCCCGAGCATGAGGCAGGCGCGCACCGCACCCAGCCCAGATCCGCCAGGTTCGAGCTGGTGGGAATTCGTTACGAGGCTTCACACACCGGTTTCTCGCGTACACCTCTCCGTCTTGCTCGCCGGACCCACGGCCATCTGGCAGTACCGGCCCCGCCCCGGCTTTGTCAGGGCTGCTTCCCGCCCTCCCCGGCACCTCCCGGATCAGACTGCCCTCAGCTTCAACCCCACTGCTGCGACAGCGGGTTGGTGCAGGTCTTTCACCTCCACTCGATCAACAAGCGCCTCACGGCGCACACGTTCGACGATCCACCGCTTGGGCAGCACCACGAAGCCGCGCTTGTCGTCGCTGCGTTTGACGATGGCCAGCACAAGCCCGAGGGCGGCCAGGCAATGCTCGACAAGGCTGCCGGTGTAGCCGCCGTCGGCCCAGACCAGCGCAAGGCGGTGGTGTGCCTCGGCCACGCGCGCGAGCAGCACCTGCGCGGCAGTACGGTCGCGGCATCGGCGCTGGTGACCATCACGCCCAGCAGCAGGCCGAGGGTGTCGACGACGACGTGCCGCTTGCGCCCGTTGATCTGCTTGCCGCCGTCGTAGCCCCGGCTGTCGGCGCCGATGACAGCGTCCGCCTTGACGGACTGCGAGTCGATCACCCCGGCCGACGGCTCCGCAAGCCCCTACATCGCGATCAGGCGCCTCCTTGAGGAAGACGTGGGCAACCTCGGCTCACGCATCGACGCCGTCGGCGGCCAGCCGTCCCTGAGGAGTGAAGCCAACCGAGCCTGAAGGCGGCACGCGCCGACAGTGGGCAGGCACTCCCGCCAACGGATCGGGCCCCTCACCTGCTGGCACCATGATCGAGCGGCACCGGCTCACAGGCACACTCACCTCCCTTTCTGCGCGGCCTCAGCCGGGTCCGCCCAAGATGATCTTCCACACTCGGGTCGCCACCTGGAGGTTGAGCCGGTCCTCTACGTTCGCGAGGTCGTTGCCGGTGATCTCGCGTATGCGCTGGAGCCGATAGCGCAGGGTGCTGCGGTGGATCGCGAGAGATTCGGCGGTCTCGTCGTAGTTGCCGCCGAAGTCGAAGTACCGGGACAGGGTCTCCACCATGGCCGTGTGGTGCCGTGAGTCGTAGTCGATGAGCTGCCCGAGCCACTCCTGGACGAAGGTCTCCAGTTCCCGGTAATCGTTGCCGGGTCCCAGAATGCGGTAGAAGCCCAGCTCGTCGAAGAACGTCGTGCCGTAGCTCTCGCGGGAGTGGCGGCGCACCTTCAGGGCACGCAGCGCCTCCTGGTAGCCGTGGGGGATGCCGTCCGGGGAGTCGCAGGGGGCGCTCACCCCGATCGTCCCGGACCGTGTCCCGGTCTCCCGGCCGAGCGCCTCGTGCAGTGCGCGGTCGTGCGGCCTGTCGTCGGTGACCAGGACCACGTGGTCGGAGCGTCGGGTCAGCAGCGAGCGCATGCCCGCGGCGGAAGCCGCCCGGCCCACGGTCTGCGCGAAGAAGTCGTCCGAGGCCCGGTTCGGCCACTGCACCACGACGACATAGTGGGTGCGGTGCAGGTCGTGTCCGACCGCCTCGGACCGGGCGTAGGCGCTCGCCTCGTCCGTCCCGGCGAGGAGGTCGTCGACCAGCTCGCGGTGCAGCCTCAGCTCCACTTCGGCCAGATTACGCAGATGGGCCAGCTCCAGGGCAAGCGAGGTGGCGGCGTGTTCCAGCGCGAACACGGTGTGCTCGTCGGCCTCCTCCCGGGCGTCGACCAGGGCCAGCACGCCCAGGCTCTCGCCGTGCGGGCGGACCAGGGCGATCAGCCGGTCCTTGATCCGCACCGGCCCGGCCTCCCGGGCGAGGGCGTGCAGCATTTCGTCCTGGCGCACGGGGTCCGGTTCCGGATAGGGGTCGGGGCAGCTGGGGCCGCTCCAGGACCTCAGTCGGCCGAAGCGGTCCTCGACCAGCGCGGGGAGTCCAGTGAGTCTGTGCAGTGCTCGGGTGATGGCTTCCTCGCTGCCGCCCGAGACAGCGACGTCGGACATGACCGCGTGAACGGCCCGCTCGTATCCCAGCTCGGCCAGGGCGTAGATCAGCTGCCGCTGGAGGGCTGCCCGTTCTCGCCTCAGCCGGTGCAGTTCCAGCGTGTCCTCGCGTCGGCGGCGGTGTGCGAAGGCGACTGACAGAGCGGCAGCGGTGTACCGGACGAGCGTGGCGAGCAGGGAGTGCTCGGCTTCGGTGGGCGGGGAGTGGGACGTCACCACGACGTAACCACGGAGTCCGTCAGGGCCGCGCAGGCCGAGGGCTCGGCCCCAGGGCCGGCCGGGTACGGTCACGGGGCCGTCTCGTCCGGCCAGCTCCTGCACTCTCCGGTCGACGGCCGAGGGATGGGTTTGCCCTTCCCGCGGGCTGGGGACCAGGGCGCCGTCCGCCGTAAGGTATCCGGCCTCGGCGCTGTACGGCCCGGCGGCTGCTATGTGGTCCATGGCCAGGCGCAGGATCTCGCCTTCGTCCTGGGTGTCGAACAGGGCGTGGGAGAGCGCCATCAGTGCGTGGGAGGCGTGGTCGGCCGGGGCTGGAGCGGGTGGGCGGGGCCTTCTCCGCGCGGCCGTGGGATGCCGCCCGGCGCTGCCCCGCGGAAGGCTGCCCTTCCGGTCGGAGGCGCGGCGGTGCAGGCGGCGGTAGAGGCTGTGGGCCCGGCTGTCGGCCATGGGATCACTCCGTTCTCCCCGAGCCTCACGAGGTGAACCGACGTCCGTGTACCCCTCTCGGATCGGCTCACCCGAGATGCTCGGACTGTTCGTGTCGTGCTCGCGGGGCGAGCGGACGGGACAGCTTTTGACCCCTCGGGCGCAGGCGCGAAGCCGCTGGGCCCGCGACCCTTGGGCTTGTCCGGTTCACCGCGCCGTGGCAGGGAGGACTGACGATGACCGAGCAGGCCCGTAGGACCGTTGCCACGTACGAGACGTACCAGGAAGCCGAACGCGCCGTCGACCACCTCTCGGACCAGGGGTTTCCCGTGGAGAGGGTGGCCATCATCGGACAGGACGTCCGCCTCGTCGAGCAGGTCATCGGCCGTATGGACTACGGCAGGGCCGCCCTGCACGGAGCGGCGAGCGGAGCCCTTCCCGGTGCGCTGATCGGCTGGCTCTTCGGCCTGGTGGACTGGGTGGACCCGCTCGTCTCCGCCCTGCTCGTCGCCCTCTACGGCCTGATTTTCGGAGCGATCGTGGGGGCGCTGTTCGGCCTGCTGCTGTACGCCCTGCAGGGCGGCCGCCGGGACTTCGCCTCCGTCCGCTCGATGCAGCCCAGCCGGTACGACGTCGTCGTGGACGAAACGGTCGCCAACGAGGCCGTACGGCTGCTCGGCGGGCTGCAGACCACCGGCGCCGACGGCCACCGTCCCGCCCCTACCTGAACGATCGGATCCGCAGTGCCGGCGCATGCCGCCGCACCGGGAGGAGTTCCTCATGGCTAAGGCAGTGGGCATCGACCTGGGCACCACGAACTCGGTGATCGCCGTGTGGGAGGGCGGCGAACCTTCCGTCGTGCCCAACAGCGAGGGCAGCCGTACGACGCCGTCCGTGGTGGCCTTCACCGACACCGGAGAACGTCTGGTGGGCCAGCTGGCCCGGCGCCAGGCGATCCTCAATCCCAAGGGCACCATCTACTCGGCCAAGCGGTTCATCGGCCGGCACTTCGACGAGGTCCCGGGCGAGGCCAGGGCCGTGGCGTACGACGTCGTCGAGGGTCCGGGCGGCGTCGCCCGCTTCAAGGTGCGCGACAAGCTCTATGCGCCCGAGGAGATCAGCGCCCAGGTGCTGCGCAAACTCGCCGACGACGCCTCCAAGCAGCTGGGGGAACGGGTCACGGAGGCGGTCATCACCGTGCCCGCGTACTTCAACGACGCCCAGCGCACCGCCACCAAGGACGCCGGCCGGATCGCGGGACTGGAGGTGCTGCGGATCATCAACGAGCCGACCGCGGCCGCCCTCGCGTACGGCATGGACAAGAAGCAGCACGAGACGGTGCTGGTCTTCGACCTCGGCGGCGGCACCTTCGATGTGAGCATCCTCGACGTCGGCGACGGCGTGGTGGAGGTGCGCTCCACCGCGGGCGACAGTCACCTGGGTGGTGACGACTTCGACCGGCGTCTGGTGGATTACCTCGCGGACGACTTCCAGAAGGAGAACGGCATCGATCTGCGCAAGGATCCGCAGGCCCTGCAACGCCTGTTCGAGGCGGCTGAGAAGGCCAAGACCGAGCTGAGTTCGGTGACGCAGACGCAGGTCAGCCTGCCGTTCATCACCGCCGATGCCTCGGGCCCCAAGCACCTCACCGACTCGGTCATGCGATCCACGTTCGAGCAGATCACCAGCGACCTGGTGGAGCGGTGCCTGGGGCCGGTCCAGCAGGCCATGGCCGACGCCAAGGTCGGCGAGAGCGACATCGACGAGGTCATCCTCGTCGGCGGTTCCACCCGCATCCCCGCCGTCCAGGCCCTCGTGCGCCGGCTGACCGGCGGCAAGGAACCCAACATGAGCGTCAACCCCGACGAGGTCGTGGCCCTGGGCGCCGCGATCCAGGCCGGGGTACTCAAGGGCGAGGTCAAGGACGTCCTGCTGCTCGATGTCACGCCCCTGTCGCTGGGTGTCGAGACACGCGGCGGCGTGATGACGAAGATCATCGAGCGGAACACCACCATCCCCGTGCGCCGCACCGAGACCTTCTCCACCGCCGAGGACAACCAGCCCGCCGTCGACATCGTCGTCCTCCAGGGCGAGCGCGAACGGGCCGCCGACAACCGGGTGCTCGGCCGCTTCCAGCTCACCGACATCCGCCCGGCGCCGCGTGGCGAACCGCAGATCGAGGTCACCTTCGACATCGACGCCAACGGCATCCTCAACGTCAAAGCCCGAGACCGGGACACCGGCAAGGAACAGGGCATCACCATCACCGAGAGCTCCAACCTCGACCGCGGCGAGGTCGAACGCATGGTCCAGGAGGCCGAGCGCAACCGGGGCCAGGACCAGGCGCTGCGCGAGGCCGTCGACGCCCGCAATGAGCTCGACGCCGTCGCGTACCAGGTCGAGAGGCGCCTCGCCGAGCTGGGCGACGCCGCACCCGCGCACGAGAAGGCACGCGCCGAGATGCTGGTGTCGGATGCCCGGGCGGCGGTCAAGGAGGAGGCAGGCGTGGAGCGGGTGCGGCCCCTGACCTCCGAACTCCAGCAGGTGCTGGCAGGGCTGGTGGCCCATCAGGGCGCCGCCGCCACGGGCGGTCCCGGTCAGGACACCACCGGGGGCGGCGCGACCGGCGGCGGGCCGAGCGGCGGTGGCGGTGGCGGTGACGACGAGGTCATCGACGCCGAGTTCGAAAAGGACTGAGGAACCGCCATGCCGATCCACCCCAGGGAACCCGACCCGGCCGTGCCGGACCAGGCCGACCCGGCTCAGGAGGGCGCCGTACGCCCTCCCCGCGGGGATCTTCCGCGCTCGGGCCGGCCGACCGGGCCGGGGCCTGCCACGGACGAGGAACCCGGCCCCGACGCGGCCGGCGGCCCCGCACCGTCCGAGGACGAGCACACGGCCGCGATCCAGGAGCTGGAGGACCGCTGGCGGCGCGCGCTCGCCGACCTCGACAACCTCCGCAAGCGCCACGCCAGGGAACTGGAGCGGGAGCAGATGGTCGAGCGGTCCCGCACAGCCGCGGCCTTCCTGCCCGTCGTGGACAACCTCGAACTCGCCCTGACCCATGCGGGATCCGACCCCGGCGCGATCGTGGAGGGCGTCCGGGCGGTCCGCGACCAGGCGGTGAACGTCCTCGAACTGCTCGGCTACCCGCGGCACGCGGATACCGGAGTCGCCTTCGACCCGGCCCGGCACGAGGTGGTCGGCGTCGTCCAGGACCCCGATGCCGCACCGGGCACCGTCGTCGAGGTGCTGCGCCCGGGCTACGGGGACGGCGAACGGCAGCTCAGGCCCGCCGCCGTGACTGTCGCGAAGCGGGAGTGACCGGTCATGGCACGGGACTTCTACGAGGTGCTGGGCGTGTCGCGGACCGCGAGCCAGGACGAGATCCAGCAGGCGTATCGCAAGCTGGCCCGCACGTACCACCCCGACGTCAACAAGGATCCAGGGGCGGAGGAACGCTTCAAGGACCTCAACGAGGCCTACAGCGTCCTGTCGGACCCGAAGACGCGGGCCCGTTACGACCGCTTCGGCGAGGACTTCCGCAAGATCCCCGAGGACTTCGACGAACGGGTCACGGCCGGAGCGGGCGGCGGCTTCCGCGCTCGCAGGACCGCGGGCGCGGGCGGCCCCCGTGTCCGGTACACCACCGGCTTCGGCGACGACGTCGCAGCGGAGGGTGTCGACATCGAGGACCTGCTCGGCTCGCTCTTCGGAGCAGGCGCCGCCCCCGGCGGCGTACCGGGAGCCGACCAGGAGGCCGAGCTGCCGCTCACCGTCGAGGAGGCGTACAGGGGCGGTCGCCGCACCGTCACGCTCGCCGGGCCCACCGGGCAGCCGCGGCGGTACGAGGTCGACGTGCCGCCGGGCGTCACCGACGGGCAGCGCATCCGCCTGGCGGGCGAGGGCGCCCGCGGCAGCGGTGACGCCCCGGCGGGCGACCTGTACCTGCGGGTGCGCATCCGGCCCCACCCCAGGTTCCGGCTGGACGGCCGTGACGTCCACGTCCAGGTCCCGGTCACCCCCTGGGAGGCGGCCCTGGGGGCGACCGTGCCGGTGCCCACTCCCAGCGGCGGCACGGCCAAGGTCACCGTGCCCGCGGGCTCCAGCAGCGGCCGGCGGCTGCGGCTGCGCGGCGAGGGCATGCCGAACCCGCGTGGGCCGAACGGCGACCTGTACGCCGAGCTCCGCGTCATGGTGCCGCCCACCCTCGGCGACCGGGAGCGCGAGCTGTTCGAAGAGCTCGCCGCCGTCTCCTCGTACGACCCCAGGAGGACGCGATGAACGACCGACCCACGGGGGCAGCGAGCGGCGGCGGGACTACCCGGGCGGACGTGGGCGACCACCCCGTACGGGCGGGCGCCGACGGCACGGCCGTGCGCTACGCGCTCGTCACCGTGCCCAGGCTCTCCCTGGACACCGTGGCCCGCCGCTCGGGCCTCCACCCCGACCTGGTCCGACGGTTCGTCGCCCTCGGACTGGTCGACGCCGAGCGCGACGCCGCGGGGCACCTGGTGTTCGCCCCCACCGCCCCGGCGGTCCTCGCCCGCGTCCAGCGGCTGCGCTCCGGACTCTGCCTCAACTACGCATCCATCGGTCTGGTGCTCGACCTGCTCGACCGCATCAGCCTGCTCGAAGCCGCACTGCGCGACCGCGGCAGGAGGAGTGAACCACCCCCATGGACATGAACCGTCTCACCCAGAAGTCGCAGGAAGCCCTCCAGGAGGCGCAGAGCGCCGCCGTGAACATGGGGCAGACCGAGGTCGACGGTGAGCACCTGCTGCTCGCGTTGCTCGACCAGGAAGAGGGCCTGATCCCGCGGCTGCTGCGGCAGGCGGGCGCCGAGCCCGAGCAACTCCGGGCGGCCGTGCGCGACGAGCTGTCCCGCCGACCCAGGGTCACCGGGCCCGGCGCGGCACCCGGCCAGGTCTTCATCACCCAGCGGCTCGCGCGCCTGCTGGACGCGGCCGAGCGGGAGGCCAAACGGCTCAAGGACGAGTACGTCTCCGTGGAGCACCTCCTGCTCGCCCTGGCGGAGGAGGGCTCCGCGACCGCCGCCGGGCGCCTGCTCAAGGAGGCCGGCATCACGCGGGACTCGTTCCTGGGCGCGCTCACCCAGGTCCGCGGCAACCAGCGCGTCACCTCGGCCAACCCCGAAGTGGCGTACGAGGCGTTGGAGAAGTACGGCCGGGACCTGGTCGCCGAGGCCAGGGAGGGCAAACTCGACCCGGTCGTCGGCCGGGACGCCGAGATCCGCCGCGTCACCCAGATCCTCAGCCGCAAGTCCAAGAACAACCCCGTCCTCATCGGTGACCCCGGCGTCGGCAAGACCGCCATCGTCGAGGGTCTCGCCCAGCGCATCGTGCGCGGCGACGTGCCGGAGGGCCTGCGCGACAAGACGGTGTTCGCCCTTGACATGGGCTCGCTGGTGGCCGGAGCCAAGTACCGGGGCGAGTTCGAGGAACGTCTCAAGGCCGTACTGAGCGAGGTCAAGGCCGCCGAGGGACGCATCCTGCTCTTCGTCGACGAACTGCACACCGTCGTCGGCGCCGGCGCAGCCGAGGGCGCCATGGACGCGGGCAACATGCTCAAGCCCATGCTGGCCCGCGGCGAACTGCACATGATCGGTGCCACGACCCTCGACGAGTACCGGAAGCGCATCGAGAAGGACGCCGCCCTGGAGCGCCGCTTCCAGCAGGTCCTGGTCGACGAGCCGAGCGTGGAGGACACCATCTCCATCCTGCGCGGACTGCGCGAGCGCCTGGAAATCTTCCACGGCGTGAAGATCCAGGACACCGCGCTGGTCGCGGCGGCGACGCTCTCCCACCGCTACATCACCGACCGCTTCCTGCCCGACAAGGCCATCGACCTCGTCGACGAAGCCTGCGCCCGGCTGCGCACCGAGATCGACTCCATGCCCGCCGAACTCGACGAGATCACCCGCCGCGTCACCCGCCTGGAGATCGAGGAAGCCGCCCTGTCCAAGGAGACCGACCCCGCCAGCAAGGCCCGCCTGGAGGAACTGCGCAAGGAACTCGCCGACCTGCGCGCCGAGGCCGACGCCAAACACGCCCAGTGGGAGGCCGAACGGCAGGCGATTCGCCGCGTGCAGGAACTGCGCGAGGAACTGGAGCAGGTCCGCCACGAGGCGGAGGAGGCCGAACGCGCCTACGACCTCAACCGCGCCGCCGAACTCCGCTACGGCCGCCTCCAGGACCTGGAGCGCCGGCTCGCCGCGGAGGAGGAGCAACTGGCCGCCAAGCAAGGGCAGAACCGGATGCTGCGCGAGGTCGTCACCGAGGAGGAGATCGCCGAGATCGTCGCCGCCTGGACCGGCATCCCCGTCGCCCGCCTCCAGGAGGGCGAGCGCGAGAAGCTGCTGCGCCTGGACGAGATCCTGCGCGAGCGGGTCATCGGCCAGGACGAGGCGGTCAAGCTGGTCGCGGACGCGATCATCCGGGCGCGCTCCGGCATCCGCGACCCGCGCCGGCCCATCGGCTCGTTCATCTTCCTCGGCCCCACCGGCGTCGGAAAGACGGAACTGGCCAAGACCCTCGCGGCGGCCCTGTTCGACTCCGAGGAGAACATGGTCCGCCTCGACATGAGCGAGTACCAGGAGCGGCACACCGTCAGCCGGCTCATGGGCGCGCCGCCCGGATACGTCGGCTACGAGGAGGGCGGCCAGCTCACCGAGGCCGTACGCCGCAAGCCATACTCCGTCGTGCTGTTCGACGAGATCGAGAAGGCGCACACCGATGTCTTCAACACCCTGCTGCAGATCCTCGACGACGGCCGTATCACCGACGCCCAGGGCCGCACCGTCGACTTCCGCAACACCGTGATCATCATGACGTCCAACATCGGCTCGCATTACCTGCTCGACGGCGCCACCGCCGAGGGCGAGATCAAACCGGATGCCCGGGCGCTGGTGATGGGCGAACTGCGCGGCCACTTCCGGCCGGAGTTCCTCAACCGTGTCGACGACATCGTGCTGTTCAAGCCGCTGGGCGAGACCCAGATCGAGCGGATCGTGGAGCTGCAGTTCGACGAACTGCGCCGCAGGCTCGCCGAGCGCCGCATCACCGTCGAACTCACCGACGCCGCCCGGGAGTCCATCGCCCACCAGGGCTACGACCCGGTGTACGGGGCGCGCCCGCTGCGCCGCTACATCTCCCACGAGGTCGAAACACTCATCGGGCGGGCCCTGCTGCGTGGCGACGTCCAGGACGGCGCCACCGTCCAGGTCGACGCCCAGCACGGCGAACTGGTCGTCACCTACGAGCAGCCACAAGACACGCGCGAGGCGAGGGCGGCGTGAGCACCATGGAAGCGACGACCGTCACCTGCCCGAACTGCGGGCGCAAAAACCGCGTCCCCGTGGCCGCGGAGGGCCGCCCCACCTGCGGCAACTGCAAGCAGCCCCTGCCGTGGACGGCGGACGCCGACGAGCAGAACTTCGCCGAGGTCGCCGAGCGGGCCGACGTGCCCGTGGTGGTCGACCTGTGGGCGACCTGGTGCGGCCCGTGCCGCATGGTCAGCCCCGCCCTGGAGAAGGTCGCCGCCGACCTCGCCGGACGGATCAAGCTGGTCAAGGTCGACGTCGACAAGAACCCACGGCTGTCGCAGCGGTTCGAGGTCCAGGCGGTGCCGACGCTGCTGGTCCTGGACAAGGGGAAGACCGTCGCCCGGCAGTCGGGGGCCGCGCCCGCCCCTGTGCTGCGTCAGTGGGTGGAGCAGTCGATCGCGGGCCGGCAGCCGGCCCGGGAAGGGTGACCCTGATGACTCTGCACGCCGACCCCCACCTCGCCCTCGTGCGGCCGGTCACCCCGCGCACTCCCCGGGGGTGCGAGGAGTGTCTGCGCCACGGTTCCCCGTGGGTGCACCTCAGGCTCTGCCTGACCTGCGGGCACGTCGGCTGCTGCGACTCCTCTCCGAACCGGCACGCCCGCAGGCACGCGGCCACTGACGACCACCCGATCGTGCGGTCGTGGGAACCCGGCGAGGACTGGCGCTGGTGCTTCGTCCACGAGGCGTACGTCTGATGTCCGGCAGCGACCCGATGACGTCCGGCGAGGGCCGACGCCCACGCGAGGAGACGGCGCCGCAGGCCGTGGACTCCCGTGTGGACGAGGCGGTCCCCTTCGAGACCCCCGACCTCTACGGCGCCTACCCCCGCCTGTCGGACGACCAGATGGCCCACCTGGCGCAGCACGGCCGGCGGCGCGCGGTTGACGCCGGTGACGTGCTGATCCGGGAGGGGGAGCGGTGCGAGACGTTCTACGTCGTCCTCAGTGGCTCGGTCGCCATCGTCGAGGGCTACGGCACGCCCGACGAACGCCTGCTGCGTGTGCACGGACCGGGCCGTTTCATCGGCGAACTCGGCCTCCTGCACGGGCAGGTGGCCTTCTACACCGCCGTCGCCCGGGAGCCCGGCGACGTCCTCGTCCTCTCCATGGACCAGCTGCGCCACCTGGTGTCCACAGACTCCACCATCGGCGACCTGGTGCTACAGGCCTGCCTGGGCCGCCGCGCGCTGCTCGTCGGACAGGGCGCGGGTTTTCGCATCATCGGCTCGCGCTACTCGCCCGACACCCGGCGGCTGCGCGAGTTCGCCGCCCGCAACCGGCTGCCGCACCGCTGGATCGACCTGGAGACGGACCAGGAGGCGGAGGCGCTGCTGCGCCGCTTCGGCGTCGGCCCGGAAGAGACACCGCTGGTCATCTGGCGCGACACGACGCTGCTGCGCAACCCCGGCAACGCGGAACTGGCCCGGCTCATCGGGCTGCCCTCGCTGCCCGCGGACAACCACCGGGGCGACCTCCTCGTCATCGGGTCGGGGCCGGCCGGTCTCGCCGCCGCGGTGAACGCCGCGTCCGAGGGGCTCAGCACCACCCTGGTCGAGGCGATGGCCACCGGCGGCCAGGCCGGGACGTCGTCCCGTATCGAGAACCTGATCGGCTTCCCCTCCGGCATCTCCGGAGCGGAACTCACCGAGCGTGCCGTGCTCCAGGCCAACAAGTTCGGTGCCCGGATCAGCCTTCCGGCGGAGGCGACGGGCCTCCGTCCCCAGGACGGCCACTACACCGTGACATTCGCCGACGGCAGCGAGATCGCCGCCCGTGCCGTCGTACTCGCCACCGGTGCCCGCTACCGCCGGCTGCACATCCCCGGCATCGAACGCCTTGAGGGTACGAGCGTCCACTACTCGGCGACCGTGTACGAGGCCCAGCAGTGCCGCGCCGACCCGGTGGCCGTGGTCGGCGGCGGCAACTCCGCGGGCCAGGCAGTGCTGTTCCTCACCGGATTCACCCCCCGGGTCTACCTGCTCGTCCGCGGGCCCAGCCTCGCGGCACACATGTCCCGCTACCTGATCGACCAGGTCGAACGCCACCCGCGTGTGCGGGTGATGCTGAATACGGAGGTCACCGAGGCTGTCGGCCAGGAGACGCTGGAGGAACTGCGCGTGGTGGACAGCCGCGCGGGACAGCACCGCAGGCTCGCCGTCCGTGCCCTGTTCGTCTTCACCGGCGCCGAGCCGCACACCGAGTGGCTGGCCGGCACCCTCGCCCTCGACGACCGCGGCTTCGTGCTGACCGGGAACGAGGTCCAGGAAGGTCCGGCGCCCGAGGTGTGGCAGAGCCAGGGACGCGCCCGCATGCCTCTGGAGACCAGTCTGCCCGGTGTCTTCGCGGCCGGGGACGTGCGCAGCGGTTCGGTCAAGCGGGTGGCCTCGGCGGTGGGCGAGGGCTCCATGGCGATCCACTTCGTCCACCGGCACCTGGGGCACACGGCCGCTCCCGGCAACAGCGACAGATCCCCGCACACCCGCCGCAAGGAGTCCGCCTGGCTCGCCTGACCCGGGCGGGCGATGAGATCACGAGAAGGAGAAGGAGGCGATGCGCGATGGCGACGCCCGCACGGCGCCACCCTCGTGGCGCACTTCAGGAACGGCCCGTGGGCTGGGCACGCAACCCCCTGGTCGAGTTCGACGACCTGCTCAACCAGATGAGCGGGCTGCTCGAATCGACGGTGGGCGGCGCGGCGCCCGTAGTCGCGTGGACCCCGTCCGCGGACGTCACGGAGTCCGATGACGCCTTCCAGGTCGAGCTCGAACTGCCCGGCGTCAAGAGCAACGACGTCGACATCGAGGCCAGCGGTCATGAGCTGGTGGTCACCGGAGAGATCAAGGAGAAGGAACGCAAGGGTGTCCTGCGCCGCAGCACCCGGCGCACCGGATCCTTCGAGTACCGGCTGCGGCTGCCCGGAGAGGTGGACACCGACAAGATCACGGCCGACATGAAGGACGGTGTGCTCACCATCACCGTCCCCAAGGCCGAGGTCGCCAAGCCCCGCCACATCGAGATCAAGGAGAGCGACGAGCGCGGCGAGAGCGGCGGCTGACCACCGACCCTTCGGTGCCGGACACCTGTCCGGCACCGGAGGCCGAACGCGTCGTCGACCGGCTCGAAGCCGCAGTGCGGGAGGAGGAGCGAGAGGAGGGGGCCAGGACCTGCCCGAGCCGGCCGAGGCCGTCACCGTCCGGCAGCGCGACGCCATCTCCAGGAGACCAGTTCGCCCAAATGCAGCCGTAGCCGACCGTCGGACCGCGAGCACCACGCCTCCCCCAGGCCATGACTTCAAAACGACCATCAACCGGCCGTCACGCCGCAGAGGAGTGATCATGCAGGAGCGTTTGTTCCGTGATCGCAGAGATGCCGGACAGGTCCTGGCCGGCCTTCTGGAGCACCACCGGGGCGCGCCGGGGCTGATCGTCCTGGCACTGCCGCGCGGCGGTGTGCCAGTGGCCTATGAGGTCGCGGCGGAGCTGGGCGCGCCGCTCGATGTCTTCCTGGTCCGCAAGCTGGGGGTTCCCGGCCAGGAGGAGGTCGCGATGGGGGCGATCGCCGACGGCGGGGTGCTGGTCCTCAACGACGATGTCATCAGGGGCATGGGCCTCCTGCCGGTGACGGTGCGAGCCGCCGTCGAACGGGAGGGCCGCGAGCTGCTCCGGCGCGAGGATGCCTACCGCGAGGGCCGGCCCGCGCCCGAACTGGCCGGCCGTACGGTGATCCTCGTCGACGACGGCCTCGCGACGGGCGCCAGCATGCGGGCCGCCATCCACGCCCTGCGCCGTCATCGCCCAACCCGGGTCGTCGTTGCGGTCCCGGCCGCGCCCGAGGCGACCTGCCAGGAGTTGTCCGACATGGTCGACGAGGTGGTGTGCGCCACCACCCCGTCGCCGTTCTTCGCAGTCGGCGCCTCCTACTGGGACTTCGCCCAGACCACCGACGAGGAGGTGCGGGACCTGCTGCGCGTCGCGTCGAGGCATCCGGCCGCGCCGGGCGCGCAGCCGCGGGGAGACGTGGCGGTGATCCGGGCCGAGGCCGCCCCGACCGAGGACGGGGTGCCCTCGGACGAGCTGCTGTTCGACCTCGTCGGCGATGCCCACTACGTGCTGATCGGTGAAGCGTCGCACGGCACCCACGAGTTCTACGCCGCCCGTGCGCGCATGACCCGGCGGCTCATCGAGGAGAGGGGCTTCTGCGCGGTCGCCGCCGAGGCGGACTGGCCCGATGCCTACCGCGTCAACCGCTACGTCCGCGGCCGGAGCGAGGACGCCACCGCCGAGGAGTCCCTGCGCGGGTTCCGGCGCTTCCCGACCTGGATGTGGCGGAACGCCGCCGTGCTCGACTTCGCCGGCTGGCTGCGGCAGCACAACGAACGGTACGGGCGCGACGACGAGCGGGCCAAGGCCGGCTTCTACGGACTCGACCTCTACAGCCTGTACCGGTCGGTCGAGGAGGTCATCACCTATCTGGATCGCGTCGACCCGGACGCGGCGGCCCGCGCCCGCGAACGCTACTCCTGCTTCGACCACTACCAGGGAGGGGAGGACGATGCGCAGTCCTGGGGGTTCGAGGCCGCCTTCGGCGCGGGCGAGACCTGTGAGCAGGAGGTCGTTGACCAACTGGTCGACCTCCAGCGGCACGCGAGCGACTACGCGCGCCGCGACGGGCTCCTCGCCGAGGACGAACTGTTCTACGCACACCAGAACGCGCTCCTGGTGCGCAACGCCGCAGAGTACTACCGCACCATGTTCGGCGGCCAGGTGTCCTCCTGGAACCTGCGCGACCGCCACATGACCGAGACTCTGGAGGCGCTGAGCGAGCACCTGAGCCGGCAGCGGGGCACCCCGGCGAAGGTCGTGGTGTGGGAGCACAACTCCCACATCGGTGACGCGCGGGTCACCGAGGCGGCGTCCCGGGGCGAGGTCAACGTCGGCCGGCTGGTACGGGAGGCCCACCCGCACGACTGCCGCCTGCTGGGCTTCACCACGTACACCGGCACGGTGACCGCCGCGGACGACTGGGGCGGCCCCGCCGAACGCAAGCGGGTACGGCCGGCCCTCGCCGACAGCGTCGAGGAGCTGTTCCACGAGGTCGGGGAGAAGGAGTTCCTGCTCGCCTTCGACCATGCGCCCCGCACCGCGGCAGCACTCCGGACGGCGCGCCTGGAACGGGCGATCGGCGTCATCTACCGCCCGCACACCGAGCGGGCCAGCCACTACTTCCGTGCCCGGATGGCGGACCAGTTCGACGCCGTGATCCACATCGACGAGACCCGGGCGCTGGAGCCACTGGAGCGTACCGCCCGGTGGACGGAGGGCGAAGTGCCCGAAACCTACCCGGCCGGGGTGTGACCCGACGTCGTAGGACTGGACTGGAGGAGGTCGCTGTGGACGCGGTCATGGAAAGCGTGCGGGTAACCGCCGCGGGTGTCGTGCTCGACGCGGACGTGGTGGTGCCCTCGAGGGCGCAGGGCGTGGTGCTCTTCGCACACGGCAGCGGCAGCAGCCGCAGCAGCCCACGGAACCGATACGTCGCCGGTGAATTGCAGACCGTCGGCGTCGGCACCATGCTGGCCGACCTGCTGACCCGGCAGGAGGAACGCCTCGACACCCTGACGGGTGAGTACCGTTTCGACATCGGGCTCCTCTCGGCGCGGGTGATGGAACTCGCCGACTGGCTCCGGGAGTACGAGCCCACCATGGACCTCGGCATCGGGCTCTTCGGAGCCAGCACGGGCGCGGCAGCCGCGCTCGTCGCGGCCTCGGTGCGGCCCGACTCAGTACGCGCGGTGGTCTCCCGGGGCGGCCGCCCGGACATGGCCGACAGGTTTCTCGACTCGGTCCGCCAGCCCACGCTGCTGATCGTCGGGAAGCTGGACCGGGAGGTCGTCGAACTCAACCGCGAAGCGATGAAGCGGATCCCCGGCGAGACCCGGCTCGAACTGGTACCGCATGCAACGCACCTGTTCGGGGAGCCGGGCGCCCTGGAACAGGTGGCGCGCCTGGCACGCGAGTGGTTCCACCGCCACCTCCCGGACTGACCGGCAACTCGTCTTCAACCAGGCCGGCCGACGTCACAGACGGCCATGCACTGGGGCGGCCCGCACGGCGGGGCTGCCCTGGCGCTTCCTTAAGAAATCGAGGTGAGGCCATGTATGGCACCCCCCTTCATGCCCGGCGCCGCAGGCCGTGGCCGCCACGCGGCGTGCGCCCTCGTCGCAGCGTGGCGCTGTGCAGTGTGTCAATGCGACCGGCGCTCCGCGCCGGCCCCCGCTTCGGACTTCTGCTCCCGTTTGCGCTCCCGGCGCATCCGCAGGGCGCGCATGAGACGCAACGGGAAGAGACCGACGAGCGGTGCCCGGCGTCCCAGGTCCTCGCGGTCCTCGCGGTCCAGGGCGCGCGCGTAGCGATCCGCGTCCTCAGCCGTCGGATACCGCTTGGAGCCCCCGGCGCCGCAGCCACGGACGCAGTGCCAGCGCATCGTGTCGCCGTCGCTGAGAAAGCGAAAGCGATGCCCGAGAAGACGGCAGCTCAACACAGGGACCCACTCTATGCGGAGCGGGGCGTTCCAGCCTGTTCGCTCGTATGTCCTTCGATGTGCCGATGTGAGGGACGGGAGGAACGCCGTGACCACCACGCATGAACTGGGCACCGTCACCACGAAGGTCCCGGCGCGCCTCGACCGGCTGCCGTGGTCCCGCTTCCACTGGCGGATCGTGATCGGTCTCGGGACCGTCTGGATTCTCGACGGCCTGGAAGTGACGATCGTCGGTGCGATCGCCTCCCGGATGACCGAGCCGGGCAGCGGCATCTCAGTCACCAGCGCCGACATCGGCACGGCCGCCGCGATCTATGTGGCGGGTGCCTGCTTCGGCGCCCTGCTCTTCGGTCGGCTCACGGACCGCTACGGCCGCAAGAAGCTGTTCATGCTGACGCTGGCCCTCTACGTCCTCGCCACGGTCGCGACCGCGTTCGCCCAGGAGGCCTGGTACCTCTTCCTCTTCCGGTTCCTGACCGGTATGGGCATCGGCGGTGAGTACGCCGCGATCAACTCGGCCATCGACGAGCTGATCCCGGCCCGCAACCGCGGCCAGGTGGACCTGGCCATCAACGGCAGTTACTGGGTCGGCGCCGCGATCGGCAGTCTGGGCGCCGTGCTGCTCCTCAACGAGGACCTCCTCGCGGCGGACCTCGGCTGGCGGCTGGCCTTCGGTCTCGGCGGCATCCTCGGGCTGGGCATCATGCTGGTGCGCCGGCATGTCCCGGAGAGCCCACGCTGGCTGTTCATCCACGGGCGGGAGGAGGAAGCCGAACGCGTCGTGGACCGGATCGAGGCCGAAGTGCGGGAGGAGACCGGTCGGCAGCTGCCGGAGCCCGATGAGGCCATCACCGTCCGGCAGCGGGACGTCATCCCCTTCACCGAGATCGCACGGGTCGCCATCAAGCGGTACCCGCGCCGCGCGATCCTCGGCCTGGCGCTCTTCATCGGACAGGCGTTCCTCTACAACGCGATCGTCTTCGACCTGGGAACGATTCTGAGCGGGTTCTTCGGTGTGAACTCGGGCTCGGTCCCGTACTTCATGGCCGTCTTCGCGATCGCCAACTTCCTCGGACCACTCCTCCTCGGCCGGCTGTTCGACACCGTCGGCCGGATACCGATGATCGCGGGCACCTACATCGGCTCGGCCGTCGTCGCCGTCATACTCGCGATCCTGCTGATCAACGGCTCGCTCACGGCGTGGTGGTTCTTCCTGCTGGTCGCGGTGACCTTCTTCGTGGCCTCCGCGGGAGCGAGCTCGGCCTATCTGACGGTCAGTGAGGTCTTCCCCATGGAGACCCGCGCGCTGTCCATCTCGCTCTTCTTCGCGGTCGGCACGGCCATCGGCGGTATCACCGGCCCGCTGCTCTTCGGCCACTTCATCCACAGCGGTGACGCCGAACTCGTCGCTCTCGGCTTCATCATCGGAGCGGCGGCCATGGCCCTCGGCGGCCTGGCCGAGGTGTTCTTCGGCGTCCGGGCGGAGCAGCAGTCGCTGGAGAACATCGCCCTGCCCCTCACCGCCGAGGAGGCCGAGGCGGACTGGCGCAACGAGCCCTCCCCGCAGGCGCTGCGCGAGCGCGGCCTGCCGGAGGAGGTGCGGCGCGCGGAACACGAGCGGAACCTGCGGGTCGCCGACCGCACCGCCCGGCGCCAGGCACGCGAGCGCGCAGGCGCCAACCGCTACCGGCCGGGCACCGGACGTTCGTTCTACTCGCCGGGCATGGTCGGCACGGCCGACGCGTCGAGCCGGACGGCGGCCATGGCGGACCGGCGTCTCGACGAGGAGATCGAGCAGGTCTCCCAGGCCCTCGCGGAGCGCGGCCCGACCAGCCGCAGTGAGCTCCAACAAACCGTCAGCGGCCGAAGGTGGGGCCCCGGGCGCTTCCGCCGGGCACTGCGCGAAGCGGTCAGGGAGGCGCGCGCCACGTACCTGGGCCAGGACACCTACGGTCCTCCGGACCGGTGAGCCGGACCCGGCGGCACACGGTGCACCGCGCCCCGGCCAGTGTCCCCGGCCTCCACGGTTCACCCGGAAACCCGTCCCGGCGGGCGGGGGCGCTGCGGTCCCCGCCCGCCGGGACCACCCACAACCAGCACAGCGGCGGCAGCGACCACAGGGGCCCGGCTTCCATCCCCCTGGGCGGTTCCACGAGTCCCATGCCGTGCTGCCGCGGACAGCGGAAGGACACCAACATGGTCGAGACAGGCTTTTCCTCGTTCGACACCATGGTCGACAAGGCCAACCGACTCCTGAAGGAGATCGAACAGGTCTTCGGCTGGCCCAAGGAGCGCCGGAACCAGTCGTACGCCGCCCTGCGCGGGGTGCTGCACGCCCTGCGGGACCGGCTGTCCGTTGACGAGACCGCGCAGTTCGGCGCGCAGCTTCCGACGCTGATACGCGGCATCTACTACGACGGCTGGAAGCCCGCGGGAACCCCCGTCAAGATGCACCGTGAGGAGTTCTTCGCGCGCGTACGGACGGAGTTCCCCTACGCGGTCGAGGGGGGCACTGAGGAGCTGGTCCACAAGGTCCTCGACGTATTGAAGGACCACGTCAGCGAAGGTGAGTGGGGCGACCTGAAGGCCCGTATGCCGAAGTCGCTGGCGGCAGTCCTGCCGTAACCGCGCCGACGGGTAACGATCCCGTGCCCCCGGCTCCGTGACGGGCCTGGTCAGCCGACGCAAGAGGCCCGTCGTCGTCCCGACGCCGCGCTCGACCCTCGCCGCGGCTCGGCAGCACCGCTCTCGAGAACGGCAAGCTCGCTCAGGATCTCCTTCGCGGAATCCTGTCCTGCGCAAGCAGACCAGGTGCGGCGAGGATCTCCGACCATGGAGGTAAAATTGATTGGTCCAGCGAATTCCAGCGTCCCGCTTCGCAGGCGATAGGCGCTACGCTGCAGCCGATCACTTGCCGAAGTTTTTCCTGCTACCCAGCAGGAAGCGTTGACTGCCCCGAAGCGCACGGCTGAGGCGCCCGGGAGACAACAGGTCAATCTCGCGGTCACTCACGCAGAACCCACGACCTGCGCCGACGCCGGAGGTGGTGGAACTTATGGCAGTAAGACTGAACAACAAAGCGTTCGCACACGCCAAGAGGCTGGTGGCGGAGCAAACGGTCGTCCTCGACGAGCGGGACGACTGGAGCGAGCACCGACCGTCGTCCAAGGCAGAGAATGCTTACCTCGAAGAGCACGGATTCATCGAATACAGAAGCTGGTACCTCGGTATCGACGACGAACAGGCCGAGGAAAACAAAGGCCGATACAAATTTCCCTATGGAGATTTCGAGAAGGTTCATCGGTGCGGTGTGCTCGCCGCGGAATCACGCGCCGGGCAGAACGACTACACCGACATAGAGCTGGCAGCCGCGCACTTGCACGGCATGCTCGAAGAATTGCGCCAGAGGGTTCAGAGATGACGGTTCCCCGACCGCAGAGATGCCGGACCGGATCCTGGCCAAGCTCCTCGAACTCCTTCGCGGCGACCCCACCGTCATCGTCCTCCGAGCCCATTGAGCACATGCGAGTGCGCCCGGGACCCGCCGACGGCGACACGGGAGCGGTGTCCGTTCGCCACTCACCACGTCAGCGAAGGTGACCGAGACGTCACGAGCGATCAGGCCCTTGACTGCGCGGCCTGGGCCTTGGGTTGCTCGAAGACGCGATGTCAGGTGCGGACGCGCGGCCATCAGGGCAACACCGCCAGACGTAGACGGCCAAAGCCATCACGAGAATCAGCCCTGCCAGGATGAGAAGCTCGACTCCTTGGACGTTCCATCGGAAGGACTTGTCCGCTTCTGCTGTCACGATGAGAACCTTGCGGATGCCCGCGATCAGACCCACAACGAGAAACGGCGCGGCGTCCAGCGTCCGATTCCTGATGGTGAGACGGACGGTATGCAGCAACTCGGCCACGATGAACAGCACCAAGCTGTTGTCCAGCGCGGCCAATACGACCTTCTCCTCCTGGTACGGGCCCTTGATCGCATCCACGACATCGTTGACGACACTGATGGTCAACAGCCCCGCGAGCAGCACAAGAAGTACCGCGACGATCAGATGAATGCCGTCTTCTGCCATCTGCAGAAGGCTCTGAACGCGGCGGCCCTCGACTCTGTGGGAAAGGTCTGGCACACGCAGCAATCTACGGCCGGTTCACCGAACACGGGCGCCGCCGCGATCTGCCGATCAGGTGGTACCGCCTTGCTCCTCAAGGAGGCCTCGCGGACCGTTGGGACAACGGCATCAAGGGACGCGGTGTGCCGGTCGATTCCGTGCGATCGGGTCTACGCACTGCCTGGCCACGCTCGCCCTGCCGGAACTGGACCTCGACACTTCGCTGGCCGGATGGTGTCTGGCTGCCCCTGGCCGACGGAGCGGAGCGGCTGGGCGCCGCGGTGTCGCTAGGCAACACCAACGGGCATGGACCGCATGCAAGCAGGGCGCCCGATCGGCGAGTTCGACGACCGGCCCATGTGCTGCTGTGCCGACGGCACCGACAAGGTCGGCCCCACGCGTGGATGGGCAGAGTGCGGCACCGGTCGGATCGCCCCACTATGGGCGCGTTCGGACGCGTTCGCCGGATCGGCCGCTGAGAAGATGCTTCCAGCAGGCCGCCCGGTCACGCTGGCGTCATGCCTGAGCAACGCCGCACCGGTAGCAGTACAGCCTCCAAGGGCGAGCGTGCCCGCGGTCCTTCAGCGGACGCCGGTCGGGGAACGGTCGCGCAGGTCGGGCCTGAGAAGGCCGCCCGCACCGCCTGCGACTGGTTGCAAGGGTTCATCGTCCACCGCATCGAGAGCGTGTGTGCCGTGCGGCGCACCGAAGACGGCTGGTGCGTTGCCGTCGATGTGCTGGAGGTACCTCGGATCCCCGATACGACCAGCCTGCTCGCCACATACGAGGTGGTGCTCGATGAATCCGGCCGGCCTGCCGAGTACCGCAGGGTGTGCCGCTATCACCGAGGCGCCGCCAACGGCTGACCGACAGCCCTGCCGGCGCCCACCGGAATGACCTCTGAGAGGACCTACCTGACCATGGCCACGACCACCACCTACTCCAGCAGCGAGGTCGTGTACGTACCGCGCGCCGGGACGCTGTACGACACCTTGGAGCTCATCCTGGACCGCGGCATGGTCATCGACGTCTTCGTCCGGGTCTCCCTGGTCGGCATCGAGATCCTGAAGATAGACGCGCGCATCGTGGTCGCGAGCGTGGACACCTATCTGAAGTTCGCCGAGGCGTGCAACCGGCTAGACCTGGAGGCGACCTCGCGCAGCACCACCATCCCCGAGATGTTCAGCGGGACAGCCGCAAAGAGTCTGGGCAAGCGCAAGGTCAAGAAGACTATTGAGTCGGTGGGCGAGAAGCTGCGCGACGTCGTCGGCGGTTCCGAGGAGGGCGACGAGGAGCAGGAGGACGAGGGGCCGGAGACGCGGCCGCGGCGCCGCACTACGAAGGCTCTGTCCGAGAAGCCACGCCGCAAGCGGGAGAGTGAGCGATGACCGCGGCCGGTCCTTACGTCTACGGCATCGTGGCCTGCGACCACCCCATGCCCGCGGAACTGCGCGGGGTGGGTACGCCGCAGACGGCCCTGGAGCTGCTGCCCGTGGGCGCGACCTCGGCCGTGATCAGTGCCGCCCCGGTCCCTCTGCGTGCGCGACGGCGGGATTTGCTGGCTCACCAGGAAGCGCTGCTCACGCTGGCCCTTGACGGACCGGTGCTGCCGATGCGCTTCGGCATGGTGGCTCCGGACGCCGATGCGGTCCGTGAGCAGCTGGAGTCGGGCCACGAGCGGAATCTGCGCGCGCTCGACCGGCTGGCCGGCCGTGTGGAGATGAACGTCAAGGCGCTGCCCGCCACCGGCGCGCTCGCAGCGCTGGTCGCCGAGGAGCCCCGGATCAGGGAGCTGCGCGAGGACGTGCGCCGCCGTCCGGCCTACGAGGCGAACGTGCGCCTGGGCGAGGCGGTGGTCCAAGCCCTGGCGCGCCGTGCGGCAGACGCCGCACAGGAGGTCCAGCCGGAACTGGCGGCGCTGGCTGTCGCCTGCTCGACCGGGCCGCACGTCGATGGAACCACGCTGAACATGTCGTTTCTGGTCGCCCGGCGGGACATCGTGGCCTTCCGGGCGGCTGTCGACCGCCAGTCCGCCAGGTACCGGGACCGGGTCGAGCTGCGCGCGGCCGGGCCGTTGCCCTGCTACAGCTTCGCCGAGCCCGAGGGCGCGACCGCCGCCGCGGCGCGGGCGGGGGGCTGACATGGGGTTGCTCACCGCACTGCTCACCGCGCCGCTGGCCCCCGTGAGAGGCGTGGCCTGGGTCGCCGACCAGCTTGCCGAAGCCGCCGATCGCGAGGTCAACGACCCGGCAGCGGTCCGCGCCCGGCTTACCGCGCTGAACCAGGCCCTGGAGGACGGCGAGATCGACATGGCTGAATTCGAGCGGGAAGAGGACCGGCTGCTCGATCGACTGGAAGCGAGAACGGGCCCGGAGGTGGCCCGGTGACCGAGGTCGACTACCGGCGAGCCGGCCAGCTTCCGGGCCCCTCCACCGGCAACCTCGCCGACATCCTGGAACGCGTACTGGACAAGGGCATCGTCATCGCCGGCGACATCAAGATCGACCTTCTGGACATCGAGCTGCTCACCATCCGGCTTCGCTTGTTCGTCGCTTCCGTCGACACCGCGAAGAAGGCAGGTATCGACTGGTGGGAGACCGATCCGGCACTCTCCTCCCGCGCCGCGCACCGGGAGCTGGTGGAGGAGAACCGACGACTGCGCGAGCAGCTCGCGGCACCCACGTCCGCGCAGGGTGCGGGGCTGCCCGGTGACGGCACGGCCGCATCCCCAGCAGACGTATCGACAGCGAACGCATCCGCAGCAGACGAAGATAATCCAGAGGGCCGGCCCAGCGGACGGACCCGACGGACCGAGGAGTGACCGGTGTCATGACGCAGCCCGTCCCCGCAGTGCCGCCCGCCACGGCGGCGACCTACGTCTTCGCCGTCTGCCGCCACGTGGACGAAGACGTCCTTCCCCAGTTGCCGGGAATCACCACCGCGCCTGTGCGGGTGCTGCCTTTCGAGCGGCTGCACGCCGTTGTACAAGAGGTGCCGGCGGCCGACGCCGACCGCCGGTCCTGGACCGAGCGGCTGTCCGACCCTCGTGAGCTGGAGCGATGCGTTCGCGCCCACCACCAGGTCGTGACGGCCGTCGCGGCTCACGGGCCCGCTGCGCCGATGGCGCTGGCCACTCTCTACAACAGCGAGGAGCGCGCACGGCAGGCGCTCGGCGCCGATGCGGCCCGCTTCCACACGGTGCTGGACCGCGTCGACGGGCGGGTCGAGTGGGGTGTCAAGGTGTACGTGTCCTCGGCCTCCGCAGCGACTAAGGCGGGCCGCACCGCCGTCCCGACTCGCGTGCCGGCCGGGCCACCGCCGTCCGGTGCCGGACGCGCCTACCTTGAGCGGGTACGAGGTACGCACCGGGCACGGGAAGACAGCCGGCGCGCCGCTCTGCTCACCGCCAAGGAGACGGACGCGGTGCTGCGAGGCTTGGCGGTGGCCGCACGCCGGCTCCGGCTCCAGGACCAGCAACTGACCGACTGCCACCGCGCCCAGGTCCTCAACGGCGCCTACCTGGTGGACGAGAGCCAGGCGGCACAGTTCACGGAAGCCGTGGCCACGCTGCGGGAGCGCACCGGAGCACTGATCGAGCTCTCCGGCCCATGGGTGCCCTACTCCTTCGCAGGGGAGGACGGACTCCATGGAGAGCGTTGAGCCCGTGCCGTGGCAGGAACGTGAGCCGCTTGAAGGGCCGATCGGCGTACCGCTGGTGGATCTGCTGGACAGGCTGATGGCCACGGGCGTGGTGATCAGCGGGGACCTGGTGATCGCCATCGCGGACGTGCCACTGGTCCGCCTGTCGCTGCACGCCCTCCTGTCATCGGTCAGCGAGCGGGTACCCGCCCCCTGGGCTGACTCGGGGCCACTGTGACGGGCCCCCGCTTCGACGTCGACCCCGACACGGTCGGACGTGATCTGCTGGCCCTGGTACTGACCGTCGTCGAATTGCTGCGACAACTGATGGAGCGGCAGGCGATCCGCAGGGTGGAGCAGGGCGACCTCAGCGATGAGCAGGTCGAGCGGATCGGGGTGACGCTGATGATGCTCGAGCAGCGAATGACCGAGCTGTGCGACCAGCATGGGCTGCGGCCTGAGGACCTCAATCTGGATCTCGGGCCGCTGGGAACCCTGCTGCCTCGCGACTGACCGCCCCTACGGCAGCCCAGACGTCCAAGGGATCAGGCTCGCCGCTCCGGCGCTCAGCCGGACCTCCGAACAAGAAGGAAGGCTCATGGATGGCCTTCCTTCAGCCCAGGCCCGCCGTCAGTCCCAAAAGGCCAAGGGAACCTTGTCCTTGGGGCCAGGCACCGGCTGTGCTTCCGGACGCGAGGTGGGCGGCAACAGCTGCGGCCCTTCCAAGAACGTCTCGGTCTCAACATTCCAGAACCAGCTCTCTCCGGGTTCGAAGCTGGTCGAAACGGGGTGCCTGACCTCACGCGCGTGGTTAGTGGCGTGCCGGGCGGGTGAGGAATCGCAGCATCCGATATGCCCGCAGGCGGCGCAGCGCCACAAGTGCAACCACCATCCAGGGCCGTCACCCGCCAAGCACTCCACACACCCCTCCCCGCTGCGTCCGGGTTGGGTGTGGAAGCCTTGGCGGTGAGGCGTCCGAGGCGGCTGCGGGTGACTTTGACGGATGCTTCGTGGGTGGGCATGCCAAGGAGTTCGTGCAGCTCGCGGGCTCGGAACTCCTGGTCGGGGTGCTGGCTGAAGGCGTTCACGATGGCCTGGTAGGCGGTGCTCGACTCGGGCGGTTCGGGATCTTCCCCGGCCGGTGCGAGTTCGGCGATGACCTTCTGCGTGGTGGCCAGGTCCGCGAGTCGCGCTTCGGTCTCGGCCAGGGCGGCGGTCAAGTGCGCGATCCGGCGCTGTCACCGGTTCCCGGCCCGCCTGCCGTCCAGCAGTCCGTGCAGGCGCGCGGCGGCGTTCTCGATGTCCGCGTATTTCTGCTGTGCGGCGCGACCTCGGCAGAGAGCACACCGCAGCGGTGGACGCGCTCGAAATCGCCGTAGGGAAACTTGTACCGGCCCTTGGTCTCCTCTCCCATCTCGTCATTGATGCCCAGGTACCACTTTGCGTACTCGTTGAATCCGTGCTCCTCGAGGTAGGCATTCTCGTCCGCTGCCGAAGGCCGGTGCGCTCCACTCGTCCCGGTCGTCCAGGACGATCCGGCCCTCTTCGGTCCGTTTCCTTGCGTGGTTGAAGCCCTCGCGTTCAGTTTTCACCGTCATGCCGTTCACCGCCCTATCGACAGTCGTGTTCAGATGTCGGCTGCTGCCGCCCGGATATCCTGTCGAGCCTGCCCCATCAGCTCGTTCAAGTCGCCGACCTCAGGAGTGAGTTCACGCGCGCGCGGCGCGATCTGCTGCAGCCATGCCGCAGTGGCCAGGGCCAGTTCGACGGCCTCCCGGGTCCGCCCCTCGCCGAGCAGTTTCTCGACCTTGAAAGCAATGCTCGCAAGCGTGTCGTCATCGGTGGCGGGCACCAAGTAGGGCTCCAGGCCCGACGGATACGGTCGCCGCTCCCGGTACTCACGCATCGCCGTCACGACCGCGGGCACCGCGCTGTACCTGTCGAGGAGGCCCATGAAGACGTACAGGCGGGCCACCAGCCGTGGCAGGCCGGGGTGCCGATCCAGCCAGGCCATCAGCTCGCGCTGATCACCGACCTGGTCCGTGATCTGCGACATCTCCTCCGCGACCCGGTTGGGCCAGGTCCAGTGGAAGGGCAGCAGCCGCGCCACCTGATGGGCGAGCGCCGCCTCGCCCTCCGCGTCCAGCGTGCCGACGACGAATTCGGCGACCTGCCTGTGGTCCAGTCCGTAGTCGGCCGGCGCCGCCCGGTCCTGTGAGCTCTGTGACGAGTCGTGGCGCAGACGCAACAGTTGTGTGCCGATCTTACTCAGTGTCGGGTTCCGCATTGTTCCTCCCAGCTCTCGATGTGTTCTTCATCGTCCGGAGCGGCCGAACGACCAGCTCCTGCTGAGCCACGCGACCGCCCCACCACCCCCGCAGTTGGCCGGACCGCAGCGAACGCAGCAGATCTCCCAAGGTGGTCCGGTCGCGTCGGCGCCGGGCTCCCGGGCGGTCCTCGGTGTGCGAGACGCGCAGGCGTCGGTCGATGTCCAGTCGGTTCATGAGTGGTAGGTCGGCGAAGGTCCGGCAAAGGGAGCGCGGGCCGACGGCGCAGTGCTCCATGGCGTTCAGACCGCTGCGCAGGACCAGCCGGGTGCCGGGTGCCGGACGTCCCCGCGGATTCAGGCGCAGGCTCTCCTCGGCCCTGGCCAGGGCCGCGTCCAGATCGGCGGTCTGGTGATCCAGTCGCCGCGCCTCCTCCAGCCAGGCCGTCACATGGCGGGCGGAGGCGCCGTGCACAAGTTCCTCGCCGATCCGCAGGAGCAGCAGTAGCCGCAGCCGTGCCGCGAGGTCCCTGGTCGCCTCGCTGGCAGGCCCCACAGCGCGGAGCATGGGGGAGGTGGGGGGAGCATTCATGGCGGTGCCTCCACGGGGCGTACGGACGGACCTGCCACCTCCAGCGTCGCTCCACGGCCCCGGGACTGCCATGGGCCGTACTGCACGAACAGGCCGGAAAACGGTGCGGGGCGGCTGTGCGGGTACTCGCCAGTGGAGTGGACGGACACGCAGACTGTGTCGGTGGGAGGGCCCCTCATCCGGTGATCGTGCCTGTCGGCGCCGATCCGGGTGACTCGTCCCGTGCAGGCATCCCCGTTCAGGGAGGTACGCACCATGTCCCGCCCCGTGACTGTCGGGATCGACGGCTCGCCCGAGAGTCTGGCCGCCGCCGAGTGGGCGGCGCGCGAGGCCCAGCTCAGGCGGCGGCCGCTGCGGCTCGTCAACGTCTGGGAGCCCGTACCCGAACCGATGGGACAGGCCCCGCCCCTCGGTGCGGATGCCGAGCACGAGTGGCGGGAGCGGATCCCCCGGGAGGCGGCCGACGGCATCCGGGCGCGTCACCCCGGTGTCGAGGTGCTCGTCGAGCAGGTCTCCGGCCGGGCCGCCGCGGCGCTCGTCGAGGCGGCGAAGGACGCCGAGCCACTGGTCCTCGGGTCCCGCGGACTGGGCGGGGTCGGTGGTTTCCTGATCGGCTCCGTCGGTCAGTCCGTCGTCGCGCACGCCGAGGTGCCCGTCGACCTCGTACGCGCATGGGAGCAGGCCGCCGACGAGCACACGAGGGACCCGGCGGGCATCCCGTCCGCCGCGACCCCCTACCGGCCGGTCGTCCTCGGTCTCGACACGGACAGGCCGGACGACACCCTGATCGGGTTCGCCTTCGACGCGGCCTCCCGGCGCGATACGGCTCTGAAGGTCGTCCACGCCTGGAGTCCGCCGGCCCACTTCACGCACAGCGTTCCCGAGCACCGGGAACGCTGTGCCGAGATGTTGACGGTGGGACGCCGCCGTGCTGGCCGAGGTGCTGGGCCCCTGGAAGCAGAAGGTCCCCTCCGTGGAGGTCGTCGGGGAGTCCCGGCCCGGCAAGGCGGCCTCCCACCTGGTGGAGGCGTCCCTCGTGGTCGTCGGGCGCCGTATCCGCCGCTCCCCGCTCGGTGCCCACATCGGGCACGTCACCCACGCGGTCCTGCACCACGCCACCGCCCCGGTCGCCGTCGTCGCCCACGGCTGAGACCCGTCCGGGGCCACACCGTCGACCCAGGAGTCACCCATGCCGCAAGACGCACACAAGGACCGGGACGGCACCACGCCGGCCGTGCTGACCGACGAGGAACTGCGTGCTCTGGACGCCCACTGGCGGGCCGCGAACTACCTCGCCGCGGGCCAGATCTACCTGATGGCCAACCCGCTGCTGACCGAGCCCCTGACCGCCGGGCACATCAAGCCGCGGCTGCTCGGTCACTGGGGTACGTCACCGGGGCTCAACCTCGTGTACACGCACCTCAACCGGGTGATCAAGGCCCGCGGTCTCAACGCGCTGGCCGTCTGGGGACCCGGCCACGGCGGGCCCTCCGTGCTCGCGAACTCCTGGCTGGAGGGCAGCTACACCGGGACGTACCCGGACGTCACCCGGGACACCGAGGGCATGGCCCGGCTCTTCCGGCAGTTCTCGTTCCCCGGCGGGGTGCCCAGCCATGTCGCACCGGAGGTTCCGGGCTCGATCCACGAGGGCGGGGAACTCGGCTACTCGCTCGCCCACGCGTACGGGGCCGCCCTCGACAACCCGGACCTGCTGGTCGCCTGTGTGATCGGCGACGGCGAGGCCGAGACCGGGCCGCTCGCCGGCTCCTGGCACGCGAACAAGTTCCTCGACCCGGTGCACGACGGCGCCGTCCTGCCCATCCTCCACCTCAACGGCTACAAGATCGCCAACCCGACCGTCCTCGCCCGGATCCCGGAGCCCGAGCTCGACGAGCTGCTGCGGGGGTACGGCCACGACCCGATCCACGTCACCGGCGACGATCCCGTCCAGATCCACCGCGCCCTGGCCGAGGCCTTCGACCGGGCGCTGGACCGCATCGCGGAGTTCCAGCGGACGGCGCGCGAGGAGCGCGTGACCGAGCGCCCGCGCTGGCCCGTCATCGTGCTGCGCACACCCAAGGGCTGGACGGGCCCGGCCGAGGTGGACGGGGAGCCGGTGGAGGGCACCTGGCGCTCCCACCAGGTGCCGCTGGCCGGAGTGCGCGAGAACCCGGAGCACCTGCGGCAGCTGGAGGCCTGGCTGCGCTCGTACCGCCCCGAGGAGCTCTTCGACGCCGAGGGCCGGCCGACCGCCGACGTCCTCGCCTGCGTCCCCCAGGGCGAGCGGCGGCTCGGCGCCACTCCGCACGCCAACGGCGGCCTGCTGACGCGCGAGCTGCCGCTGCCGTCCCTGGACCGCTTCGCCGTCCCCGTCGACAAGCCGGGCGCCGGCATGCACGAACCCACCCGGGTCCTCGGCGGCTACGTCGAGCAGGTGATGCGGGACACCGCGACCCGCCGCGACTTCCGCCTGGTCGGCCCCGACGAGACCGCCTCCAACCGGCTGGGCGCGGTCTTCGACGCCAGCGGCAAGGCCTGGCAGGCCCAGACGATCCAGGTCGACGAACACCTGGACCGGCACGGCCGGGTCATGGAGGTCCTCTCCGAGCACCTCTGCCAGGGCTGGCTGGAGGGTTATCTGCTGACCGGGCGGCACGGGCTGTTCTCCTGTTACGAGGCGTTCGTGCACATCGTCGACTCCATGGTCAACCAGCACGTCAAGTGGCTGAAGACCTCACGGGAGCTGGCCTGGCGCGCCCCGGTCCCCTCGCTGAACTACCTGCTCACCTCGCACGTGTGGCGCCAGGACCACAACGGCTTCTCCCACCAGGACCCCGGTTTCGTCGACCACGTCCTCAACAAGAGCCCCGAGGCCGTGCGCGTCTATCTGCCGCCGGACGCCAACACGCTGCTGTCGGTGACGGACCACGTCCTGCGCACCCGCGACTACGTGAACGTGGTCGTGGCGGGCAAGCAGCCCTGCTTCGACTGGCTGTCCCTGGACCAGGCCCGCGCCCACTGCGCCCGCGGCGCCGGGATCTGGGAGTGGGCGGGCTCCGCCGACGGCGACCGTGAGCCGGACGTGGTGCTGGCGTGCGCGGGCGACGTGCCGACCCAGGAGGTGCTGGCCGCGTCCGGCCTGCTGCGGCGCCATCTGCCGGAGCTGGCCGTACGCGTGGTGAACGTCGTCGACATGGCGCGGCTCATGCCCCAGGGCGACCATCCGCACGGGATGCCCGACTCCGAGTACGACGGTCTGTTCACCACCGACAAACCGGTGATCTTCGCCTACCACGGTTACCCCTGGCTGATCCACCGCCTCGCCTACCGCCGCACCGGGCACAAGAACCTGCATGTTCGTGGCTACCGGGAGATGGGCACCACGACGACGCCGTTCGACATGGTCGTCCGTAACGACCTCGACCGGTATCGCCTCGTCATGGACGTGATCGACCGTGTGCCCGGGCTGGGGGTGCGTGCCGCCGCGGTACGTCAGCGCATGGCCGATGTCCGTAGCCGTCATGATGCCTGGATCCGTGAGCACGGTACGGACCTGCCGGAGGTGGCGGAGTGGACGTGGACGGGCTGAGCCCGGAACGTCTCGGGCGCCGTGGAGGGTTTTCGCCCCCGCCGCCCCTACCCGTCCCATCCACGTCCCATCCCCAGGGGCGCTGCCCCTTCGACCCCGCCAAGGGGGCTGCGCCCCCTTGCACCCCAGTCCTTTTCGGGGCTTCGCCCCGGACCCGGTCTTCCCCTTCCGCCTGTTGCGTGCTGTGCGGCTGGCACGGGCGAGACGTTGTCCTGTGCAACGGCATTCATGGCGTCACCTCGATCTCTGATCAAACGGTGACGGGATTTCCGACGGGGCGACCGCCGCCGAGCTCGGCCACACCCTGGCGGTCACCTCACGCAGTCTGCCGCCCAGCGGTCGCTCCAGGACGTGCCGGACTTGCCGGAGTCCCACGCTTCGCCGCCCGGATCTGCTCGCCCCTATGGTCCGCAGTTCGCCAAAGCGCGGCGCAACGCCACTGTCTGGAAAGGCGCCGAGTGCCGTGGCCCGGCTCGGGTCCCGTGCGCAGGGGGCGCTCGCATTCCGTCGGTCGTCAGCGGTTGGTCCGTGCGTCAGGGCACGGAACGCTCGCCGTCACCGTGCCGACGACGTGCGGAAGCAGCGGACACGTGTTGTGTCGTGTGTTCACGGTGTCGAGCATTTCGTCCCGGCGCTTCCGCCTGCAGGATCAAATGGCGACTTCGCCTCTTGTTGCTGCCGCCGCCTTACGAGGCACCGGAGCCGCCCGCCTCGTGCCAGAGGCCCTGCACCCTGAACCACACTCCCGGACTGAACATGGACTCCACTGCCGCAGGCAGTCCGACCGGCACCCGGATGACCCTCAGAGCTCCACTGGAGTGCAGGTCGTATGCGTAACTGAGTTCGTTCACCTCGCGGTACGCACGGCGGTGGGAACCGGACATGTGCCCAGCGGGCGCGATCGCGGGTTTCGCGCATATGGTCGGGATATGTCCGTCTTCATTAAGCTCGTAGAGGTTGGTGATCCCAACGGCTACACCAACCGCACCATCTGGGACGTCGCCTACGAAGATGTGGCCGCCGCTTTCCTGACGACGCCCCCCCACGAGCCGTTGCCGGTGCCACGGTGTCTCCTGACGCCCGATCACCCTGTTGGCTGACATCCGCCCGCCGCGGGCTCCCCTAGGCCGTCTCGTTTGGATCATGAGATCGATGGATTGGGTGTGCCGTTGCCTGACGTCCAGCGGGTGCGGATCGATCGCGTCCCTTCGAGTGGGACAGCCGCTCACGGCCCCGCAGTCACGGTGGCGCAGCGCGAACGTCCAGGTACTGGCCCCGCCGGGCAGGTCAGCCTGCCGTCGCGGCCCTGCAGCGCCGGCATCCCGGCAGGCAGGACGCGCCGAGGGCGACGACATCGCCCTCCCCGGCGGACTCGAACATCAACGTGGCGCGCGTCGACAGTTCGAACACCTCACCCAACTGCTCCGGTGCCGTCTCGCGACAGGCCGAATTCCTGACCCATGCGCCGTGCATTGCTGGCCTTCCGAGAACCGCCCGCCCGTCCGTGGTGTCTCAGCCCGCTGGGTCGATTCCGACCGCGCGATTTGGTCACCGTGCACCGATGCCGATCGCATACCCGGCGCGCAGCATGGCATTCGTCGACCGCCGAGTAACTCACGCCGATGCCGGCGCCGGTGAGCTCGTCCCGGCCCGCGACCGCGGACGGGTCGACCTGACCATCAACGGCAGCAACTGGGTCAGGGCCGCCGTCGGGAGCCTGGGCGCTTCGTCCTGCTGAACACCGCATGGTTCCCCGCGGACGTCGGCTGGCGGGTGGCCTTCGGCAACGGCGGCTTCCTCGGACTGGGGATCATGCTGGTCCGCCGCAACGCTCCGGAAGCCCTCGTTGGCTGTTCATCCATGGGCGGGAGAAGGAAGCCGAGAAGATCGTGGACCGCATCGAGTCGGAGGTGCTAGCCCGGGAAGGCATCGAACTGCCGCCGACCAGCGGGTACCTCACCGGACGGCAGCGGGCGTCGATCCCGTTCCGGGAGATCGCTCGGGTGGCGGCACAGCGCTATCCGCGCCGGACGCTGCTGGGCCTGACCCTCTTCGTCGGGCAGGCGTTCCTGTACAACGCCGTGAGCTACGACCTGGGCACGATACTCAGCGGCTACTTCGGGGTGGCCTCTGGCGCGGTGCCGCGGTCCATGCTGCTCTTCGCGATCAGCAACTCCTCGGTCCGCTGCTGCTCGGGCAATTGCTCCGGTGCCTATACCCCGCCGGCCCTGGCCGGCCGCTGACGGGAGGGATGTGGAAGATGTCCGACGGTACGGCCACCAGGCCCGCGGCGTTCGTCTTCGACTTGGACGGGACACTCGTCGACAGCGTCTACCAGCACGTCATCGCCTGGCAGCGGGCGTTGAGCGAGATGGGCATTGGCCTGGCGATCTGGCGGATCCACCGGAGGATCGGGATGAGCGGTGGCCTGCTCGTGCAGGCCATGATGCGCGAGGCCGGCGTACGGCTGACGCCGAAGGAGGCCGATGAACTGCAGAACGCCCATCACCGCCACTTCGAAGGCTGGATGGACGCCATCCGGCCGCTGCCCGGAGCCGCCGAGCTTCTCCGGACGCTGACGGACTGCGGCGTCCCCTGGACGATCGCCACCAGCGCCCGCCGGGACGACGCCGCACCCATGTTCGCCAGACTCGCTGTGCCGCCTGACGTGCCGACGGTCACCCGCGAGGAGGTCGGCCGCGCCAAACCCGACCCCGATCTGTTCCTGGCGGGCGCGGCGCGGCTCGGAATCCCCGCCCGCGACTGTGTCGTCGTCGGGGACAGTGTGTGGGATCTGCTGGCTGCGCGGCGGGCGGAGGCACTCGGAGTAGGGCTGCTGTCCGGAGGATACGGGCAGGACGAACTGGAGCGGGCCCAGGCGATCCGGGTGTACGCCGACCCCCTCGACCTGCTGGGGCACATCGACGAACTCGGTGTCCGGGACGCGCACGGCGCCTGAGCGCGACGTACCCGTCCCCGGGCGGTCCGGCCGGCACCCGGCGGCCGGGGGAATCCCGTGCCCGACACCCGAATCCAGGACGGTTCCCCGTATCCGCACCGGGGATACCGCGTATCCACCATCAATGCGCACCGCATCGGTGCGCACTGCACGGCGGTGGTGTGGACCGACTGCCGCGCGGCACGCACCAGGTGCCCACGGTGGCGCGGTACTGCTGCGCACCGGCCTGATGATGCACCGCGAGAGCCCGCTCCAGGTACGCGGGAGGACGTTGTCGGCGAACCGGATGATGGTGTTGACCGATGCCCCGGATTGCGCTGCGGACCGTGTCCACTCCTCAGCCGCTTGAAGCACAGCCCCTCCTCCACGCCGGCCGCCGTCCATGCCAAGCCAATCCGGCGTCAACGTGAACGGCGCCGCCAGGCCGCGGTCTGCGAACGACGCCTCCAGCGCCGCCCGACGCCGCGCGTACGGCCAGCCGGTCAGGTCGTCGCCTCAGTCGACCAGGTCGAAGGCCACGAAGTGCGCCGGCCACTCCCACGGTGCCTGGGGGAGTCGTCCCAGCAGTCGACCGGCTCGTAGGTCAGCCCAGCACTTCTTCGATCGGGGCGTCGGCATCCACGTAGCGCACGAGCTTGCGGTTCGCGAATTCCACGATGCCCACGTCGCCGAGTTCGCGCCCGTAGCCAGAGCGCTTGATGCCGCCGAAGGGCAGCTCCGGTCGGGACGCGGTCGGATGATTGATCCATACCATGCCCGCCTCCAGCCGGTCCGCGACTCCGCGAGCACGTTCCGGGTCGGCGGCGAAGACCGCGCCTCCCAGACCGTAGGGGGAGGTGTTGGCCAGTGCCACGGCCTCGTCCTCGTCGGCGACCCGGTAGACCGTGGCGACGGGGCCGAAGAGCTCTTCCCGGTAGGCCCGCATGTCCGGTGTGACGTCGGTGAGAAGAGTCGGCTCGACGAAGGCACCCGGCAGGTCGGGCCGCCCGCCGCCCAGCACCACCGTGGCTCCCTTGTCCACCGCGTCACGAACCTGCTCCACCAGGAGTTCGGCCGCGGCCTCGGAGGACAGCGGGCCGAGCGTGGTGGCGGGGTCAACCGGATCTCCCGGTTGCACCTCGCTCATCCGGTCACGCAGCCCGGTGACGAAGGCGTCGTAGACCTCGGCCAGGGCGATGAAGCGCTTGGCCGCCACGCAACACTGCCCCATGTTGCCCATCCGGCCGAGGAACGCGGCGTACACGGTGCGCTCGAGGTTGTGACCGTCCAGCACGACGAAGGGATCACTGCCACCCAGCTCGAGGACGGACTTTTTGACATTGCGGCCAGCGATCTCGCCCAAGCTCACGCCCGCCCGCTCGCTTCCGGTCAGCGACGCTCCCTGCACTCGAGAGTCATCGATGATCTTGCCGACGTCTCTGCCCCGCACGAAAAGATTGGTGTAGACCCCGCTCGGCACACCCGCATCCGTGAACAGCTGCTCGAGTGCCAGTGCAGACTGGGGGCAGCTACTCGCGTGCTTGAGCAGGATCGTATTGCCGAGGACGAGGTTCGGCCCCGCGAATCGGGCGACCTGATACAGCGGGAAGTTCCAGGGCATCACACCGAGAAGGACGCCGAGCGGCTCGTTCACCAGCACGGCCGTGCCCTCGGGCACCGACAGGGGTCGCAGGGGTCGTTCTTCCAGCAGCTCGGGGCCGTGCTCGCCGTAGTAGGTCAGGATGTCGGACGCGAGGTCGACCTCTGCACGGCTCGAGTCGATCAGCTTGCCGACCTCAAGGGTCAGGAGGTGCGCCAGTTCCTCCTTGCGCTCCCTCATGAGCCGGCCGGCGCGTTGCACGAGGGCCCCCCGGTCGGCCGTCGACCGGGCACGCCAGTTCGGAAAGCTACAGTGCGCCGCGTCTATCGCGCGCCCTACGTCCTCCGTGCTCAGCGCCGGGAACTCGCGAACCCTTTCACCGGTGTACGGGTTGACCGTGGCGATGGAGCTTCCCTGAGCAGTGACATGGACGTCCATGACGCCTCCCTGCAGTCGGGGCCCCTCGGGTTTCCACGCCCGGACCCGCTCACACGTACTGGTTCGTCCATGCCACGGCAAACTGTGGCACCCGGGTCCTCTGTGGTTCACATCGAATGCGCAGAGTCGCCGCCCGAGTTCAGCCACGTCTGCGCTCTCGGCGGCCTGGCCTCAGGGCCCTAGTCGCGGGAGCCGCCGCCGAGTGGCTTCCCACACCCCTGATCACCGCCCAGGCGATCTTCACGCTCGCCATGGCAGTGCCTGGCGCTGGTGCTGTGCACCCGGAGACCGTGGACCTCGAGTTGCCCGCGGCCCAACCGCCCAGCAGGTTCGTCCTGCGCCCCGGCGGCCGGCGGGCGTTCGGCGCGCTGGGCGCCTTCGCCATCGCCTTCGCGATCCTCGGCCTGATCTCCTCCCTCGGGGCGAGCGTGCTCCACGGCACCCCGCACACCGACTCGCACCTCGTGGTCGGCCTGGCGGCCTTCCTCATGTTCGGTTCCGCGGCGGCCGCCCAGCTGCTGCTGGGCAGCCTCCCACTGCCCCGGCTCCTGACCGTGGGGGCAGTGGTCTTTCCGGTCGGGCTGGTCCTGTGCGCCGTCGCCCTCTGTCGTCAACTCGCGGCTACCCTCGGGCTGGAGCTGGTCCCGGCGAAGGTGGAAGGGGTGCGGTCGAAAGCCAAGCGGCTGGCCGCGCGGGGCTGGCTGGCGGAGGAACGGCCGGGGCTGTTCAGCGTGCCCGTCGGGCGAGGCGGCGGCTCATGACCGTGCTCATCGCCCACGTGATCACTGCCTCCGAGGTGTCGGTGCGTGTCTCGTAGTCGCGGGCCAGCCGGCGTGAGTGCATTAGCCACGCGAACGTGCACTCCACCAGCCACCTCTTCGGCAGCACGGTGAAACCGCTGGTGTCGTCGCTGCGTCTGACCACGGTCAGCGCGATCCGCCAGGCGTCGCGGGCGAGGTCGACCAGGCGCCCGGTGTAGCCACCGTCGGCCCACACCCGCGTGATGCGCCAGTGCCGTTCCCGCAGCCGGTCCAGGAGTGCCTGTCCCGCGTCCCGGTCGGTGACCGAGGCCGCGGTCACCATCACGGCCAGCAGCAGTCCGAGGGTGTCCACCACGATGTGCCGCTTGCGGCCGTTGACCTTCTTCCCGCCGTCGAAGCCCCTTGTCACGGCTGGCACCGATGCGGCTGCCTTCACCGACTGCGCGTCGATGACGGCTGCGGTCGGCTCCGGGTCCCGGCCCGCGGCCTGGCGGACCCGGTCGCGCAGCCGGTCGTGGAACTCGGCGGTCAGGCCCTTGTCCCGCCAGCGCCGGAGTGAAGTAGGCCGCCGACGAGGTGCCCGTGGCCCGGGTCCTTTTCCGCAGGCACAGCGGAGAGCCCGCGGGCGTCTCCTGGGCGAGAAGCGCGGCGAGCCCGGCTGGAATGCCGGGGCGAAAGCGCCGGTAATAGGAGGAGGTTCCGGCAAAGGCGTTCACGCACCCCACCCGCCCCACATACGCGCGCCACGCTCCCGGCGCAGGTTCTCCAGCATGGTGTGGGCCTCGTCGACGAGCCCGATGTCGTGGTGCTGGATCCCCCAGGACAGCGAGTCGAGCGCGTCGAAAGCCCCGAAGGCCCGGCATGCCACCAGCTCGTCCTCGGTGAGCCGACGGCCGTACCCGTGGTGGAAGGCGGCATCGAGGTCGGGGCGCTGCAGCAGGACCCGGTAACGCAGGCGGCTGAAGTCCCGGCGGGCAGCGGGCTGGAGTTCGGCCCGCTCGAAGTCAATGACCCGAAGCCGCTGCTCGGCCTCGTCCCACATCCAGTTCTTGGGCATGTAGTCGCCGTGTGCCGCTACCTGCGGCAGACGCGGCGGAGCCTCCTTGACCAGCGCCCGCACCATCGCGATGTCCTGTTCGAGCACGTAAGGCGCGTCATCCTCCAGCAGCTTTGCAACGGTCGCGTCCCAAGTCTCCTCGGCGATCTCCGCGGCCGGCTCGTCCACTGCCGCGGTGTGAAGCCGGGCCAGGAGTTCACCGGCCTGCTCGTACGCTTTGCGCTCCTGCTCGACCGGCAGCCGCAACGTGTCCAGGCTCCGGCCGGGCACCGCGGTGACCAAGACGGTGCGCGTCTCCGTGTCGGCAGCGATCAGTTCGGGCGCGCGCCCGGCGCCCAGGCAGACCGTCCACTTCCGGTACGCGTCCACCTCACGCCCGTGCAGCTTCGGGCCCGCGTGCTGCTTGGCGAACCACCGTGCGCCGTGCAGCCCGTCGATCTCCCACAGGGATGGTCTGATGTTGCCGGGCCGGGGGTGTTCGGCGAGCACGATGTATGTGTCGGTCACCGATCCCACCAGCTGGTGGAGTGCACTGGGCATATCGGTCACGTCTGGTGCGCCCTTCCGTTGACCAAGCCACCCAGTCGAATCACACATGGTGATGCACTGGGTGCTCTGAGCATTCACGTGCGGGTGGGGAGTGTGCCAGAGGGCACTGAGAGCGCGGCCTGAGCTGGTCATACGCGGGCCGGGGCGCGGAGGACCGTGCCGGAGACCATCTCGACGAGGGACTCGTCGAGGACCTCGTACGTCCAGCCGAGCGTCACCAGGTGCGGGTCGTTGTGCGCCTGGACCCGCTGTCGAAGTGCCCTCATCCGCTGCCGGGCTTCGTCCCGGCTGATGCGGGCACGGTTCGCGTAGACCTCGGAGGTCGCGCCGGCGGCGATCATCTGCCACGTTTCGGTCTCGACTTCCGAGAAGGACCCCGGGAAGGCGGCGTTCTTGGGGCGTTCGAGCTGCCCGGTGACGTAGCAGGCGTGGACGACAGCGGCCCGACCCCTGACCCCGAGCTTCTGACCGCAGTGCTTCATCTGCACGTTGATCGTTCCGGCGGTGATCGTCAGGTCGGATGCGATCGCATCGGTGCTCTTGCCTTCCGCGACCTGCTGCGCGATCCGAACCTGCGCGGGGGTGAGATCGAGGGGTGTCGCGGGTGGGCGCGCCGATCGTGCACTCACGGGAGCCTTGGATCCTTTCCTTCTCGATGGGCGTCGTCATCAGGCGCGGGCCAGCCACCGCTGCCGCTCGGCATCGGTGACCTGGCGCTGATGGTGGTCGAGTTCCAACTGGGCGAGACGGGCGTAGTGCTCGACCACCTCGGCGCCGAACGCGTTCTGGGCCAGAGCGCTGCTGTAGAAGGCGGCCAGGGCCTCGGCGAGGGTGAGCGGCACGAGGGTGCCGCTGCTGCGGTAGGCATTACCGGTCTCTGCGGGGCCGAGGGGGAGCCGCTGCTCGATGCCGTGGTCGATGGCCGCCAGAACCGCAGCTAGGGCCAGGTACGGGTTGGCGTCCGCTCCCGGTACGCGGATCTCCAGATGGAGTCCTTCACCGCGGCCGACAACGCGGACGGCGCACGTGCGGTTGTCGCGGCCCCAACTGAGGGTGGTCGGTGCGAAGGAGCCGGGCGTGAACCGCTTGTAGGAGTTGACGTTTGGTGCGTAGAACGGGCCGAGTTCCGGCAGGCCGTCGAGCAGCCCCGCGATCGCGAGCCGCCCGGTCGGCGACAGCTCGTGGTCGTTGTCGGGGGCGTGCAGTTGGCTGATGACCTGCGACCACAGGGACACATGCAGGTGCAGACCGTTGGCCCGGCCGGTCTCAGGGGCGGCCATGAAGGTGGGTGCGAGTCTGGCGCGTGAGCCCAGAGTGCGTACCGCGTGCTTGAAGAGCAGGTGCTGGTCGCAGGCGGCGAGCGCTGGCCCGTAGGGGAAGGTCACCTCGACCTGGCCGGGGCCGGCTTCGGTCTTGATCGCCTCGATGGGCATGCAGGCGCCGGCGAGCGCACGCTGCAGGCGGCGGAAGAACCGATCGGAGACCGGATCGTGGTTAAGGGCGTAGTCCAGGTTTTCCGTCGTCACCGGCCGCAGCCCCTGATAGCCGGTCTGCTCCGCGTCCGCATACGTGCCCTGGTAGAGGACGAACTCGGTCTCGATGCCCACCTGGGCGTGCAGGCCATGCCGGGCCAGCCGGGTCAGCTGCTGGTGGAGGATCTGGCGGGGAGCGATCTCGATGGGCGTGCCACATTCATGCACGGCGTGGCCGAGCACCACGGCGGTACGCGGCATCCACGGCACTACGCGCACGGTCGCCAGGTCCGGCCGCACCGTCAGGTCCTGATAGCCGGTCTCCCAGGAGGTCAACTCGAAGCCGTCCGTCGGGCTCATCTCGATGTCGGTTGCCAGGATGTAGGCGCACATCTCCGTACCGCTGTGGGCGACGCGCTTGAGGAAGTGACCCGCGTCGTACCGCTTCCCTTTCAACCGCCCCTGCAGGTCCGGCACGGCGAGCAGCACTGTGTCGATCGTGCCTCCCTTGACCAGGTTGCGCAGGTCGGCCAGGGGGGTCGCCTTCTGTGAGCGCCCGCCCGAGGCGGGGGCCGGCGCGGCATTGCGTGCCAGGGCGCCGTTGTCCGTCGTGGTCCCGGTCATCACACGACCTCGTCTTCGTACGCAGCAACAGGGCGGTCGCGGCTCGGGGCCGGGACGTCGTACGAGCTTTCCCGCTTGTGCCACCACCCCCAGGCGAGCAGGAGCACTACGAGCAGAGCGACCGGCGCGTAGTTGAACGTCTCGACCGAGATGAGGGCGCCGCCCTCCGGGCGGGTCTGCGGCAGGCAGAACAGGACGGTCACGAACCCCACCCAGATGACCGCGATCGTGCCCACGGTCACGCCCCAGCGACCCAGGTTCCACGGACCAGGCCGAAACCGGTGCCGGTTCTTGACCCGCAGGAAGATCGGGATGGCGTACGCGGGCGTGATACCGATGACGTTGATGCTGGTGATCGCCGCGTACGCCACCGGGCTGTGGAGGCTCGGCAGGGCCAGCACCGCGGCGCACACCACGGACAGCACCACGGCCTTGCGCGGAGTCCCCGTACGGTGGTCCAACTGGCGCCACAGGCGTGAGCCCGGCATCGCCGGGTCACGCGAGAACGCGAACACCATCCGGCTGGCGGTGGCGGTCTCGGCGTTGCCGCAGAACAACTGGGCCACGATCACGACCAAGAGCAGCGCCTTCGCCCCTGCTATGCCCAGGGCATCGAGGAAGATCTGCACCGGCGGCGCCCCCGTCGCCGTGCCCACTGTGCCCGCGTAGTCCTGGATCGCGAAGGTGAGCCCGGCCAGCAGCACGAACCCGGCCAGCCACGACCAGCCGATCGCGTGGATGATCCCGCGGGACGCGGACACCTGCGCGTCCGTGGTCTCCTCCGACAGGTGGGCGGAGGCGTCGTAGCCGCAGAAGGTGTACTGGGCCAGCAGCAGGCCGAGCACCGCCACGTACACGGGGCTGGACCAGCCGGTGTTGTTGACGAACTCTCCGAACACGAAGTCGGCCGACTGGTGATGGGACGGCACGATCGCCAGCGCGCCGACGATCAGTGTGACGCTGCCCAGGTGCCACCAGACGCTGATGCTGTTGAGGATGCTGACGAGCCGGACCCCGAACAGGTTCAGGACGAGGTGCAGGGCGAGGATGCACAGGAAGATCACCATGATCTTGCTGGGCGTCGGCTCGAAGCCCCACTGCAGGTTGAGAAAGGCGCCGGTGAACAGGGCGGCCCCGTAGTCGATGCCGGCGATCGCCCCAAGCAACCCGAGCAGGTTGAGCCAGCCGGTGTACCAGCCCCACTTCCGGCCGCCGAGCTGCTCCGCCTGGTAGAACAGGGCCCCTGCAGTCGGATAGGCGGAGGTCACTTCAGCCAACCCGGCGCCGATGAACATCACCATGGCGCCCACGACGATCCAGCCCCACAGCATCACGGACGGGCCGCCCGTGTTCAAACCGAAGCCGTACAGGGTCATGCAGCCAGACAAGACGCTGATGACAGAGAAGCTGATCGCGAAGTTCCCGAACGGCCCCATCCGTCGGATCAGTACCGGCTCGTAGCCGAGCTCCCTCAAATACACATCGTCGGGCTTCCTGGGTCTGGCGCGATGATTGGAACCCAAGTGGGGCATAGGACAACCTCCGAGTTATTAGGAGAAACAGACTGGACGTGCTCATGCCAATGCGGTTGCGGGGTTGGGCAGCCGAACTCGCTCACGGGTGCGGGCCGTCGCGCGACCCGTGGGAGCGGGCGTAGGAGAAGGACTCAGCACGCGCTCGAAGCAGCAGTGCCTCGCCAGGGTCTGGTCCTGCGGCCCCCTCGTGCACCGAAACCCACGGCTCGCGGGCCGCGTAGGGCCCCATCGCTGCGAACACCTCAGCGGCTTCTAGATACTGATAGCCCGCCCACAATGCGTAGGCGAGACAGTTCAGATCAGCGACCGAACACTGCCCGACGGGCGTCTTGCGGAACCAGCCGTGGAAGGCATCCAACGTGTAGTCCCGCGTGGAGGCATGCGCCCACTGCTGCCGCCACAACGGATCGATATGCGATCGTCGGCGCTGCTCGATCTGCGCGTACGCCGGCAGGAGCAACAAGGGCGACCCCATTGGCCGCTGCGACGCCACCCACCTTCCCAAGTCGAAGACAGCCGCCAAGGACGCGGCCCGCGGTCCGTCAAGAGCAAGCAGGAATTGCAGCACGCGGTGGTAGGCCTCGCGGTTGTACGGATCGCGCTGGTTGACCTCGTACAGCAGCCCCCAGGGACCGCTCGGCAGCATCCGCTCGGCGGGCTCCATGCGGTGCTCAGGACGCACCTGCCGGGTGTCGGTCTGCGCCAACGTCACGAGGCACACCCATGGCACGGGATCCTGCGGGGCGCGACGGGCCGCCAGTAACGCCTCACGCCGCGCCCGGGTCTCGAACTCCCAGGCGTACGGATGCCCTTGGCGGTGTGCGCGTAGCGCGCGCTCTACGGCGACGCGGGCGCTCATCAACTGCGCGTCGTAGTTCCCGGGCTCTTCGTCGAGCCACACGCTGACCACGTCCGAACGAGCTGCTGCCACGGCCAGCACCTGAGTGCGCGATGTACGCAATGCCCAATGCGTTCCCGTATCCAGGAGCAGCTTCCCGGCTGTTCGCCAGCGGCCTGTGTCTAGCTCTTCCAAGGCCACGCGGAGGTCGTCGTCGTGACCCGCCGGGTGATACACAAGCCTCATCACGGACCCTCGAATCGAGAACGACGGCGCCCGATGGGCTGAAGACCGCTGGTCACATGCGGAACACGAGTAACGCGATGTGAGGTGCGTTTCTGGATGCGCGTGGATGTCATCAAAGGGCCTCAGAAGGATTGGGGGGAGTGAACCACAGAAGATCGGGCGCGCCCCTTCGGTCAAACGAAGCAACCGTCCGGCTCTGGGTAGACCGCCCTAAAAGCGGATCTGGCCGATCATTTCCGCAATATTGGCGACGAAGCGGTTGACGCTCGGGGCAATCGACGTACTTGCCAGGAAGAAGCCGAAGAGAGTGCATACGATGGCGTGCCCCGCATTCAGTCCGCTCTTCTTGACGAAGATGAAGACGAGAATGCCCAGGAGTACGACGGCGGAAATGCTAATGGCCACCGCGCACCACCCGCTGACGACGAGGCACTACTGCCGAGGGAGGCGGCTGAGGCGAACCGCTGGGTGACAGGAGCAGGCTGCAGGTCGGCCTTGTTCGTCTGGGGGGCGACAACGTGGACTCCGGGAGAGGGAATCAGCGGCAGGTTCGTGATCCCGTGGCGCGACGAGCGGCAGGTGGACCGAATGATCACGCTCTCGGTCGGTTCATCACTACGCCGTGCTGCGGGAGTCCCAACACTGGCGGCAAAACGTCCCGTGCACACATTCCGAGGGTGATATCACTTGTGTGATTCCCGCTCCGCCAGAAGTAATTGAGGTTGCGCACGCTCACTCACGGGGAGGCATGACGTGCATCAGCAGCCGCTGCGACGCTGCGGCCGGTGCGGCGGCCAGCTGAGCAGCTACAACACGGGCACCCTGTGCTTCGCATGCGCTCGCTCCCACAGCCTGGATCACCTCACCCTAACCGTGCCGGAACACGTTTGGTCCGACCCAGACGTCCGCGACGCTCTCGCCACCTGGGACTTTGGCCAGGCCAGCCGCCTGATTCGGCTGCGGGGCTCACTTCGGCAGGGTGACATGGCTCAACTCACCGGCCTGAGCCAGGCGTTCCTGTCCATGCTGGAGGCCGGAAGCCGTCGCCTCACGAACATCGACAAGATCGTCGAGTTCCTGACAGGACTGGACGTGCCTGCGGAGCTCGCCCCGCTTCCCCTCCCCCGAAGCACGGTCGACGCACCAGAACCACCCCGGGACCAGTTCGCTGGTGACACTGATCCGACCCTGCCCTGGACGACGGCCCGTATGGTGGCAGCACTGGAGACTGCGGTAGGAGGTAGCGCGATGGATCGCCGACGATTCCTCACCGCGAGCGGCATCGCCTTCACCGCCTTCGTCAACGCGTGGGACACCGCGGAAGCTGAACCTCTCCTCCGCGCCGCGGCGGGAAGCCGCCTCTCCGACGAACTACTCGATGGCCTTCAGCGCACCACGGACAGTCTTCGGACCATGGACGCGAGCGACGGCAGCGGCACCCTCACGAGCCTCGGCAACCGACATCTCCAGTTCCTCAAACACCTCATGGACGAAACGTCGTACGACGAGGCAACGGGTCGACGGCTGGCAGCGATCATCGCCGACACCGCAACGCAAACGGGTTGGTTCGTCTTCGACTCGGGCGACCGCGACCGACCGCTCGGCTACCTGTACGCCGCACTGCGCGCTGCCAAGGCCGCACAAGATGTCAGGCTCGGCGCCGGCGCCTTGTCCTACCTCGCCATCCACGCGTATTCCACCGGAGCCCCGCACCGTGCCGTCACCGCGGCGCAACGGGCCCGCGGCAGGATCAAGAAACTCGGCACGCCGGCGCTCGAAGCCATGCTGCTGACCCGACAAGCCCGCGGTCACGCGAAACTCGGCGAACGTCAAGCGTCGCTCACCGCCCTCGGGAAAGCCGCTGAACTCTGCGCTCAGGGGCGCTCCGAGCACGATCCGGACTGGCTGTACTGGATCAATGAAGGGGAGATCCACGGACAGGCCGGCAGTTGCTACCTAGATCTCGGCGACCCTCACAGCGCCATCGCCAGCTTCGCCAAGGCGCGGGAAGCACTCAACCCGAGTGACCACCGAACCCGGGGCCTGTTCCTCTCGCGCGCCGCAATTGCCCACTTCGAGCAAGGCGACCTCGAGGCCGGCAGCGCCACAGCGCATGAAGCCCTGGACCTCGCCGATCAACTCCAGTCGGCCCGCCTGAGCGACCACATCGACGTCATGCTCCGCCAGCTCCAGCCGGTGATCCACAGCCCGTACGCTCAAGACGTACTGGAACGAGCCGCCGGCATGACGGGGACAGGGAGCCGAATTTGACTGGGACCGAGCGGATTCTCGTGCTGTGGGACATCGACCGCACGCTGCTGTACGTCGGCGACATCGACCGACAGGTCTACCGCGAAACCTTCGCCGAGATCATCGGGCGCCCCGCAGAACGTCTGCCAGCACGGGGAACCGGCGTCACCATGCCTCTCGCGATCCGGTCACTGCTTCTGGACAACGGCGTCCCGGAATCCGATGTACCCCACGTGGTGCCACGCATGGTGGACCTCCTTCCACACCGTCTCGCTGCACATTCAACGGACCTGCGCGAGCAGGGCATCCTCATGCCGGGCGCCATCGCAGCCCTGAAAGCGGTCCACGCGCAGCTGGACTTCGTGCCCACCGTCGTCACGGGGAACCTCAAATCCAACGCGCTTCTGAAGCTCGAGGCCTTCAACCTCCACGGATTCCTCGACACAGAGATCGGCGGATACTCCTCGGACGACGACCACCGCCCCGCCCTCGTCGCCGTCGCACAGCGGCGAGCCCAGGCCAAGTACGGGACAGCCTTCACCCGCTCCAACACCGTCATCATCGGAGACTCTCTCGAAGACGTCCGCACGGGACTTGAGGGAGGCGCTCCCGTGATCGGGGTTCCCTCCGGGAAGATCTCAGCCGACGAACTGGCATCGGCCGGAGCCGACGTCGTCCTCGAGAGCCTCGAAGGCGTACCGCGGCTCCTTGACGCGATTACGGCAGTCACGCTGGAACGCGCCTGAGGTAACCCACAGCCCCTCTGAGCTGTCCGTATCACTCCCGTGATACGGACAGCTCAGTGCCCGCACGTACGCTGGCGCGCGCAGACGAGGAACGGGGGTGCGATGCGAAAGCATGCTCGCGCTTGTGCCGACTGCGGGTGCCGATTGAGCCAGTACAACCTGGAAGACCGGTGCGCCGCGTGCGCACGCGGCAAACGGCTCGACGCCCACCCTGGACCGCACGTCCCAGACGAGGTCTGGCTGGACCTCGACCTCCAAGCTGCCATCGCCGCCTGGGACTTCGGTCGCGCGAGCCGCCTCATTCGCGACAAGGCAGGCCTCCGGCAGGACGACATGGCGTTCATGACCGGGTTGAGCCAGGGCTTTCTGTCGATGCTCGAAGCCGGGAACCGCCGTTTAACGAACATCGACAAGGCCGCACAGTTCTTGCAGGGCGTCGGAGCACCGGATGCTCTGCTAGGGCCGCCGTTTCGCGAGCATTCAGCATCCTTCACACCTGCCCACGCGCCGCAACTCGGGCGCGACCGTGACGACGTCCGGCCAGAGACAGGCAACACCACGAACTTGAACGAGCTGGCAGCGCAGGCCGCTGCGCGGTCGCTGCAATTCACAGACGAGATCACGAAGACCAACGTGAGCGATGTCGAACTCGAGCGACTTGAGTCCGCGCTCACCCACATCGCGGTCGACTACGTACACGCTCCACTGCACCAGGTCTTCACCGACCTCGTCTCAACCCGAGACCGCCTCCTCTCCCTGCTGAGCGGACACCAACCGCTGAGCCAGACCCGCGAACTACTCCTCCTCGCCGGTACGAGCTGCCTCCTGCTCGCCCATGCTTCACAGAACCTCGGGGACGAAGACGCCGCGGTCGCACAGCTCCAGGCAGCTTGGACATTCGCCGAGCAGGCCGACAACAACGACCTACGGGCCTGGGTGAAGGGCAGTGCCGCCCTGATCGCCGAGTGGTCGACTCACCGGCAAACGGCTCTCGACTACACACGACAGGCCATCCGGCTCTCGCCCAGTGGTGAGACTCGGATCCGGATAGCCGCGATTGAAGCGAGAGCAGCAGCGCGAATCGGAGATCGAAGTGCAGCCATGGCTGCACTCGAGGAGCTCCAGCGTGCCCGTGAGCAGGAGGCGGCCCCGGACGCCCTCACCAGGTTCGGCGGACTTCTCACCTTCCCTGAGGCCAAGCAGGAGTACTACATGGGCGGCACCTTCGCCCTGCTCGGCGAACATCAGCGGGCCGAACAGCATGCCACCGCAGCAATCGAGTTGTACGAGAGCGGGCCAAAGGTTCAACGGTCATACGGTGACGAGGCTCTAGCCCGGCTCGACATCGTGACAGCGCGTATCACTGCCGGGGAGATCGAAGGCGCCGGCGAGCAGCTCCAGCCCCTCCTGGAGCTTCCGGCGAACCAGCGCATTCGACAGCTGGGCGACGCCATGGAGGGAGTAGCTAGGCTTCTGGAAGAGCCGCGGCTCGCCCGTAGCCGGGTCGCCCGCGAGCTGGCGGACGCAACCCGCGGCTATAAGGCGATCGACACCCAAGCGAAGGCCCTTACTCCATGACATCGACGGTCTCACCTGAGTCGGCCGCCCGCTTCGCCTGCCGGGCGTCAGGACTGTCAGACCGCTCCCTCACTCAGCTCCACCAGCACGCCACCTCCGTCTTCCTGCTGGCTGATGAAGGCGTCGTCGTCCGCGTCAGTCCCGCCTCCCAACAGCAGCGGCTGAAGACCGCTGTGGCCCTGACCCGCTGGCTCGTCGCGAACGACTTCCCTGCGACAGAACCCGTGAGCGTTCCGCAACCGGTGACATACGAGCCCTACGTCGCAACCTTCTGGCGGCACTACCCGCAGCCCCAAGACGGCGCACCGCCCACAGGGCGTCTGGGCACGCTGCTCCGCGCCCTCCACGCCCTGCCGCTGCCCCCGATACCGCTCCCCCAGTACCGACCGCTCGCCTCACTCAAGAACACCGTGGAATCCAGCACCTATCTGGAGCCGGACCAGCGCGCCTGGCTCACGGTACGAAGAGAAGAACTACTGGACGCGTACGGATGCCTTGACTTCCCACTGGGCCATGGACACATCCATGGAGACGCATACCCAGGGAACACGCTTTGGGCCCACCAGGACGTCCGACTCGGTGACTGGGACGAAGCGGCTCTTGGCCCTCGCGAGATCGATCTGGCCAATACCTTCCAAGGGGTCCGTTTCGGTCGCACCCCCGGAGAACTTGACGAATTCAGCCAGCAGTACGGATACGACATCAGGCGGTGGTCTGGACTCCGCGTCCTGTGCGAAATCCGGGATCTGCACACCCTCGGCTCCTACATTCGACGTGCAGATCGCGGAGACATCGCTGCCGCGCAACAGCTTGCCCATCGCATCGAGACGCTCAGAAGCCGCGATGGCCAAGCCCGGTGGGTCGCTGCCTGACATATTCGACGCCATACATGCGACCGCTGCTCACAGGTCACCTCATTTGGATGGATGAACGGCAGATCACTGCTCTTCGACGGGAGCCAAAGCTATGAGGAGTGCGCGTCTGAGAGGCTCGACTGCTGCGTCGTCCGCAACAGCGAGGCATAGGTCTGTCTCCATGCCCAAAACGGTGGAGGCTTGGCTTGTAAGCCGCATTCGCAGCAGGTTTCCGTCTATAGACCAGTCCTCGACGCCGGCTTCGGTGACGTCGTGGTTGGCGTTGGCAAGCTCGTAGTCCTCCAGTTCGGCATCGAAGGCTCCGTCGTCGGGCAGAGCACGCATGACATGCAGCAAAAAGCCGTGCTCTCCCGGGCCCTCCGCAATCGTTACGGTCAGGACTGAGTCCACCTCTTCGACGTGCGTGTAGTGAATGTCGAACACTCAGTGCCTCCTGCCGATCGATGTTGATGAGCGGGGACATGCTGCCACGACGTATCGCCCTTGGCATGCAAGGCGGCCGAAGTAGATTGCTACCCATACGCAGCGGGTCGCGGCCAGACGCGGACCGCCTCCACCAGGGCGTCCTGCACGGCGTCCTCGGCCGCCGCGAAGTCGGCTCCGCGGCGGACGAGGACGGTGAGCACGCTCGGCGTGAGGCTCCGATCAGAACCTCGTTCACCTCAATGGCACTCCGTGATGCTAGGCGTCGCGGTCAGGAACGGGCGCACCTCGAGCCACTCGTGGATCGGCTTCCCGCCGGCCCCGGGGGCGGCCGACAGTTCCCCGGCCAGCTCGACGGCACGCTCGTAGCTGTCGACGTCGAGCACCATCCAGCCGGCGATGAGGTCCTTGGTCTCGGCGAACGGACCGTCGGTGACCGGCGGACGGCCCTCACCCTCGTAGCGAACCCACTTCCCCTCGGGGGCGAGCGCCTGACCGTCGACGAACTCGCCGGTCCTCTCCAGCCGGGCCGCGAAGTCGTTCATGTACTCCACGTGCGCCGAGATCTCCTCCGGCGTCCACCGGTCCATCGGCACGTCGTTCACCGCAGCCGGGGCGCCCCGGTAGTGCTTGAGCAGCAAGTACTTGGCCATCATTCTTCTCCTCGGTGCTGTACGACCCATGCCGGTCGCGTTCACCCCGGGGACGGAGCCAGCCACGGGTTCTCGACATCGCCGTCCGGAATTTTTTTGGGGCTCTCGTAGATGAGCCCAGGTGGGCCGTCTCCCGGTGTCCGGGTCCACGACGTGGCGCGAGGGCTGAACCATCCAAGATCAACAGCGGCCAAGCAACTGTCCATCGGTTGCGGTGTCATCAAGCACGGCGGTCGTCGTCGCACCTGCTCCCTGCTGCTGCAAATGGTTGTTACGTGGGAATGGGGCAGATATCACTGCCGTGATATGCGAATTCGAAGTAGACGTGCTATGAGCCCGAGCGCTAGATCGCCGGTGGCTCGCAGCACCTTCCAAATCCCGAAAAATTCGCCCCTTGAATCCATATCACACGGGTGATATCACTCGTGGAATTCCCCCCATCCACATTGTGCGGAAAGCTACTCGTCGCAGAGCCTTATACGGCTCTGCGCCCAGCAGTATCGCTCGTCGTCAGAACAGAGCAATCGAAGGGAGAGAGCATGCCGACTCCTCGTCGCGCCAAGAACGATCACCTGCTCTACGCCGACGTCGTCGACTCCAAGCAGAAGGCCGGCGTCTGGATGGGCGAGCGTGACGCCTACCAGGCGAAGCAGACCGAGATCCTGGAAGCGGTGAAGGACCAGGCGGACTGGGTCCCGATCGAGAACGCGATCATGGTGGTCAGCACCGAACCCGCTGGCATCACGATCATCGCCCCGAACCCGACCCTTCCCGGCGTGATCGTCCTCGCCGACGGCGGCTCGCCGGAGGCCTCAGCCCAGCTGCAGGCCGCCGGCGAGGAGCTCGTCCGCAAGGTCATGGCCGAGCGCGGCATCCTCGAAGAGGAAGCGGCCTAGCGCTGTGACCTCCTCACAGCTTCTGTGGGGGAAGTACATCCAGTACGTCCGGGACGGCGAGGGCGCCCTCCTCGACCCGGTCACGCTGGACAGCGTGTACCTCGACCGCGGGGAGGTCACTGATCTCTCCGCGGTTCCCCCGACCGCGACCCACAAAGCTCTCGCCGAGCTCGGCTTCACGCCCGACAGCCCCCGCGCCGATCAGCGTGAAGCACTCCGTAACCGGCTCCACCGACTCAGCCTGGACCCCGTCCCCCTACGGATCAGCGGCCTGCGCGTCGTCCTCACCGACCGCTGCAACATGAAGTGCAGCTACTGCTTCGTCGAGACCAACACCGGCAAGCCGGACATGACCGAGCAGGAAATCGCCGAAGGTCTGACCTACCTCTTCGAGACCAACGCCGGCCGCAATGAGGTAGCCATCCAGTGGTTCGGCGGCGAACCGACAACCCGGTTCGATCTGATGCAACACGGGGACACCCTCGCGGACGCCCTCGCCGAGCAGTACGACGTCAAACGGGTCCGCCGAACAGTCGTCACCAACGGGGCCCGCATCACCGACGCCATGATCGACCACTTCGCCCGCTACGAGTACGGCGTCGGGATCTCCATCGACGGACCACCCGCCGTCAACGCCGAAAACCGGCGACTGCTGGGAGGTCAACCAGCCGACGACCGCATCCGGCGCAATGTCCGCAGGCTCCTCGACGCAGACGGCATCCACGTGGGCTGCAACCTCACCCCCACATCCGCGAACATCGGCCGCCTGGCCGAAACCGTCACCTGGATCATCGACCATCTCGGGCTGAAGTTCATTTACGCCAACACCCCGATCCCCACCAGCGGACGCTGGACGGTCAAGGGAAGGGAGCTGGCTCAGGAGCTGTACCAGGCGCGCCTCGTCGCCCTTGGGCGCGGTGGAATGATGTTCTCCGTCCTCGATCGGGCATTCCAGGCCCTCGACCGGCGCCGTCCTATGCTCTTCGACCACATGCAGAGCGACCGGACCCTGAACGTCGCCCTGCTGCCAGGCAGCCGAGTCAGTCTCTGCGACATCAATTTCACCGCATCCGACTTCCTGTACACCCTCGACGAGCTGCGAGCGGATCCGAACCTGCTGGGAGGCATCGCCAAGGACGTCGCCCCCATCCCCGAATGTGGCCAGTGCCCGGCCCTGGCAATCTGCGGGGGGCCCTCACGCAACGAACAACTCCTCGTCGGTGGAGACCGGCCTGACCCTCAGATGTGCGACTTCTACACGAGCACCGTGGAGATCGCCGTATGGGACAGCACGGGGGTCCAGTGAACACTGCCATCCATCCTGAGAGTCCGCTCGCGCCAGCCAGGCAGCTGTTCCGCTCCGCCCTCATCAGTACAGCCGGCCACTGCAAGATCGCCTGCGGATTCTGCTTCCGAGCCGACCGGGCCCACGGCTTCCTCGACATCTCCACGTACACCCGGACTCTGTCCCGGCTGAAGGAGATCGGCGCCGAAGCGATCTGCCTGACCGGCGGAGAACCCACGCACCACCCCGAACTCCGCCAGCTCGTCCGGCTCGCCCACCAGTTCGGGATTCCCGTGTCGATCGTCACCTCAGCCCGAGACCCTGATGACGTCGACCGCCTGGCCGACGTCGGACGCCTCCTGGCGAACGTCACCGTCTCCGCTGACTCGGCCGGTGCCATGGAACTCGGGCGCACCACCCGGTCCGTTGCATCAGCGGTCGTGACCCTTGAGCGAATCCCCACCCCAGAGAAAGTTCTCCACCTCACGTACTGGAAACTCACAGCCGACGAGTGCCAGGACGTCTACGAGCGCGTCGACGCGTCTGGGGTGCAGATTCAGCTCAGTCCGGTGGCGCTCGACGATACGACTCGACAACGCGTCGGCTGCACCTTCTACGAGTACCTTGCCCAGCATAGGGAGGACGCTGCTCTTCTCAGCCGCTACTTCCAGTTCACGTCCCGGTTCCAAAAGCACCTCACCACCCTCCGAGGCATGCACCTGTACCCCGAGCGGCGGTCATCCTGCGTCTCCGCGGCCCTGTACGTGTCCGCGAACGGCGAGATCCGCCGCTGCCCCTACGGCAAGTCAGGGGTGAGTGTCCACGCGCCACGCGCAGAGATCAGTCGCTTCCTCCACGCCGGCCCCCGGGACCGGACTACCCCAGAGTGCGCCGCCATCTGCCGCGCCGACGACACCTGTGAGTAGGCGATGACGACCTCAGTCACCACACCGGAAGAGTTCATCGAACGGTGGTCGACTCCTCCCAACAAGCGCCTCAGCGACGTCCTCACCGCCGCCGACTTCACTTTCCCGCCGGCTCTTGACGTCCTCGACACCGTCCGGCAAGACGACGAAGTACGCTTCACCATCCTCGGAGACGAGGACTGGTCCGTACGCATGGACCGCACATCGGCTTTCCGCACAGCCCCGGTCGAAGAAGTGGCCACCTGGACCTTCCGCCTCGTCCACTTCAACCTCACCCGCTTCTACGACGGGCTCCTCAGCGGATTTCAAGAGAAGGTCATGATCCCCTGGCGAACCCAGCTGTCGAGTTGGGGATTCACCTGGCAACGATGCGCGCCGCTGCTGTTCATCTCGACAGGCGGCGCCTCATCGACGTACCACAACGACAACTCACATGGCCTCGTGTGGCAGGTTGAGGGCACCAAGACCTTCCACAGCTACTGGGATCCCGACCGACATCTCACGGCCCAGGCCGCTGTCGTGGGCGAGACCACCGCAGAGGAACCGCCCGAACACGATCCGGCCGACCGCCAGTCCGTACGGATGGGCCCCGGGGACCGGCTGTGGAGCCACGCCCTGACCCCGCACTGGGTGACCACAGAGTCCCCGCTCGCGATGAGCGTCACCCTCTCCCACGGCGGCCTGTGCCACCAGGGTCACTTCGCGGACCGTGAATTGGCCCTGCGCACCTACTGGGACCAGCACCCCGACGAGGCATGGAAGCTCGATCTGCGCCACGTTCGCTACTGACCGGGCCGGGGCCGCCGCAACCCTTTGAGGGGTGCGG
>NZ_VJZE01000300.1 GCF_009377205.1 Streptomyces phyllanthi
CCCCAGGGGCGCTGCCCCTTCAACCCCACCAAGGGGGCTGCGCTGCGCCCCCTTGAACCTCCAGCTTCGGGGCTCCGCCCCGGACCCCACCTGGGGCTCCGCCCCTTGCCCCCGTTTCGGGGGCCGGCCCCCGGACGTCCGCTCCTCAAACGCCGGAGGGGCTGAATGGTGCAGACCGGGCTGGATGGCGCAGGGGCGTCGAGGACGAGGCCCCTGCAGGGCCGACAGCCGGGGTCTGGGGGCGGCAGCCCCCAGGGAGGGTCCGGCGGGAATGAAAGTCGGCCGGAGAGGACGTGTCCCCTCCGGCCGGCCTCACGGCGCGGTCCTACGAGCGCGGCTTCTCCCGCATCTCGTACGTCGCGATGACGTCGTCCACCTTGATGTCGTTGAAGTTTCCGAGGTTGATACCACCCTCGAAGCCCTCGCGGATCTCGGTGACGTCGTCCTTGAAGCGACGCAGACCCTCGATGTTGAGGTTCTCCGCGACCACCTTGCCGTCGCGGATGAGGCGCGCCTTGGTGTTGCGCCTGACCTCGCCGGAGCGGATGAGAACACCCGCGATGTTGCCCAGCTTGGACGACTTGAAGACCTCGCGGATCTCCGCCGTACCGAGCTCGACCTCCTCGAACTCCGGCTTGAGCATGCCCTTGAGGGCCGCCTCGATCTCCTCGATCGCCTGGTAGATGACCGAGTAGTAGCGGACGTCCACGCCCTCGCGCTCGGCCATCTGCGCGGCACGCCCGGCGGCGCGCACGTTGAAGCCGATCACGATGGCGTCCGAGCCCATCGCCAGGTCGATGTCGGACTCCGTGACCGCACCGACGCCGCGGTGCAGGACGCGGATGTCGACCTCTTCGCCGACGTCCAGCTGGAGCAGGGAGGACTCGAGCGCCTCGACGGAACCAGAAGCGTCGCCCTTGATGATCAGGTTCAGCTGCTGGACCTCGCCGGCCTTCAGCACCTTGTCCAGGTCCTCCAGCGACACGCGGCGCGTGCGCTTGGCGAACGCGGCGTTGCGCTCACGAGCGGCGCGCTTCTCCGCGATCTGACGGGCCGTACGGTCCTCGTCGACCACGATGAAGTTGTCGCCCGCACCCGGGACGTTGGTCAGGCCCAGGACCTGGACCGGCGTCGACGGGCCCGCCTCAGTGACGTTGTTGCCGTTGTCGTCGAGCATGGCGCGGACGCGGCCGTAGGCGTCGCCCACCACCATCGTCTCGCCGACCCGCAGCGTGCCTCGCTGGACGAGCACCGTCGCCACGGCACCGCGGCCGCGGTCGAGGCGGGACTCGATCGAGATGCCCTGCGCGTCCTGCGTCGGGTTGGCCCGCAGGTCGAGCGAGGCGTCGGCGGTCAGGATGACCGCTTCCAGCAGCGAGTCGATGTGCAGACCCTGCTTGGCGGAGATGTCGACGAACATCGTGTCGCCGCCGTACTCCTCGGCCACCAGGCCGTACTCGGTCAGCTGACCGCGCACCTTGGTCGGGTCGGCGCCCTCGACGTCGATCTTGTTGACCGCGACGACGATCGGGACCTCGGCCGCCTTGGCGTGGTTGAGCGCCTCGACCGTCTGCGGCATGACGCCGTCGTTGGCCGCGACGACCAGGATCGCGATGTCGGTCGACTTGGCACCACGGGCACGCATGGCGGTGAACGCCTCGTGACCCGGGGTGTCGATGAAGGTGATCTTGCGATCCTCTTCGTTGACCTCGGTCGTGACCTGGTAGGCACCGATGTGCTGGGTGATGCCGCCGGCCTCGCCCGCGATGACGTTCGTCTTGCGGATGGCGTCGAGCAGTCGCGTCTTACCGTGGTCGACGTGACCCATGACGGTGACGACCGGCGGGCGGACCACCAGGTCCTCCTCGTCGCCCTCGTCCTCGCCGAACTCCAGGTCGAAGGACTCGAGAAGCTCGCGGTCCTCCTCCTCCGGGCTGACGATCTGAACCGTGTAGTTCATCTCGTCGGCGAGGAGCTGGAGCGTCTCGTCGGAGACCGACTGGGTCGCGGTGACCATCTCGCCGAGGTTCATCATGACCGCGACGAGCGACGCCGGGTTGGCCTTGATCTTCTCCGCGAAGTCGGTGAGCGACGCACCGCGCGACAGGCGAATGGTCTCGCCGTTGCCGCGAGGCAGCATCACGCCGCCGACCGACGGGGCCTGCATGGCCTCGTACTCCTGGCGCCTCTGCCGCTTCGACTTGCGGCCACGACGCGCGGGACCACCGGGACGACCGAAGGCGCCCTGCGTGCCACCACGGCCACCCGGACCACCGGGACGACCGCCGAAGCCGGGACGGCCACCGCCGCCACCGCCGGGACCACCCGGACGGCCGGCGAAACCGCCGCCACCGCCACCGGGACCACCGGGACGGCCGGCGAAACCGCCGCCACCGCCGCCACCGGGACGACCGGCGAAGCCGCCACCCGGACGACCGCCGCCGCCACCACCGGGACGACCGCCACCACCGGGACCGCGGCCGCCGGGGCCACCGCCACCGGGACGCGGGCCGGCAGCGGGACGCTGCGGCATCATGCCGGGGTTCGGACGCGGGCCACCGGGGCCGCCGCCGGGACGCGGACCGCCGCCCTGCGGACGGGGCATGCCGCCCGGCGTCGGACGGGAACCGCCCGGAGCCTGGGGACGCGGACCGCCACCGGCCGCACCCTGCGGACGGGGACCGCCCTGACCGGCGCCCTGCGGACGCTGACCACCCGGACCACCGGGGCCGCCGTGGCCACCGGGGCGGGGCGCGCCGCCCGGACGGGGCGCCTGCGGGCGCGCCATACCGGTGGAGCCACCCGAGGTGAAGGGGTTGTTACCCGGACGCGGACCGGCCGGACGGGCGCCGGGACGCGGCGCGCCCTGGCCACCCGGACGCCCACCGGGACGCGGGGCCTGACCCTGACCGCCGGACGGACGACCGCCACCGGGCTTCGGGGCGCCGGGACCGGGACGTGCGCCCGGACGCGGGCCCTGAGGCGCCTGAGGCGCGGACGGCGACGGGGGCGCCGTGAACTCGGGCTGAGCCGGAGCCGGAGCCGCCGGGGCGGGCTTCGGCGCGGGCTTCGGGCCGGGCGTGGGACGCGGGCCCGGAGTCGGGGGCGCGGGCCTCTCGGCCGCGGGCGGCTTGGGAGCCACCGGCCCCGGACGCGGCGCCGGACGGGCGGCCTGCGCGGGAGAGGGCGCCGCCGGCCTCGCCGGGGCAGCCTTACGGGGGGCAGCCGACCTGCCGCCCCCATTGCCCTGCTGGAGGGCGTCAGTCAGCTTGCGTACTACGGGCGCCTCGATCGTCGAGGACGCTGAACGGACGAATTCACCGAGTTCCTGGAGCTTGGCCATGACGACCTTGCTCTCAACCCCGAACTCCTTGGCGAGTTCGTATACCCGGACCTTAGCCACTTCGCTCCTTTTAGGTCCGGGTTGCGGCCGGACCGTCGCTACTTCATGGGCGTACTCATCGCGTACTCATCGAGTGCTCATCGCAATCTCGACCTACTTCCGACTCGCGAGGTACCTGGCCGCACGGGGTTCCGTACGACACGTCTTGCGGTGTTGCGTGCTCAGCACAACCGATGCTCAGCAACTGTCTGTCTGCTCGACGTAACGGCGCAACGCCATTGTGTCGAGCGGCCCCGGGACGCGCAGCGCCCGTGGGAACGCCCGGCGGCGTACCGCCTGGTCGAGACAGACCGGGGCCGGGTGTACGTATGCACCCCGGCCGGGCAGCGTACCGCGAGGATCGGGAACGCACTGTTCGTCGATCGCCACGATCCGCAACAGATCGTTCTTGGCCGCTCGCTCCCGGCACCCCACACAGGTGCGCTCAGGGCATGCGCGGGCTCGCGTCCGGCCAGACACTCCTAAGTCTACCTCCCCGCACCGACCTCACCCCTACGGGGTAAAAATCGAACGGCTGTTGTCGTGATCCAACCGACCTGCGGCTTGGATCTATTCCCCACTCTCCGGGAAGCGCCCGAAAAGCCCTAGTCGGTCGTCTGCTCGGTGTCCGGTCGGATGTCGATCCGCCAGCCGGTCAGCCGGGCCGCGAGACGGGCGTTCTGCCCTTCCTTGCCGATCGCCAGTGACAGCTGGTAGTCGGGGACCGTCACGCGCGCGGAGCGGGCCGCCATGTCCACGACCTCGACCTTGGAGACCCTGGCCGGGGACAGGGCGTTCGCCACCATCTCGGCCGGGTCGTCGGACCAGTCGACGATGTCGATCTTCTCGCCGTTCAGCTCGCCCATGACGTTGCGGACGCGACCGCCCATCGGGCCGATGCACGCGCCCTTGGCGTTCAGGCCCGAACGGGTGGACCGGACGGCGATCTTCGTACGGTGACCGGCCTCACGCGCGATGGCGGCGATCTCGACGGACCCGTCGGCGATCTCCGGCACCTCGAGCGCGAAAAGCTTCTTCACGAGATTGGGGTGCGTACGGGACAGGGTGACGGACGGGCCTCGTACGCCCTTCGCCACCCGGACGACGTACGACCGGAGCCGCATGCCGTGCTGGTACGCCTCTCCGGGTACCTGTTCCTGCACGGGCAGGATGGCCTCCAGCTTGCCGATGTCGACGAGGACGTTCTTCGGGTCGCGGCCCTGCTGGACGACACCGGTGACGATGTCGCCCTCGCGGCCGGCGTACTCACCGAGGGTCGCGTCGTCCTCCGCGTCCCGCAGGCGCTGCAGGATGACCTGCTTGGCGGTGGTGGCGGCGATGCGTCCGAAGCCCGACGGCGTGTCGTCGAACTCGCGGGGCTCCTGCCCGTCCTCCAGGTCCTCGGGGTCCTCCTTCGCCCACACGGTCACATGGCCGGTCTCCCGGTTGAGCTCCACGCGCGCGTGGCGGCGGCTTCCCTCGGTGCGGTGGTAGGCGATGAGGAGGGCCGACTCGATCGCCTCGACCAGCAGGTCGAAGGAGATCTCCTTCTCCCGTACCAAGCCCCGCAGGGCACTCATGTCGATGTCCACGGCTACGCCTCCTCCTCTTCCGTCATGTCCTTCTTGTCCTTGCGGTTGAACTCGACCTGGACGCGCGCCTTGGCGATGTCGGTGAAGGCGAGCCTGCGGGTGGTGGCCTTGCGGCCCTTGACTCCGGGGACCTCGAGGTCGAGACCGTCCTCGTCCACGGTCAGGATGCGGGCGACGAGGTCGCCCCCCTCCTGGAGCTGGAACTTCACCAAACGGTCCTGGGCACGCCGGTAGTGCCGGTGCTCGGTGAGGGCGCGCTCGGCGCCGGGGGTGCCGACCTCCAGGTCGTACGCGCCCTGGCCCATGGCGTCCGTCTCGTCCAGCTTCACCGAGAGCGCGCGGCTCACATCGGCGACGGCGTCCAGATCGGCGCCCGTGTCGGAGTCGACGACCACGCGGAGCACACGCTTTCTTCCGACCGAGTCCACCGCGATCTCTTCGAGGTCCAGGCCCTGGGAGCGTACGAGTGGCTCCAGGAGTTCTCGCAGCCTCTCGCTCTGGGTCGTGCTCATCCGGGTGACTCCTCGGCCGCGTGTGCTGTTGTGGGGAAGGTCGCGTGTCAGGTCAAAGCGTATCGGTTCCCAGGGGGTGTTGCCGTCCACCGGGGGCCACCCGGCCCGGGCGGGGCATCAGTAACGGATACGGGGGGCGCCGGTGACGGGTAGTGCGCCAGTGCGCGGGTACCGTGATCACGGGCCAACCGCTCTTCCGTTCGTACGACCCTTCCCGAGGACGACTGCCGTGCCGTTCACCCTGCCGTCGCGCACCCCAACAGGGCCGCGCAGAAGGAGTCTGCTCGCCGGGGCCGCGAGCACGGTTCTGCTCGTGGGCTGTTCGCCCGGTTCCGGGTCGGACGGCTCCGGAGACGGCCCCTCGGCCGCCGACCGGGCACGCGCGCGCGTGGCGCGCGACAGCGAGGCGCTCGCCGGGCGGTACGCCGCCGTGATCGCCGCGCATCCGGCGCTGGCGGAGCTGCTGGAACCGCTGCGGGCCGAGGTCGTACGGCATGCCGAGGCGTTCGGGGGCGGCGCGTCGGCCACTCCGTCGGCCTCTGAGTCGGAGTCGGCGGCGGGGTCGGGGTCGGCCTCCCCTTCCCCCGTGCCCGCCGACGAGAAGGCCGCCCTCGCCGAGCTGGTGACGGCCGAGAAGGAGCTCTCGGACCGCCGTGGGAAGGCGTTGCTGGAGGTGCCGGGCGAGCTGGCGCGGCTGATGGCGTCCGTGGCTGCGGCCGGGGCCGGGCACGCGTTTCTGTTGACGGAGGGTGCGAAGTGAGCGGAGCGGCCGGCAGAAGCGGTACGTCGCCGGAGGCCGGCGAGCTGAAGGCGCTGCAGGCCGCGCTGCGGGCCGAGCACGCCGCCGTGTACGGGTACGGGGTGGTCGGCGGGAGGATCGCCGATGAGCGGAAGGACGAGGCCCGGGCCGCGTACGACGCGCACCGGGCCCGGCGCGACGAACTCGCGCGGGCCGTACGGAACCTGGGCGGCAGACCCGTGGCCGCGGACGCCGCGTACGGGCTGCCCTTCTCCGTGACGGACACCGTCTCCGCCGTACGGCTCGCCGTCGAGCTGGAGGAGCGGGTGGCCGGGGTGTACTCCGATCTCGTACGCGCTTCCGGGGGCGCCCGGAGGCGTACGGCGGCGGAGGCGCTCCGGGAAGCGGCCGTGCGCTCGGTCCGCTGGCGGGGCGGCAGCGTAGCCTTCCCTGGTCTCGCCGAGCGGGCGGCGGCAGCGCCGACGTCGTCGTCGGTGGCGGCGACACCGCAGACGTGAACGCGACCGGGGAAGGGAACGACTCGCACATGGCCCGCATGGCTTTCGAACCGCCGCAGCGCCTCGTGCGAGCACTCGCCGAGGCGCGGCTGGGCGGGGTCGACGGGGGCGGCGAGTGGCTGGAGGAGCTGCCCGCCCTGGTTCAGGAGGCCGTGGCGGTACGGGAGTTGACCGTCGAACGGGTTCAGGCGCCCGGTGGGCGCAGCAGCCTGGTGCTGCTGGTGCGGCAGTTCGACGCGACGCCCGCCGTGCTGAAGCTGGCACCGCCCCGGGCCCGGCCGGAGAGCGAGCGGGCCGCCCTCGGGCACTGGGACGGGCGGGGTGCGGTGCGACTGCTCAACCCGGGCGACACACCGGGGGTGCTGCTGCTGGAGCGGCTGCACCCCGATCTGTCCGTACGGTCCCTGCCCGAGGCGAAGGCCCTGCTGGAGGCGGCGGGGGTGCTGCGGCGGCTGTGGGTCGAGCCGCCGGACGGGGACGGGCACCTCTTCGAGACAGTGGCCGGGCGCACCGGGCGGCAGGCCGAGGCGATGCGGGCGGGCGCCGTCGCCGACCAGGAGATCGCGCCGCTGGTGGACGCAGCCCTCGCCGCCCGTGAGGAGCTGCTGGTCTCGCCCCCCGAGGAGCGGCTGCTGCACGGGACGTTCCGGCAGAGCAAGGTGCTCGCCGGGGAGCGGATGCCGTGGCTGGCCGTCGGGCCCGATCCGGTGGTCGGCGAGTGCGCGTTCGATCTGGCCCGGCTGGTGCGGGACCGGGTGGAGGATCTGATCGCCTCCCCTTCGGGGGCGGCGGCCACCAGACGCCGGGTGAAGCGGCTCGCCGAGTCGCTGGAGCTGGACCAGGAGCGGCTGCGGGGGTGGACGCTGTTCCGCGCCGTGGAGTCGGGGGTGCGGGCGCGCCGGGTGGGGCGGACGCAGGACGCGGAGCTGCTGCTGGAGTTCGCCGGGTGGTTGTGAGGGGGCCGGTGCGGCTCCGGGCGCTGCCGCCCGTTCTTTTCGAGGAGTTCGAGGAGTTCGACGCAGGGTTCGGGGTGAGGCCCGACGACGACTTCGTTTTCGTGTCGCTGCCGCTCTTCTCCGACGGGGACGTCGGCGTCGTGCGCGCTCGCCGTCGTCTCCGCTTCCGCCCGCAGTGCCGGTCAGCGCGAGCATTCCGGCCGCCGCCGCGAGCGTCACCGCCGCGGCGGCTGCCGCGTACGAGTGAGGCGCCCCGGCGGAGCGCCCCGACTCGCCTCCCCGCAGGCTTCGTCACGCCGTCAGGCGCGCGATCGCCTCCTCGACGCTCAGCTCCTCGCGCTCACCGGTCCTGCGGTCCTTGAGCTCCAGCACGCCCTCGGCGGAGCGGCGGCCGGCCACCAGGATCTGCGGTACGCCGATGAGTTCGGCGTCGGTGAACTTCACGCCCGGGGAGACGCCCGCCCGGTCGTCCACCAGGACGCGGACCCCGGCGGCACGCAGCTTCTCGGAGACCTCGAGGGCCAGTTCGATCTGCAGCGCCTTGCCCGCGGCGACCACGTGGACGTCGGCCGGGGCGACCTCCTTCGGCCAGCACAGGCCCTGCTCGTCCGCCGTCTGCTCGGCGAGCGCGGCGACCGCGCGGGAGACGCCGATGCCGTACGAGCCCATGGTCACGCGGACCGGCTTGCCGTTCTGGCCGAGGACGTCGAGCTTGAGGGCGTCGGCGTACTTGCGGCCGAGCTGGAAGATGTGACCGATCTCGATGGCTCGGTCGAGCCTGAGGCCGGTGCCGCAGTTCGGGCAGGGGTCGCCCTCCTGCACGACGACGACGTCGACGTACGCGTCGACCTCGAAGTCGCGGCCCGCGACCAGGTTCTTCGTGTGCATGTTCACCTTGTTGGCACCGGTGATCCAGGCGGTGCCGGGGGCCACGCGCGGGTCGGCGATGTACGTGACCTTCTCCAGGCCCTGCGGGCCCACGTAGCCGCGGACCAGGTCCTCGCGGCCCACGAAGTCCTCCGCGGTGACCATCTCGACGACCGCCGGGGCGAAGTGGGCCTCGACCTTGCCCATGTCGACCTCGCGGTCGCCGGGGACGCCGACGGCGACGATCTCGCCGTCGACCTTGACGAGGAGGTTCTTCAGGGTGGCGGAGGCCTGGACACCGAGCAGGCCGGCGAGGGCCTCGATGGTCGGGGTGTCGGGGGTCGGGATCTCCTCGGCCGCCGGCACGTCCGCCGCGTCCACGGGCTTCAACTCGTACGTGATCGCCTCGGTGTTGGCGGCGAAGTCGCAGTTCGGGCAGTCCGCGAAGGTGTCCTCGCCGGCGTCGGCCGGGGCGAGGAACTCCTCCGACTTGGAGCCGCCCATGGCGCCCGCGGTCGCGGCGCAGATGCGGTAGTCGAGGCCGAGACGCGCGAAGACCTTCTGGTAGGCCTGGCGGTGCAGGGCGTACGACTGGGCGAGGCCCTCGTCCTCCAGGTCGAAGGAGTACGAGTCCTTCATCAGGAACTCGCGGCCGCGCAGGATGCCGGCGCGGGGCCGGGCCTCGTCCCGGAACTTGGTCTGGATCTGGTAGAGGATGACCGGCAGGTCCTTGTACGAGGACGCCTGGTCCTTGACCATGAGGGTGAAGATCTCCTCGTGGGTCGGGCCGAGGAGGTAGTCACCGCCCTTACGGTCCTGGAGGCGGAAGAGCTCCTGGCCGTACTCGCTCCAGCGGCCGGTCGCCTCGTACGGCTCCCTCGGCAGCAGGGCGGGGAGCAGCACCTCCTGGGCGCCGATCGCGTCCATCTCCTCGCGGACGATCCGCTCCACGTTGGCGAGGACCTTCTTGCCGAGCGGCAGCCAGGTCCACACGCCGGCGGCGGTGCGGCGCACATATCCGGCGCGGACCAGCAGCTTGTGGCTGAGGACCTCGGCGTCCGCGGGGTCGTCACGCAGCGTCTTCGCCATCAACTGGGACATACGCTGGACCGGTGCGTTCGCCATGATTCTCGTACTCCTGCTGCGTCACGGGTGATGACAGGAGGTTAGCCGGGCGGTGCGGGGCGGTGGAAATCGGTTAGCGGCGGCGCAGTGGCAGAGGGGCGCCCATCACGGCGTACGGCTTCGGGGCGCTCGGGAAGAGCACCTGCCGGGCCAGGTCCTCGTAGCCGAGGGAGTGGTAGAGGCCGCGGGCCGGGCTGTCGGTGTCGATCGCGGAGAGGATCGAGCGGGGTTCGGTGGCGCCGTCCGTGATGGTGGTGATCAGGGACCGGCCGATACCGCGGTTCTGGTAGTGCGGGTGGACGTGCAGCTCGGTGATCACGAAGGAGTCGTCGAGCCAGCTCTCGTGGCCCTGGGCGCGCAGGTACGGTTCGACGACGGTGGACCACCAGTGCGTACGGTCGTTGGGCATGCCGTAGACGAAGCCGACGAGCCGGCCGCGGGGTGTGGTGGCGCCGAGCGCGCGGGCGCCGGGGTGGCTGAGGTGCCTCAGGACGATCTGCCTGCGGACGGCCACCTCTTCGGCGCCGAGTCCGAAGGCCACGGCCTGGACGGCGAGCGCCTCGTCCACGCGCGCGGCGAGGTCCAGCGGGCCGATGACCACGTCGTCGGGGTTGGACGGGCCCTGACCCGGAAAGCGCAGCATGCCGGGGAGACTACCCGGGCGCTTCATTGGATCGCGCCGGGGACTGCGGGTTGTCCTGTTGGGTGCGGGTCGTGCAGGGCGGTCGCGCCGTTCCGGCGTCCTTCTCAGAACAGCACGCTCATGAACGCGCCCACTTCCTGGAAGCCCACCCTCTGGTACGTGCGCCTGGCCGCGGTGTTGAAGTCGTTGACGTACAGGCTCGCCACCGGGGCCACGTCGGCGAGGGCGTAGCGGAGGACGGCTGCCATGGCGGGGGCCGCGATGCCCTGGCCCCGGTGTTCCGGGGCCACCCACACGCCCTGGATCTGGCAGGCCTGGGGGGTGGCCGCGCCGATCTCGGCCTTGAAGACGACCTTGCCGTTCGCGTCGAGGCGGGCGAACGAGCGGCCGGAGCCGACGAGTTCGGCGACGCGGGCCTGGTAGAGGAGCCCGCCGTCGCCGGCGAGCGGGGAGACGCCGACCTCTTCGGTGAACATCGCCACGCACGCCGGCATGATCGTCTCCATCTCGTCCTTGCGGATGCGGCGGACGTACGGATCCGGGGCGATGTCGGTGGGGAGACGGTCGGTGACCATGAGCGGCTGGTGGGCGCGGATCTCGCGGGCGGGGCCCCAACTGGGCTCCAGGAGGCGCCAGAGCAGGGCGGTGGGTTCGGCGGGGCCCACGACGGAGGAGCAGCGGCGGCCGGCTCTGCGGGCGCGGTCGGCGAAGGCGCGTACGGCGCGGGGGGTGGCGCAGATGGGGACGAGGTTGGCGCCCGCGTAGCAGAGGCTGGTGAGCATGCCGTCGTCGTACCAGCCCCACATCTCGCCGCCGAGGCGCCAGGGGTCCAGGCCGGCGATCTGCACGCGCGAGGTCACGAAGGCGTTCGCGACGGGCTCGCGGTCGAGGACGGCGAGTGCGGCGTCCAGGTCACTCGGTTCGAGGACCCTGGTGGTCGTCTGGGTCAACACGTGCGGGGGCCTCACCCTGGGGGCTGCTGATCTCCGCACTGTACCCGGCGAATTTGTGGGGCGCCGCCCGGAGTCC
>NZ_VJZE01000301.1 GCF_009377205.1 Streptomyces phyllanthi
GGTGTGGCCACGAGTACCGTCGCCTCTCGTCCAGGGGTGCGGGGAACTGACGTACGACCTGGGCGCATGGTAAGCGCGGGCCGGACGGGCGCGGTACGGGGGTCACGAACGCGACGATTCAGGCGGTCGACGGGCTGACCGCCCGACACCTGGCCCGAACCTCCGACGCCGGACGTCACGACCGTCGCGTTCGGCCCGGCCGCCCGCCACGACCTGGCCTCGATGGTGGTGGGCACGGCGGAGACGGGGGACGACCTCACGCCTCGTCCTCGCGGCGGGCCGGGTCACGGACCCGGTGCCCTACCGCGAGGACGAGGACTGCGCCGCGGGCGGCTGAGGAGACGTCAGAACTGCAACGCCCAGGAGTCGATGCGCCCGACGTCCTGCGCCGCGTTGTCACTGACCCGCAGCTTCCACGTCCCGCCCGCCACCTCGGAGGAGGCGTCCACCGTGTACGTGGTGGCGATGTTGTCCGCGCTGCCGCCGGTGCCGTACGCCTTCAGGGTGTACGCCGTGCCGTCGGGGGCGATCAGTTGCACCTGGAGGTCGCCGATGTACGTGTGGACGATGTTCACGGCCACGCTCAGCGACGAGGGCGCGTTCCCGGGGACACCGCTCACGGTGATCGGTGACTCGACCGTCGCGTAGTCGGAGATCGGGTAGTCCGCGGTGTTCTCGAAACGCGGGCCGGGCGGGGGCGGCGTCCCGCCGCCGCTCACGTTGAGGAGGCGGTTGGGCGAGCCCGTGCCCGGGTTGGTGACGACGCCGGTGGTGGCGGAGGCGACCAGGGCCGTCTGGACGGCCGCGGGCGTGGCGGCGGGGTTGTCCGCCAGGTACAGCGCGGCGGCTCCGGCGACGTGCGGGGCCGCCATCGACGTACCGGAGATGGTGACGGCCGCCGTGTCGCTGGTGTGCCAGGCCGAGGTGATGGAGGAGCCGGGGGCGAACAGGTCCAGGACGCTTCCGTAGTTGGAGTATCCGGCCCTCGAGTCGGAACTGGTGGTGGCACCGACGGTGATGGCCTCGGCGACGCGGGCGGGCGACGTGGTGGAGGCGTTGACCGACTCGTTGCCGGCCGCGACCGCGAAGGGGATGCCTGAGGCGATGGAGTTGCGCACGGCGGTGTCGATCGCGGTGTCGGCGGGGCCGCCGAGGCTCATGTTGGCGACGGCCGGCCTGACGGCGTTGGCCGCCACCCAGTCGATGCCCGCGACCACCTGCGCGGTCGTCCCCTGACCGGAGTTGTTCAGCACGCGGACTCCGAAGATCCTCGTCTTCTTGGCGACGCCGTAGGCCGTGCCGCCGACGGTTCCGGCGACGTGCGTGCCGTGGCCGTTGCCGTCCTGGGCGGTGTTGTCCTTGTCGACGGCGTCATAGCCGTTGAAGGCCCGGCCGCCGAAGTCCCTGTGCGTGATGCGGACACCGGTGTCGATGATGTAGGCGTTGACGCCCTCGCCGGCGGTGTCGTCGTAGCTGTAGCTCCGGTTGAGCGGGAGCAACGCCTGGTCGATGCGGTCCAGCCCCCAGGAGGGCGGGTTGGACTGGGTCGCGTCGATCGTGAACGTACGGTTCTGGACGACGAAGTCGACGGCCGGGTCGGCGGCGAAGCGCTTCATGCCGGCCTCCGGGACCTCGACCGCGTAGCCGTTGAGCGCCTTCGTGTACGTGTGCTCGATGGACGCGCCGTAGGCCTTGGCCAGGCCCTTGCCCTTGACCGAGTCGGCCTTCGCGGTGCCCTCCTTCAGGGCCACGATGTAGCTGTCCTTGATGGTGCCCGCCGCGCCCGCGTACTGGATCGGGCGGTGCGGTTCGGGTGCGGCCGCGTTCGCGGCCAGGGGGGAGGCGAGACCGAGAGCGAGTGCCACCGTGGTCGCACCGGCCAGTTTTCGCCAGGTCTGACGCATCACTGCCATCTGAGGGGTCCTCTTCGATCGGTGGGGGGTGTGGTGGCGCGTGTGCGGGACGACGCCGTGCTTGCCTGGCACCCGCGCGCCGAAGAGACGGGGAAGTCATGAGCATGCCAATACTGCGCGCAGGGGCTCCCGTGCGACTTTCCGACCAGCCGCGCGGCCCCTGTGCTGTTCCCCGGCTCTTCCTGTGCTTCAGCGAAAGATTGCTGAGTCTCACGGGAATTACACAAGGGGCCTTGCATGGATATAACTCGGAAGAGTTGCACTAGTCATGACATAACATCACCGAAACTCATAGCCCGAAGCAGACCGGAACCCCGCTCAATGCCCTGTCCACTGTTCCTCGGAGAGCGGTGCCGCGTTCAACGCGTCGCGTCGGCTTCGCCAGTCCGGCAGGAAACCGTCCATCAGTCCGGAAAATCGAGGGCCATGCCCTCGTTCGAGGTAATGGACCATCTCGTGGACGACGACGTACTCAAGGCACTCCGGATGCTTCTTGGCCAGTTCCGAGTTGAACCACAGACGGCGGGTCTCCCGGTTGCAGGAGCCCCACTTCGTCTTCATACGTCGGATGCCCCACCACGGCACCGAAACCCCCAGCTTCGGCTCCCAGCGCTCGATGAGCGCATGAACCGCCTGACGGAGTTGCTCGCGGTACCACTGGTCGAGCAGGTGACGGCGACGCTCATCACTCGCGCCCACGGGCATGTACAGCAACAGTCGGTCGCCGTCGATTTCGGCATGCGGGCGCCCGGGGCGCTCGATGACCTTCAGGCGGCGTCGCACACCCCAGACGTAGTGGGACTCGCCGGTGACCATCTCGCGTACTGACTGCCGCTGGGCTGAGCGCAGTCGATCCTGCTGGCGCTTGATCCACGGCAACCGCTGGATGACGGCCAGGCGAACCTGGTCGTCGTCCAGCTGCCGGGGGGCTGCCACCCGGACGCGCCCCATGGGCGGGTAGACGCCGATGTGCAGGTTCTTGATGTCCTTGTAGACCACCTGGACGTCGATGCCCCGGACAGCGAAGTGGGCGCTAGTGGTACTCATGCCTTGCTTTCACCAGTTCGAAGAGTTCATCGATCCGGTCGAATCCGTCGGGGAGCGCGCGCTTGATCGCGTTGCGCACCTTCCGCTCCCTGAGCGCGTTCCCCACCCAGGCATGCGGCTTGGAGTGCAGCACCGCCGTGTCCACCTCGGCGGCCAAGCGCTCATCGGTGAGGAAGAAGTCGACCAGTGCCTTCCTCGCGCCGTTGTCAGCCCACGCCGGGTACCTGTACGTGCTGCCGGAATCGCCTCTGCCGAGCCGGCCGGCGGCCTCCAGCAGTTCGGCAAGGTACTCCTGGTACTCGATCGCGCCCCTGCGCCGCTCCTCGATGATGGCGTCGAGCAGCTCCGACATCTTGTCGTAGTACTTCGGGTTCGTGGCACGCTCGTCGATGATCAGCTTGCGTATGTTGTTGGTGATCGTCTCGGCGACGGCCTCGGGGCTGCTCCTGATCCCCTTCGGTAGCCTGTCGAGAGCGCCGGCACCCAGTTCGGCAATGAGCTGGACGAGACCGGTGTCCTCGAAGTCGGACACGGTCTCGGACGCATCGGCCTGGATGTAGGTGTCCAGCAGGAAGCGCATACCGGCCTCGCACTGCTTGAAGTCGACGTCCTCGCCCGCACCGAGCTTCACCTCGTCGCGAACGTCCGCGTAGTGGCGGATCTCCTGCCGGATGTCCTCGGCCTCCCGGGCTGTGTATCCGGCGGCCGTCATGTCGTTCGCCAGATCGGCGAAGGCGCGAGTGACTGCGGCAACAGCCTTGTAGAGCTCGACGCGCTTGGGCTCGTTTGCCCTGAGCTGATCGGCATTGCCCTGCTCGGCAGCGCAGAAGTACTGCTGGTACTGGAGCGTGTTCCGGGGCGGCGCGACCGGCTCGCACAGCGCGCGGACACGTTCCAGGGCCTCGTCGAGGCTCTCCCGCGCTTTGTCGATCCGGCCGGTCAGCAGGCCCTCGATGTCCTTTCGTTCGTAGCCGTCGAGCGCTCCCGAGGTGTAGTCCCTGATGGTGTCCTGAAGGGAATTGAACAGGTCCTGGTAGTCGACGACGCAGCCGAATTCCTTGTCGTCCCCATCGAGCCGGTTGACCCGGCAGATGGCCTGGAACAGGCCGTGGTCGCGCATCTTCTTGTCGATGTAGAGGTACGTTGCGCTCGGGGCGTCGAACCCGGTCAGAAGCTTGTCGACCACGATGAGCAGGCGCATCCGGCCAGGCTCTTCGACGAACTGCTTCTTGACCTCCTTCTCGAACTGCTCGACCTTCGCCATGGCAGCGTCTTCGGACTCTCCGAAGTGGTCAGCGAGCATCTTTCGGTAGATGCCGTACTGGCGCAGTTTCTCCGTCTGTCCCGCGCCGGAGTCCTCCTTGGAGATGTCTCCCGGACTCGGGGCATAGCTGGTGACGATCGCGCACTTGCCGTGGAATCCCGCGTTGCAGAACAGCTCGTAGAACTTGCACGCCTGATAGATGCTTGCCCCTACGAGCATGGCGTTGCCCCGCCCGTCCATCAGGCGAGGTTTGGTCTCCATGTCGAGAAGGATGTCCTGCACGATCTGCTTCGCCCGGGGTTCGGAGGAGACGACCTTCTGCATCGTCCCCCAGCGCTTCTTCAGCTCCGCCCTGGAAAGATCGGTCATGCCCCTGGTCTTGGCCTCGAACCATCTGTCCACCTGCGCAGGTGATGTCAGGTGCTGGTCGATGGCGCGGGCTTCGTAGCGCAAGTCGAGTACGACGCCGTCCTCGACGGCCTCGTCGAACCTGTACGTGTGAATGAACGAACCGAAGGTCTCCATGCTGGAGGCCTTGTCGGCCTTCAGCAGCGGCGTCCCCGTGAAGCCGATGAACATGGCGCCCGGCAACAGCTTCTTCATTGCGGCGTGCATCTTGCCGGACTGGGTGCGGTGCGCCTCGTCGACAAAGACAAACAGGTTTCCCTTTGCCTCGAAGTCCTGTGGGATCTTGGCGTTGAGCTCCTTGATGAATTCGCTCTCCGCCTCGTCACCGGCCTCACCGTCCACCGGGCCGCGGAACTTGTGTACCAGGGAGCACACGAGCCACTCGGTCGACCGGTTCAGGGTGTCCAGGAGATCCGCGCCACTGCTGGTGCGATAGATCTGCTCGTCGACGCCGTTGAAAACCTTCTGGATCTGCTCGTCGAGCTCGGTGCGGTCGGTGATCAGCAGGACCCTGGCGTCTTCCTGGTGCTCCCGGATCCACTTCGCCAGCCACACCATCGTGAGCGACTTGCCCGAGCCCTGGGTGTGCCAGATGATGCCGCCCTCGCGTCGGGCGATACGGTCCTGCGCAGCCTTGACGCCGAAGTACTGGTTGTGGCGGCATGCCTTGCGGACACCGGAGTCGAAGACCGTGAAGTCGTGGATCAGCTCCAGGAGCCGCGTCGTGTCGCACATCTGGAGCAGCGCACGGTCCAGTGGCTCCTCGACGTCGGATGGCTCCTTCCACTCCAGCCAGTACTTTTCGGGCGTGTCGATGACCCCGTAACGCAGACCTTCCACGTCGTTGCCGGCCAACACGAGCTGGACTGTGGAGAAGAACGGCCGGATGAAATCCGGCTTCTGATTGCCGATCGTCTGCCGAATTCCCTCGCTGACGGCTACTCGGGAGCGCTTGAGCTCCAGAGTCACCAGCGCCAGGCCGTTGACGTAGAGCACGATGTCGGGCCGCTTCGTCTGCTGCCCGACGATCGTCACCTCCTCGACCACCACGAAATCGTTGGCCTGCGGGTCGGCCCAGTCGATGAGCCAGACCGTCTCGTACTGCTCGCCGGCACCCGGCTTGACCTTCACCCCGTAGCGCAGCAGCTCGTAGACGTGACGGTTCGCCTCGTGAAGATCGCGGCCGCCACCGAGCGAGGCGGCCTTCCTCAGCTGCTCGATGGTCTTGCCGACCAGGGCCCTGTCGTAGCCGCGGGCGCGCAGGTTCGACTCCAGCAACTCGACCTCGATGTTCGAGTTGCCCGTGCGGTACTCCCAGCTTCCCTGGTAGCGGTATCGCAGTTTCTCCGTGAACAGTCGCACGACCCGGTTCTGCGCCTCGCGCTCGACCTGCCCGACATCACTCATGCCGTCGGCTCCCCCTGGACAGACAGCTGCATCCGTCCTGTGAGGGACTCCTGCATCATGCCCCTCTTGACCGACCGGGCCTTGTCCAGCCGACGTCGCAGAATCCCGACTTCCTCGTCCGCGGCGGACAGCACCTCAGCGATCGCTTTCTGTTCCGCACGGTCCGACGGCACGGTGATCTCAAAAGAATGAGCGTCGTTCCGATTGAAGGTGGGCACTCCCGAACCGCTGGCAAACCGTTCCAGCCCGAGGTGCGTGAGGAAGTAGTAGGCGAATGTGACGTCCATTCGCTCGAAACTCGTGACCCACAGCGACGTGTTGTGCGGCCAGTAGTCCTCTTCGACGAGGTGCACCCTGCCGATCGTCCCTGAACGCCCCGTGACCACGCCCGGGCCCTTGACCATGGCCTTCACGTGGTGCCGAGCGATCCCGTTGGAGTACACGACAGGGTACGGCCCCTTCACGACCTGGGAGTTCGGCAGGTCGAATCCTCGCTGCAGAGGAAGAAAATCCTTGAGCGGGCTGGTGGTCCATTCTTCCCGGTAGCCGGGAAGTCGTGTCCTGCCGGTGAGGAGCTGCTGCATGAGTGCCTGCCTGATCGCCTGCTTCTTGGCGATCAGGATGTTGATGTGCTCGACGGTGGCCTGTGCGTCTTCGAGCACGGCGACGACGGCGTCCTGGTCGGCCCGTGCCGGAAGGTGAACGGGCAGGGCAGACAGGATCGCCGTGTTCAGGTTGGGCATCGTCCCGCCGACGGCGTTGTCCTGCAACCAGGTCTGGGCCGGCCATGAGCCCAGGTAGTGGGCCACATACTCCGCGTTGACCTCGCTGAGCCTGGTACCGAAGCGAGCGGCGAGGCAGCCTGTTCCGCAGAGCCAGCCTGTCTGTTCCGCCCGGATGATCGATCTGCGGCCGACGTCGCCTCGGCGGCTGAACACGATGTCACCCTTGCGCAGAGCGTGCCGCCGCAGGCGGCGGGCGTCCTTGTCGCCGACCCTCGAGATACCCGCCTCGATGACCTCGTTGTCGCCCAGGTTCATCGGCATGATCAGCGGAGTTCCGAGCAAGGTGTAGTCACTTGCGTGGAGTTGGCTTCCAAAGGGCCCCGTCTGGATCACACCTCCGGTACGAGTGACGATCTCGCCCAGTGTCGTGAACTCGCCCTGCGTGGCATGGCGGCTCATCACCGCACCCCCATGGCGGCGAAGTGATCCGCGAGGCGGGCAGAGACTGCCTCCAGTTCGGCCTCGATCGCACCGGCCGTCTCCGTGTAGCGCCGACCGAGTTCATGAATGCGTTCGATCAGGGTGAGCGTGAGCGACTCAGCCACCGATTCCACGCGCGCCGTGATGACCGTGCGCCACTTGTCGTCCAGCACGAGTGTCCGCACGTCGGTTTCCGTGAGATCGCCGTACTTCTTCAGTGTGGCGAGGTTGAGTGCCGCTTCTGCTTCCTTGACGGCTTTCTTGGCCACGGCCTCCGCGTTGTACAGCTTGATCAGGTGGGTCAGGGCGGCTACCTCGTCAGCGTCCGCGCCTTCATGCCGCGCGACCTTGAGGCGGGCCGATGCGAGTACCTTGTTGATCTTGTCGTCGTCCATGGCACCCGCCAGGAGACCGTCCTCGACGGCGTGCTCCTCGACGTACTCCTCGATCTCGCGGCCGGCGTCCTCCGCCGCCGTCACCAGCGCGTCCGCTTCGGCCCGCTCCTTCGCGAAGTAGCGCGCGACGATCAGAGCCGGTGGGACGAGGTCCATCTTGTACTTGACGGCGCTGCGTCCCGAGCCCACTACGAGGTCGGGCGTCTCGGAGAATCTGCGGCCCTGATCCACGGTGATCCTTCGCGGCTCAGCGGCCCCCTTCCAGCCGTCGTTCATGATGATGAAGACGTCATCGTGAACGGTGTCGTGCCAGTACGTCATGAGCTGCTCGTAAACGTCGTACTCGTCCAGCAGGGGCACTGGCTTGAAGCGCGCGAGCAGGTCGTCACCGATGGTGGCGATGAGGTCGTTCGGCAGGGTGTCGGCGGTGATCTCCTCGAGTCGCTCACGATGGGCACCGAACCACTCGGCGACGAGTTCACCGACCTCGTCGGTGAACTCGTCGAACTCGGGCGATTCGAGGATCGCCTGCTGAACCTCGCTCACGTCGACGGTCAGGTCGCTGTAGCCGGGACGGTTCGGCTGGAACAGCTGGGCGCGCAGCCGGGGGAAGGCGTCCCAGTAACCGCTGAGCGCGTCGAGGTCCCGGTCGGGGATGCCGCCGTGCAGGTGCGCATGGAGGTCCTGGATGTCCTCGGGCTCGGAGGAGTCGATGTAACGGGGGAGGTTGAGGTTGTAGTCGTTCTTCGGGTCGGCGATCTCCGACAGCGGGACCATGCGCGAGTAGCGGTCGATCGGGATCTGACGCGTGAAGGTGTCGACGATCTTGTGGATGTCCTGGCTGCGGAGGCGGTTCTTGTTGCCGTCCTTGATGAAGCCCTTGGACGCGTCGATCATGAAGACGCCGGTGCGGCCGACGGCGTTCTCCTTGTCGAGCACGATGACGCAGGCAGCGATGCCGGTCCCGTAGAAGAGGTTCACGGGGAGGCCGATGATGCCCTTGACGAACCCCTGTTTCAGGAGGCGCCGGCGGATATCGGCCTCGGCGTTGCCGCGGAAGAGCACACCGTGCGGGAGGATGACCGCTGCCTTGCCCGTGCTGTTGAGCGACTTGAGAACGTGCAGCAAGAAGGCGTAGTCGCCGTTCTTCTCCGGGGGCCGGCCGTATTCGAAACGGCCGTAGTCGTGCTCCAGTCCGTTGCTCCAGGACTTGACCGAGAACGGCGGGTTGGCGACCGCGAAGTCGAACGTCTCAAGCACGTGCCCCTTGGTGAACTGCGGGCTCGTGATGGTGTCGCCCTTGAGAATGTCGGCGTCCGCGTTCCCGTGCAGGATCATGTTCATCTTGGACAACGCCCACGTGGCGTTGTCCTTTTCCTGGCCGTAGATCGTGATGCCGCGCGGTGCTTCGGCAGCGACCTTCAGGAGCAGCGAGCCGGAGCCGCAGGTCGGGTCGTAGACCGTCTGGTCCTGGCTGGTGTCCTTGGTGATCCCGACCACCCTGGCCAACACACGAGAGACCTCGGCAGGCGTGTAGAACTGGCCCTTGCTCTTGCCCGACTCCGTGGCGAAGTGGCGCATCAGGTACTCGTAGGCATCGCCGAGAAGGTCGTCCCCCTCGGCGCGGGAGCCCCGGAAGTCCAGGTCACTGAAGATCGTGACGAGCTTGGAGAGCCGGTCCTGCATCTCCTTGCCCTTGCCGAGCTTCTCCTCGTCGTTGAAGTCGGCGAGGTCGATGACGTTACGCAGGTCGTTCGCGTCGGCGAGCCGGCTGATGATCTTGTTGAAGCGGTCGCCGATCTCCTTGTCACCCTTGGCGGCGACCATGTCGTCGAAGGAACCGCCGGGCGGTACGTCGATGAGGCTGTCGAGGTCGGCCTTGGCCTTGTCGGAGACATACTTCACGAAGAGCAGGGTGAGGATGTAGTCCTTGTACTGGCCGGCATCCATCCCGCCGCGCAGCTCGTCACAGCTCTTCCAGAGCGAGCTGTAGAGGTCTGTCTTCTTGAGGGCCAAGGCTCTTCTTCCCGGTACGTCAAGGTGGTCACACGGGCCACCGGTCCTGATGCCTGCGGCGTGACGCACGTCGCGCGGCCGCCTGCCGGCCGCCGGCGCCAGTACCGCTTCAGGCGGCAGCCGCGACCACGCGGGAAAGCGTAGTAGAGAGGGCGACTGCACAGCCCGGGCGGGAAGAGAGACAGAACGCGGTCAGCAGTGTGCGGACCGTGTGCGTCTCGGTGCCGTGGTACGTCACCGCCCGCCCGGCGATCACACGCGGAAGGACCCGTCGAGCCGCCGGGTGGGCCCAGGACCACATGCCCTGTCAGTTGCCGGGAGTGCCGATCAGCGCGTCGAGCAGCTGCCGGGCGCGGGTCTCCTCTCTCAGGAGGGCCTCGACCAGGGGGCCGGTGCCCGGATCGGCCGTACTCACCAGGTTCGGGCCCGCGGCCTCGTCGACGTACTGCTCGACGGGCCGGGCGTCGGCCGTCAGGTGCACCCGGTCACCGGCGGTCAGCACACGGTGAACCGAGGCGTAGTCGACGCCCAGGCGGGCCAGTTGCTCGCCGCCCGCGTACCGGGTGTCCTGGCCGGGGGCGCCCTCCCCCGACAGATGCGGGTACTGGAGCGCGACCTCGTGGGTGGCCAGGATCGCGAGCAGTACATGCTCGGTGCCCACCACGCCGTCGCCGAGACGACGTGCCTGCTCGTAGGTCTCGAGTCTGACCCAACCGGCAGGCAGGGACGCCCAGTTGACCCCACTGAATCGGGTCATCCACCGCATCCAGAAGGGCATCCGACGATAGTGGTCACGGCCGAGGAGTACGTCGCGGGTGGCGTGCAGCAGAGGGTTGAGGCGATCCTCCTGGCTCCCGGAGCCACCGTCGAGGCGGGCGTGTACGGCCTGCGGTGAGATGCCGCATGCGCCCAGCAGCTCCACAGCGCGGTTGTCCTCCTCCAGCAGTCCCCTCAGCAGATGCCCGGCGCCGAACTTCGCCGCGTCCTCCCGCCGCGCGTGCCCCATCGCGGCGGTCAGCGCTCTGGCCGCGGCGCCCGTGAAGTGGGTGTGCCGATCACCGTCGTCCCCCAGGACGTCCTTCGAGGCAACGCTTCCCTCCGCGTCGTCGCCGGCGCTCCACGCGTCGTTCCTGTCCATCCTGTCCCGCAACACCGCCAGCAGCGCGGTCTTGGTCGCCCCTTCCTCCACCAGTGCTTCACGCGCCGGCCCCTTGGCCGTGGTGATGCCGGCCAGTAGGTGCTCGGTGCCGATGGCTCCCCCGGCGCCCGCCTGCGCGCCCCGAGCGGCCCCCAGGATTCCCACGATGTTCCAGTCGGGCGACTTGATCGCTTCCATACGGCCTTTCCTCTTCCCGCTGCTCGTGCACAGCAGCCTCCCTGACCGGGGTGGCAGGCGGCGTCGCTCCGGAGAAGGATCTGCTTCTGCACCCTGAGGTACAGGGACCAACGGTTCAACGCCCGGCGCCGCGCACACCCTTCAGCCGAGCGGCGGTTTCGGCCGCACCAGGCCGGTGTCGTACGCGAAGATCGTCGCCTGCACCCGGTCCCGTAGATCCAGCTTGTTCAGGAGAGCGTTGACATGGGTCTTCACGGTGCCCGTGGCGACGCCCAGGCGAGTGGCGATCTCGGCGTTGGCGAGGCCCGTCGCGACCAGGGAGAGGACCTCGCGTTCACGGGGGGTGAGGGCGCCGA
>NZ_VJZE01000302.1 GCF_009377205.1 Streptomyces phyllanthi
CTGCGTGCTCCCTGAGGGGGGTGGCTTACCCGGGTTCAACGCGCGGCTGTCCGGTCGGTCACTGCCGGAGCGGCGGTTTGCGGCCGGGGCGGCCCGTCAACTGGGCGGATCCCGCGCCTCGCCCGCCTTGTCCCATGAGTGAACGCTGTGCAAACCGCCTGTACGAGGCAGCAACCATTGCGTTGCGGGCGTCCGCTCGTGCATGCTCCCTGGAACCCCGCGCGGCTTCTGCCGGGGTCTGGGCTAAGGAGGCGTGCCGCCGTACCCTTGGGGGTATGGGGTTGGGAAGATGATTCCCGGACACAGCTCCGCCGCACAGTGTCGTCCCACACCCACGAGGATCCGAACGCCGAGACACCCATGGCCGGTCACGAATTCTTCGACCCCGCGGACCGCAAGCGGCGGCCGGTAGCCGATCCCACGGCGGCCGACCCGCTGGCGGCGGAAGAAGCACGCCCCACCTGCGATCCCGCTTTCAAGCACGGCGTCGTCGTCGGTTTCGACGGCTCGACGTCCAGCGAGCGCGCCCTCGCCTACGCGATCGGCATGGCCCGCCGCTCCGGCTCGGGCCTGATCATCGTGCATGTCGCCAACCGGCTGCCGACGACCGTCTGGGCCGGCTGCGAGCCACCGGTCTTCGTCGACGTCCCCGACCACCGCACCGAGGTCCTCGGCCTGGAGCTCGCCTGCGCGGAGTACCTCGCCGAGGTGCCCTGGATCCTCGTCGAGCGCGGTGGCGACATCTGCCACGAGCTCGAAGAGGTGGGCCGGGAGTACGAGGCGGACGCGATCGTCGTCGGCTCCACGCACGGGATCGTCGGCCGTATCTTCGGCTCGGTCGCGGGCCGGCTCGCGAAGCGCGCGCGGCGCCCCGTCGTTGTCATTCCGTAACCCGCCGTTGTCCCAGGTGAGATGAGCCCTGGGCGAGATCGGTCCCCTTGCCTCACCGCCCGAATCTACTGGCGCGTAGAGGTGTTTGTGCTTTTGTGAAGGGCATATACCGGTCGCCGGTCCCACCTTGTCGACCGGTGTCGCGCAGCACAACTGCACATGCATGAAGGGAGCCCGCCGTGGACAACGACGTCTCTGCGGGAAACACCACCTCGACCCTCGGCCATCTCGCGCTCGGACTCACCCTGTTGGCCTTCGGCCTCGGTCACACCGAAGTGATCGACGGCGTGACGGCGGCGGACGCCGTCTCTCTCGCCACGTACGTCGGCGGCATCGCGCTGTTCATCGCCGGTCTGCTGGCCTTCCGCGACCGTGACACGTTCACGGGTACGGCCTTCGCGGCCCTCGGCGCCCTCTGGTTCACCTGGGGCGCGGGCGCCGACGCGCAGGTCTCCGCCAACGCGGCGGGGCTCTTCCTGCTCCTGTTCGCGCTCGTCGCGCTCAGCCTGACGCTCGGGGCGTCGGCCGCCTCCCAACTCACCCGGGGCGCGTACGGGTTGCTCTGCGCGGCAATGCTGCTGCTCGCCGTCGCCCAGTTCGGGGACAGCGCGGGACTCGCCAAGGTCGGCGGCTGGTTCGCGACGGCGGGCGGCCTGGCCGCCTGGTACGCGGCGACGGCCGCGCTCGCCCACTGGCCGACGACCCTTCCGCGACGCGCTGCCGGCCGAGGTGTGACGGCCACCGGCTAGCCGCGCAGGCTGGGGAGTTGGGCGACTCCCCGGCGAGAGACGGTCCCCCGCGTGAAGGTGGCACACGCGGGGGACCGTCCTGTTTGCTCTGCCCGTGGGGGGTGTCCGGGGTTGCTCGCGCCCACGCGGCGGAGCCGCATATCGACACAGCCCCGCGCCCCTTTCAGGGGCGCGACTACTCCACCGTGACCGACTTGGCGAGGTTCCTGGGCTTGTCGATGTCGCGGCCCAGGGCCAGGGCCGTGTGGTACGCGAGGAGTTGGAGCGGGATGCCCATGAGGATGGGGTCCAGTTCGTCCTCGTTCTTCGGGACGATGAGCGTCTGGTCGGCCTTCTCCTGGTCCTGGTGGGCCACCGCCAGGATCCTGCCGCTGCGGGCCTTGATCTCCTCCAGGGCGGCGCGGTTCTTCTCCAGCAGGTCGTCGTCCGGGACGATCGCGACCGTCGGCAGGGCGGGCTCGATGAGCGCCAGCGGGCCGTGCTTGAGCTCGGAGGCGGGGTAGGCCTCGGCGTGGATGTACGAGACCTCCTTGAGCTTCAGTGAGGCCTCGCGGGCCACCGGGTAGCCCCGCACGCGGCCGATGAAGAGCATCGAGCGGGCCTCGGCGTACTGCAGGGCCAGCTTCTTGATCTCCTCCTCCTGCTTCATGATCTCGGAGATCTGCCCGGGCAGCTTCCGCAGGCCCTCGATGATCCGCTTGCCGTCCCGTACGGACAGGTCACGGGTGCGGCCCAGGTGCAGGGCGAGCAGCGCGAAGGCGACCGTGGTGTTCGTGAAGCACTTGGTCGACACCACGCAGACCTCCGGGCCCGCGTGCACGTAGATGCCGCCGTCCGCCTCGCGGGCGATCGCCGAGCCGACCACGTTCACCACGCCCAGCACCCGCGCGCCCTTGCGCTTGAGCTCCTGGACGGCCGCCAGTACGTCGTAGGTCTCGCCCGACTGGGAGACCGCCACGTACAGCGTGTCGGGGTCGACCACCGCGTTGCGGTAGCGGAACTCCGAGGCCGGCTCCGCGTCGGCGGGGATACGGGCCAGCTCCTCGATCATCTGGGCGCCGATCATGCCCGCGTGGTACGAGGTGCCGCAGCCGAGGATCTTGACGCGGCGGATCTGGCGCGCCTCGCGGGCGTCCAGGTTCAGGCCGCCCAGGTGCACGGTGGAGAACCGGTCGTCGATGCGGCCGCGCAGCACACGGTCCACGGCGTCGGCCTGCTCGTGGATCTCCTTGTGCATGTACGTGTCGTGGCCGCCCATGTCGTACGACGCCGCCTCCCACTCCACGGTGGTCGGCTCGGCCGTCGTGCGGGTGCCCTCGGTGGTGTACGTACGGAAGTCGTCGGCCTTCAGCGTGGCCATCTCGCCGTCGTCGAGGGTCACGATCTGCCGGGTGTGGGCGACCAGGGCGGCGATGTCCGAGGCGACGAACATCTCCTTCTCGCCGATGCCGAGGACGACCGGCGAGCCGTTGCGGGCCACCACGATGCGGTCCGGGAAGTCGGCGTGCATGACGGCGATGCCGTACGTGCCCTCGACGATCCTCAGGGCCTGGCGGACCTTCTCCTCCAGGGTCTCGGCCTGGGAGCGGGCGATCAGATGGGTGAGGACCTCGGTGTCGGTCTCGGAGAGGAACTCGACGCCGTCGGCCTCCAGCTTCCTGCGCAGGTCGGAGGCGTTGTCGATGATGCCGTTGTGCACGACGGCGACCTTGTTGTCGGCCGACATGTGCGGGTGCGCGTTGGTGTCGGACGGGGCGCCGTGGGTGGCCCAGCGGGTGTGGGCGATGCCGGTGGTGCCCTTGAAGCGCGCGGGGACCTTGGCCTCCAGATCACGGACCCGGCCCTTGGCCTTCACCATCTTCAGGCCCGCCGCCTTCGGCGACGTCACGACGATGCCCGCCGAGTCGTAGCCGCGGTACTCCAGTCGCTGCAGGCCCTCCAGCAGGAGCGGGGCCACATCGCGCTTACCGATGTATCCGACGATTCCGCACATACAGTTCTCCCTTTTCTCCCCGTTCGTGGTCAGTCGTCCCGATGACCAGGTGTGGTGGTGGCCGGCCGTCAGCCGTAGACGATGCGGCGCAGTTGTCTGAGCGTGAGCTCGGGCGGTGCCACCGCGCGGTACCTCAGGTCCGCATCGATCCGTTCGAAGATCGCCGAGTTCACCAGGCCCTGGGCCTGGAGCTCCCGGTGGCGGCGACGGACGTACTCCTCGGTCGTCTCGTCGAAGTAGGCGAGCACGTCCTGGATCACGCGCAGCGCCTCGCCCCGGCTGAGGGGCGTGGACCGCGTCAGATGATCAACGAGTTCGTCGTGCACCCGTTGATCCTGAGGTACGGGGTGCCGTTTCTGCAAGAATTCTGCCCGATTCCGGGCAGGAGCCTGCTGAAACCCCTCGGGTGGACCTTGAATGTCTCATACGTGAGGGGAGCATTCACATCCGCTTGAGGACCGCCTGCTTGGCCATCGTGAACTCCTCGTCCGTGAGGACGCCGGACCGGTGCAGCTCGCCGAGTTCGCGGAGGCGGCGCAGGAGGGCGTCGTGCTCGTCCTCGGCGGAGGCCGTGCTCTCGGGCTCGCGGGCCCCCGGGAGCTGCTTCGGCGGTTCGTCCGCGGCGGAGGCCGACGGGTGGGGGAGCCGCGCCTGGACCGCGGCCGCGACCAGCGCCATCAGGGGGTCCTTCTTGAAGCCCCACAGCTCCACGGAGTTCGGGTCGTACTTCGGCGGGGCCTTGGTGGGCGCGCCCCGCACGGTGAAGCGGAGATGGCCGTTCTCCAGGCCGACCGCCGGATGCCACTCCACGGCCTGGATGTCGGTGAGCGCGAGCGTACGGGCACCGGCGGCGGCCTTGGCCTCCTCCGTCTTCCAGTTCCACTCCAGGCGCACCTGCTCGCCGTCGAAGTTCGCCGTGCCGTCCCCGGCGGAGACGGACAGCGGGACGGCGGGGCCGGGCAGCAGATACCCGTCCACGGGGCCGGACGGGACCTGGTCGAGGAGCAGGGCGTTGCGGATCTCGTCCACGAAGTACTCGGCGACGCCGTACCGGTCCGACTCGACGGTGAGCTGGTACGGGTCGAGGGAGTCGGTGAGCCGCCCGCCGGTCGCCTGGAGCAGGGGGTCCGCGCCGTCCCGCAGCCTCAGCCGCAACCGCCCCGACTTCTTGCCGTGTTCGAAGGAAGCCCCCACCAACGCGCCCAGCGGGACCTCGAGTTCACCCAGCGTCCTGCGCAACAGGCTCACGCCCTTGTCGCGTCCAGGGGTCAGCCGCAGGGTGTCGCCGTAGAAGGCCCAGGTGCCGTCACGCTGGATGATTTCCGCCATGCGGGGATTGTTTCACCGCCCGTCGGGGGAGGTTGGTCCATACCATTCGACTGGCAGATGGGTTGATGGAAGGAACTTCAGGTGAGACAGCACCGCAGAACGACTCGTCTTCTCGGCTCGCTGCTGCTCGTGACGGCGGCCGGTGCCTCCGCCGTCGGGGCGGCACCGGCCCGGGCGACGCCCACCCCGCTCGGTCACGTGATCCCGGCCCCCGCGTCCGTGGAGGCGGGCGGGGCGCCGTACCGGATCACCAACGGCACGCGCATCCTCGTGGACGGCTCACGGGAGGCCCGCCGGATCGCCGCGTATCTCGCGGACGTCCTGCGTCCCTCCACCGGCTACCGGTTACCGGTGACGGACGACCAGGGCAAGGGCATACGACTGACGCTGGCGTCCAAGGACGCGTCCCTCGGTGACGAGGGCTACCGCCTCGACAGCGGCCGCGGCGGAGTCACGATCACCGCGCGCAAGCCCGCCGGGCTCTTCCACGGCGTACAGACCCTGCGCCAGCTCCTCCCCGCCGCCGTCGAGAAGGACTCCGTGCAGCCGGGCCCGTGGCTGGTCGCGGGCGGCACCATCAAGGACACCCCGCGCTACGGCTGGCGGGGCGCGATGCTGGACGTCTCCCGGCACTTCTTCACCGTGGGCCAGGTCAAGCGCTACATCGACCAGCTGGCGCTCTACAAGGTCAACAAGCTGCATCTGCACCTCAGCGACGACCAGGGCTGGCGCATCGCGATCGACTCCTGGCCCCGGCTCGCCACCTACGGCGGCTCCACCCAGGTCGGCGGCGGACCCGGCGGCCACTACTCCAAGGCCGACTACAAGGAGATCGTCCGGTACGCGGCTTCGCGCCATCTGGAGGTCGTCCCCGAGATCGACATGCCCGGCCACACCAACGCGGCGCTCGCCTCGTACCCCGAGCTGAACTGCGACGGGGTCGCGCCCCCGCTCTACACCGGCATCGAGGTCGGCTTCAGCTCGCTGTGCGTGTCCAAGGAGATCACGTACGACTTCGTGGACGACGTGGTGCGGGAGATCGCCGCGCTCACGCCCGGCCGCTATCTCCACATCGGCGGCGACGAGGCGCACTCCACCAGTCACGAGGACTATGTGAAGTTCATGGACCGGGTGCAGCCGCTCGTGGCGAAGTACGGCAAGACGGTGATCGGCTGGCACCAGCTGACCGGGGCGACCCCGGCGAAGGGCGCGCTCGCCCAGTACTGGGGGCTCGACAGCACGGACGCCGAGGAGAAGGAGCGGGTCGCGGCCGCCGCGCGGGGCGGGACGGGACTGATCCTCTCGCCCGCCGACCGGATCTACCTCGACATGAAGTACGACGAGGACACCCCGCTGGGGCTGGACTGGGCGGGCCATGTCGAGGTGCGGCGGTCGTACGACTGGGACCCGGGCGACTATCTGGCGGGAGCGCCCGCCTCGGCCGTCCGCGGGGTGGAGGCGCCCCTGTGGACCGAGACGATCGTGACGCCGGAGAACATCGAGTACATGGCCTTCCCCAGGCTCCCGGGCGTCGCCGAGCTCGGCTGGTCGCCCGCGGCCACGCACGACTGGGACGCGTACCGGGTGCGGCTCGCGGCGCAGGGGCCGCGGTGGGACGCGCTGGGGATCGAGTACCACCGGTCGCCGCAGGTGCCCTGGCCGGCCGGATAGGTTCGTGACGGTGACGGGCACCTCGGAGGACCGTACTCCGAGGTGCCCGTCCGTCTGTGAGGGGCCGCCCGTCTGTGAGGGGCCGCCCGTGTACTACAGCCCCGCGATGGGGTTCCTCAGGGTGCCGACGAGCTGGAGGGCGCCGGCCGGGTCGGAGAGGTCCACCATCTGCTCGTTGTCGCGCAGCTGGAGCCGGTTGAGGCAGGACAGCGCGAACTCCGGCGCGAACATGTCGTACTGCCGGAACTTGTCGGCGAGTTCCGGCCGCGCCTCCTGGTACTCACGGACGGCCTCGGCGACCGTGCGCCAGAAGTCGTCCTCCTCCAGGACGCCCGCGCTCGCGAGGTTTGCGGACAGGAAGCGGAAGAAGCAGTCGAAGACGTCCGTGAAGACCGACAGGAGCTTCTTGTCCTCCGGCACGTCGACGCGCAGCCGCTCGACCGCCGGCGGCAGCACCGCGTCCGGGTCCATGACCGCGATCTCCTCGGCGATGTCCTTGTAGATCGCGCGCTGCACGACACCGTCCTTCAGGACGAGGACGACGTTCTCGCCGTGCGGCATGAAGACCAGGTCGTAGGCGTAGAAGCTGTGCAGCAGAGGCGTGAAGTAGGCCCGGAGGTAGCGCCGCAGCCACTGCGTGGGTGTCAGGCCCGACCGTTCGATCAGCGCGGCCGCGAAGGAACCGCCCTGGTGGTCGACATGGACGAGCGAGGCCATGGTGGCGAGCGACTCGCCCTCCTGGAGGGACTCCACCGGGCTCTCGCGCCACAGGGCGGCCAGCATCTTCCGGTACGGGGAGTAGCGGTCCGTGGCGGCCTCGTACTCCAGATGCCGGTAGCCCACGGCCGCGCGCTCCCGGATGATCGACAGGCCCGTCGACCTCAGCACCGGGTCGCCCTCGATGAGCTGGGCCAGCCAGTCGTTGATCGCCGGGGTCGCCTCCATGTACGCGGCCGAGAGTCCGCGCATGAAGCCCATGTTGATGACCGACAGGGCGGTCTTCACGTAGTGCTTCCCGGGGTGCGACCGGTTGAAGAACGTCCGGATCGACTGCTGGGCGAGGTACTCGTCGTCGCCCTCGCCCAGGCAGACCAGATGCTTCCGGGCGACCTCGGCGGCGAAGGTGACCGTGAGCTTGTTCCACCACTGCCAGGGGTGGACGGGGATGAAGAGGTAGTCGGCCGGGTCGAGGTCATGGTGGCGCAGGACGGCGTTGAACCGCTCGACCGTCGCCTCGCCCAGCTCGTCCCGCAGGAACGCCTCGTACTCGATGCCCACGCCCGCCGTGAAGGCGGCCCGTGAGCGGTGCGCGGCCAGCCAGACCAGCCGGACCGGGCTCGCGGTCTCCGGGGCGTACGAGAGGTACTCGTGGACGCCGAAGCCGAGGCGGCCGTTGTTGGCGACGAAGCAGGGATGGCCCTCGGTCATCCCGGTCTCGATGGCCTGGAAGCCGGAGCGGACCAGCTCGGCGACCGGGATCTGCGGCTTGGCGAGCTTGTAGCAGGTCCCGGAGAGGGTGGAGGAGATCTCCTCCAGATAGACGGGCAGGATCTCGTCGCTCAGGCCCAGTGTCTTCTTCAGCTCGATGAAGAAGTCCAGGGCGGCGAGGGGAAGTTCGCGGCCGTCGTGGTGGCGGGTGATCGAGTCCGCGTCCACCTGCCAGTGGTCGAGGGCGCGGCGCGTGGCGGTGAACTCGTAGCGGGTGAGGCCGTCGTCGCTGAGGACGGCGTACCGGTCGTCTCCGGCGGCCTCCGGCGTGATGAGCCGCTCGTGTGCGAACTCGGCGAGTGCCTTGCGGACGAGGAGGCGGTTGGCCGTCGCCCAGCGGTGGGGGGACAGATGCGCCACGGCGTCGGACAGGGTCATGGGGAAACTCCTTGGGCGGCGAGGACGGCTGCCCCTCGTGCCGTCAGATACTGCTCGCGTGTGCAGAAGCTCAGCAGCGCGCGCTTCTCCGGCTTGTCGATCTCCCGCGCGGCGACGAAGCCGACGGTCTTGTTCAGGGCGTGCACGGCCGTGTTCGTGACATCGGGTTCGACGACGACCCGCCGGGTGCGCGGATCGGCGAACAGCTCGTCCATCACCACGGTGATGACGGCCTTGGTGAAGCCGCGGATGGGCCGGTCGGTGGGGGCGACCAGGAAGTGCATGCCGACATCGCCGGGTTCCGGCTCGTACAGGCCGACCAGCTCGATGTACCGCGGGTCGTACTTCTCCATCAGGAACGCGGGCTCCCCGTCGTGGAACCCGAGGTACGCGTGATGGTGCTCGCTGGCAGCGATGCCCATGTACTCGCGCTCGACGTCCTGCAGTCTCGCGCCCTGCATCATCCAGTACTCCGCCTTGGGGTGGGTCACCCAGCGGTGCAGCAGCTCGGCGTCGCTCAGGGGATCGAGCGGGCGGACGGTGAACGTTCCGAGCCCGGGCCTGGTGCTCATACGGCGAACTCCTGGAACGCGATGGTCTTCTCCACGGGGTAGTACTCCGTGCCGAGCAGCTCGCGGATGATGGAGCTGTTGCGGTACGCGCCCATGCCCAGGTCGGGGGACGTGACCGAGTGGGTGTGCACGCCCGCGTTCTGGAGGAAGATCCCGCGGCCCGTGGTGTCGACGGCGTAGTTGCGGGCCACGTCGAAGCGGCCGTGGCCGTCGAAGAGGAGGCGGTCGCGGACCGGGTCGAGGAACGCGGGCGGCCGGTAGTGGTAGCCGGTGGCGAGGACGAGACCCTCGGTGCGGATCTCGAAGTCCTTGTCCTGCTCGTCCTGGTGGAAGCCGAGGGTGTAGACCCCGTCCTTGTACCGGGCGGTGTTCAGCGAGGAGTTGGTGAGGAGGCGGGTGGGGACCGGGCGGCCGCCGCCGGTGACGTTCTTCTGGTACAGCAGGTCGAAGATCGAGTCGATCAGCTCCGAGTTGATGCCCTTGAACAGGCCCTTCTGCTGCTTCTCCAGCCGGTAGCGGGTCTCCTCGGGCAGCGCGCGGAAGTAGTCGATGTAGTCCGGGGACGTCATCTCCAGCGTCAGCTTGGTGTACTCGAGGGGGAAGAAGCGCGGGGAGCGCGTGATCCAGTTGAGCCGGTAGTCGTGGGCGTCGATCTCGGCGAGGAGCTCCTGGTAGATCTCCGCGGCGCTCTGGCCGCTGCCGACGATCGTGATGGACTTCTTCGCCTGGAGTTCGGCCTTGCGGTGCATGTAGTGCGCGTTGTGGAAGAAGTCGCCGTCCAGGCCCCGGCAGGCCTCGGGGATGTACGGGACGGTGCCGGTGCCGAGGACGAGGTGGCGGGCGCGGTACGTCCTGCCGGTCCTGCTGCTCGCGGTGGTCTCGCCGCTCGCGCCGTTCTCCGTGCGGATGACGTACAGCTCCGCCTCCTCGTCGTACGTCACCTCGGTGACCGTCGTGCCGAAGCGGACGTTGCCCAGCCTTCCGGCGGCCCAGCGGCAGTAGTCGTCGTACTCGACCCGGAGGGGGTAGAAGTTCTCACGGATGTAGAACGGGTAGAGGCGGCCGGACTCCTTGAGGTAGTTGAGGAAGGAGTACGGCGACGTCGGGTCGGCCAGTGTCACCAGGTCCGACATGAACGGGGTCTGGAGATGGGCGCCGTCGAGGAACATGCCCGAGTGCCACGCGAAGTCCGGCTTGGACTCCAGGAAGACGCCGTCGAGCTCGTCGATCGGTTCGGTGAGACAGGCCAGGCCGAGGTTGAAGGGGCCGAGCCCGATCCCCACGAAGTCGTACGTGCTGTTCGTGGCCTCAGGAAGCGCGGTCAAGGGACTCTCCCAGGTACTGCTCGGCGTGGCCGGCGATCAGATCGAGCACGGCGGCGATGTCGTCGGCCGTGGTCTCGGGGTTGAGCAGGGTGAACTTCAGGTAGTGGCGTCCGCCCACCTTGGTGCTCGCGACCACCGCGTCACCGGAGGCGAACAGGGCCTTCCGGGCGTACAGGTTGGCGCGGTCGATCCGTGCCGGGTCGGTGACGGCCGCGGGGACGTAGCGGAAGACCAGCGTGGACAGCCGCGGCTCGACGACGACGTCGTAGCGCGGGTCGGCGGCGAGCAGCTTCCAGCCCTCCTCCGCCAGATCGCAGACCTCGTCGAACAGCTGGCCGATGCCGTCGGCGCCCATCACGCGCAGCGTCATCCACAGCTTGAGCGCGTCGAAGCGGCGGGTGGTCTGCAGGGACTTGTCGACCTGGTTGGGAATGCGCTCCTGCACCATACGGCGCGGGTTGAGGTACTCCGCGTGGTACGTGGCATGGCGCAGCGTCGCCGCGTCCCGGACCAGCACGGCGGACGAACTCACCGGCTGGAAGAAGGACTTGTGGTAGTCGACGGTGACGGAGTCGGCGCGCTCGATGCCGTCGAGGAGCGCACGGCGCCTGAGCGAGGCGAGCAGTCCGCAGCCGTACGCCGCGTCGACGTGCATCCACGCGCCGAACCGCGCGCACAGCTCGGCGATCTCGGGCAGCGGGTCGATGGAGCCGAAGTCGGTCGTGCCCGCGGTGGCGACGACGGCCATGGGGATGAGGCCGTCCCGCTCGCAGCGCTCCAGCTCGCGGGCGAGGGCGACCGTCCGCATGCGCTTGTCGGCGCCGACCGGGACGGAGACCACGGCGTCCTGGCCCAGGCCGAGGAGTTTCGCGGACTTCTTCACGCTGAAGTGGCTGACCTCGGAGGTGAAGACGCGCAGTTTGGCGAGGCCCGCACCCTCCTCCCACCC
>NZ_VJZE01000303.1 GCF_009377205.1 Streptomyces phyllanthi
GCGGAGGGCGCTGATGCCCCAGTAGAGGGCCAGCGCACCGAGCAGCAGTGCCACGTACGGCCAGCTGAAGAGCGAGAAGAAGAACGCCCACATGCCCCCCAGCAGGGCGAAGCGCGCACGGCGCTGGGCCGGGTCCGTGGGGTCCCAGCGCAGGCCGGAGCCTCCCGGACCGCCCTCGGGGCCGCCCTGTCCGCCGCCGGAGGGACGGGGGCGCTCGCCGAACCCGCCGCCCGGAGCACGGCCGGGCTGGCGGTCGCTCCACTGGCTGCCCCAGGGGGAGTCGCCGTTCTGGCCGTCCCCGTCCGTGCCCTGCCCCTGCCCGCCCGTGGGACGGCGCGGCTGCCACGGCCGGTCGGGCGCGCCCTCGGGGGGCGGCGCGAACGGATTGTCGTCGGACGGAGCCTGAGGTCCACGCCCGCCCGCGGCGTCCTGGCCGGTCTCGGGCACGTCCTCACCCTCCCGCGGCGGCGTGGGCGAGGAACGCCGCTCGCGCAGCAGGAGCGGAGGGAGTCGGAGGCTGTGGTCCGGCATCAGGTGTGCGTCTTCCCCTTGGAATCAGTACTTCTTGGAGCCGTACTTCCAGTACTTCGGGTGCTTTGGGTCCAGTGCTACGTCGTGTGCTGCCCGGGAGCGGTCCCCGGAACCTTTCGTACCCGTCCTGGTCAACGTCCCAGCCGCGCAAGGCGTTCCCCCCGCTGAGCCGTGTTCCCCGGTCGGATGCTTCCCAGACGGTACCTTCCGGCCACGCCCCCGTCCCGTGGGGGCCGTCAGGTGTGCCGGTATCGTTGCTGACGGTCGGCCGCTTCGTAGACTTCCCCGTACAAGGGGGCGCGAAGCATTCGTACGACCGTACAAAAGACTCCCCGAGAAAGGGCCCCGTCGTGGCCGAGTCCGTGGTCAAGTCCGCGGCCAAGCGCCTTGTCGTCCTGGTTTCCGGATCCGGTACCAATCTCCAGGCCCTGATCGATGCCATCGCCGAAGTCGGGGTCGACGCCTACGGCGCCGAGATCGTGGCCGTCGGCGCCGATCGCAGTGGTGTCGAGGGGCTTGCCCGTGCCGAGCGCGCCGGGCTGCCGACGTTCGTGCGGAGGGTGAAGGACTACGGCACCCGTGACGAGTGGGATGCCGCCCTCGCCGAGGCCGTCGCCGCCCACGAGCCGGATCTCGTCGTCTCCGCCGGGTTCATGAAGATCGTGGGCAAGGAGTTCCTGGCGCGGTTCGGGGGGCGGTTCGTCAACACCCATCCGGCTCTGCTGCCCAGTTTCCCGGGAGCCCACGGCGTACGGGACGCGCTCGCGTACGGCGCCAGGGTCACCGGATGCACCGTCCACTTCGTCGACGACGGCGTCGACACCGGACCGATCATCGCCCAGGGCGTTGTGGAGGTCCGGGACGAGGACGACGAGAGCGCTCTGCACGAGCGCATCAAGGAAGTCGAGCGAAGACTGCTCGTCGATGTCGTGGGGCGGCTCGCCCGCAACGGCTATCGCATCGAGGGACGAAAGGTAGTTATCCAGTGACCGCCGAGAGCACCGACAGCACTACGACGGCCGAGAGCGGCACCGCCAAGCGGGCCATCCGTCGTGCGCTCCTCAGCGTCTACGACAAGACCGGGCTCGAGGAGCTCGCGCGTGGGCTGCACGAGGCCGGGGTCCAGATCGTCTCCACCGGGAGCACCGCCGCCCGGGTCGCCGACGCCGGCGTCCCCGTCACCAAGGTCGAGGAGCTCACCGGCTTCCCCGAGTGCCTGGACGGGCGCGTCAAGACCCTGCACCCGAAGGTGCACGCGGGCATCCTCGCCGACCTGCGGCTCGAGGACCACCAGCGGCAGCTCGCCGAGCTCGGTGTCGAGCCGTTCGACCTCGTCGTGGTCAACCTCTACCCGTTCCGCGAGACCGTCGCCTCGGGCGCCACCCCCGACGAGTGCGTCGAGCAGATCGACATCGGCGGGCCGTCCATGGTGCGGGCCGCCGCCAAGAACCACCCCTCGGTCGCCGTCGTCACCAGCCCCGCGCGGTACGCCGACGTCCTCTCCGCCCTCAAGGACGGCGGCTTCGACCTCGCCGCCCGCAAGCGGCTCGCCGCCGAGGCCTTCCAGCACACGGCCGCGTACGACGTCGCCGTGGCCTCCTGGTTCGCGTCCTCCTACGCCCCCGTGGACGACTCGCAGTTCCCCGACTTCCTCGGCGCCACCTGGGAGCGCGCGCACACCCTCCGCTACGGCGAGAACCCGCACCAGCCCGCCGCCCTGTACACCTCCACCGCATCAACCAGCGGCTCCGCCGCGGGCGGCGGCCTCGCCGAGGCCGAGCAGCTGCACGGCAAGGAGATGTCGTACAACAACTACACGGACACGGACGCCGCGCGCCGTGCCGCGTACGACCACGACGAGCCCTGCGTGGCGATCATCAAGCACGCCAACCCGTGCGGTATCGCGATCGGCGCGGATGTCGCCGAGGCGCACCGCAAGGCGCACGCCTGTGACCCGCTGTCGGCCTTCGGCGGGGTCATCGCCGTCAACCGGCCGGTCAGCAAGGAGATGGCCGAGCAGGTCGCGGAGATCTTCACCGAGGTCATCGTGGCGCCCGACTACGAGGACGGCGCGCTGGAGGCCCTCACCAAGAAGAAGAACATCCGCGTGCTGAAGGCCCCGAACGGGCCGGCCGGCCCCGTCGAGCTCAAGCCCGTCGACGGAGGCGCGCTGCTCCAGGTCACCGACCGGCTGCAGGCCGAGGGCGACGACCCCGCCAACTGGACCCTGGCGACGGGTGAGGCGCTCACCGGTGAGGAGCTCCAGCAGCTCTCCTTCGCCTGGAAGGCGTGCCGGGCCGTCAAGTCCAACGCCATCCTGCTCGCCAAGGACGGCGCCTCGGTCGGTGTCGGCATGGGGCAGGTCAACCGCGTGGACTCCTGCAAGCTGGCGGTGGAGCGGGCCGGGGAGGAGCGGGCGCGGGGCTCGTACGTCGCGTCGGACGCGTTCTTCCCGTTCCCCGACAACATCGACGTCCTGGGCGCCGCCGGTGTGAAGGCCATCGTCCAGCCCGGCGGCTCCGTCCGTGACGAACTGGTCGTCGAGGCCGCGCAGAAGGCCGGCATCACGATGTACTTCACGGGGACGCGGCACTTCTTCCACTGATGCCGACGCCGGACGTGGATGCCGTACCGGGGCGCCCCTGGTACGGCATCACGTCGCACCGCGCTGTCAGCGGCGGAGTTCCCGTCCGGCGCGGTGCACGTCAGCTCTTCGGGAGGTGAACGGCCACGGTGGCGGAACGCGGGCGGCCGCCCGCCCCGTGGCCCGGCCAGCTGCTGACGGCGCGAGGGTTCCCGGCGTCCGGGACACCCCACCGGGCCGTGCGCTCGCCAGGATGCTGGATGTTGACGAACAGCGTCTGTCCGTCCGGTGTGCCGGCGACGCCGGTCACCTCGGCGCCGCGCGGCGCGGTGAGGAAACGACGGACCCTCCTGGTCGTGGGGTCGACGGCCAGCAGGGCGTTGTTCCCGGCCGCCTGGTGGGCCGGGTCAGGACCGTTCAGAGCGTGGCCGGAGACACCGGTGGAGATCCACAGCGTCCCGTCCGCGGCGAACCAGAGTCCCTTGGGAGAGGCGAACGCGCCGTCGGCGGACAGGTCCGGGTCACCGCCGGAGAGGAACTCGGCCCAGGAGAAGGAAGGCGCCGGAGCGCCTCCCTCCCTCTGCTTCTCACCCTCACTCCGTTCCTCGCGCCAGCGGATGATGCGCCCGTGGGGATCGGCGCCGCGCGCGCACGCCTCTGTGGCCCCCGCGTTCCGCGCCACCTCGCCGGTGCACGGGGAGCCGCCGGTGCCGCCCGCGAGGGCGAGGTAGACATCGCCGTCGAGCGGGCTCACCGCGACCCGCTCCGGTCGGGCGAGGGGGGTCGCGCCGAGGGCGTCTGCGGCCAGCCGGGCCCGTACCAGGACATCGGCCTGGTCCCGCCAGCCCTTGTCCCGGGTCAACGGGCCGTACCCGTACCTGAGGGGCAGCCACTGGCCGACGCCGCCGGGGGAGATCCTTGCCGCGTAAAGGGTGCCGTGGTCCAGGGGGCTCTCGCCCCGGGCGCGAAGTATGCGCCACTCGTCCGCGCTGACGTACTTGTAGAGGTACTCGCCGTCCTCGGCGTCCGTGCTGTAGACCACGAGGCGCCCGGCGGCCTCGGTCACCGTGGCGCTGCCGTGCATGAAGCGTCCGAGTGCGGTCCGCTTGACCGGCACCGAGGACGGATCCCGGGGATCCAACTCCACGATCCAGCCGAAGTCCTCCGGTCGTGACCCGGCAGCGGCCAGGTCGAACCGCGGATCGGCGCGGTGCCCGGGCCGGCCGAAGCCGTCGGCGGACAACCCGTACCGGACGTGCTTCTCGCGGCGTCGCCAGCCGGGATCCTCGGTGCCGAAGAAGGCGTTGAAGTTCTCCTCCGTGGCCAGACAGGTGCCCCAGGGGGTGACGCCCTGGCCACTGCAGGCCAGCACGCCTCGTGACCTGCCCTCGACCGCCACGGGACCGGAGAACCGTACCGGTGAGTCGCCCGTGATCCTTCGGTTGTACGCCGAGTCCACGGCCTTCCACGTACCGCCGGACTCCCGCACCTCCAGGACGGTGAGGCCCTGGGCGGCGATCGCCTTGTCGGCTTCGCCGCCCAGCAGGTCGGGGTCGGTTGCCTCGTGGCTGATCACCAGGAGTCCGCGGCGACTGCCCGCGGCGCCCTCGGCCAGGGGGAAGAACTGGACGCCGTGGTGGTGGCTGCCGACCTGCACGGCTTGTTCGGCGGCCGTGTTGCTCCCGTCCGCCCGCCAGCGTGGCCCCGACGCGCGCACGGCCTGGCCCCAGGGGGCGAGGACGTCGGCGGTGAAACCCGCGGGGACCGTGACGGCGTCGGCCTCGCTCGCCGCCACCGCGGCGAAGGCCGACAGGCCCCGGGCGGCCGTGCCGGACCGCCCTGCCGACGGGGCGGTGGCCGACGGCAGGGGAGCAGCGGTGGCCCTCGATGTGCCCAGGCCCAGCAGACCGGCGGCGGCAAGGACCGCATTCGCGACAACGCCCCGTCGGGACAGTCCGGTTGCCGCGGAGTACGCGGTGTCGGGTCCCTCGTTCCGCATCACAGTCTCCCCTGGTTGAGGGCGGTCTGCAGGGCCTTGGTGGTGGCCGTGCCCCAGTCGCCGTCCACCGTCAGATCGGCGCGGATCATCTTGTTGAGGTGACCTTGCAGTGCCTTCACCGTGGCCTGGCCGACGTCGCCGTCCACGATCAGGCCGGCGTCGGCCCAGGTGTTGAGGTGCTGCTGCAGCGCGCGTTTGGACTCCGGCCCCCAGGCACCGTCCGCGGTGACGCCGATCGCCCGCTGTGTCGCGGCGATCGTGCCGGGCCCGAACTGTCCGTCCACCACGAGCCGTTCACCATCGGCATAGCGGCCGTACGCCACCTCGGTGGCGGGTCCCCAGAGCCCGTCGGCCTCGGTGCCGACCTTGGACTGGAGCCAGCGGACCCCCGCGTCGGTGAGCGGGCCGAAGACGCCGTCCACGTCGAGGGGCGGGGTGTGGCCGAGTCCGTTGACCGCGTGCTGCTGGGAGCCGACCGAGCGTACGGTGGTCAGTCCGCCGCCCATGTGCCCCGGGGAGCCGCCGGTGTGGGCCACGTAGGCCGCCTCCGTGGTGGTTCCCCACAAGCCGTCGGCCTCGACGCCGATCCTGCCCTGCAGCCAGCGGACTCCGGCGTCGGTGCGGGGGCCGAAGTCGCCGTCGACGTCGAGGGGCGGGCTGTAGCCGAGTGCGTTCACCGCGTGCTGCTGCGAGGCGATGGAGCGGATCGTGGACAGCCCGCCGCCACTGCCGCCCTGGCCGGTGTAGGCCACGTACGCCGCCTCGGTCAGCGGCCCCCACAGCCCGTCGGCCTGCGCGCCGACCTTGTTCTGGAGCCAGCGGACACCCGCGTCGGTGAGCGGGCCGAAGACGCCGTCCACGGTCAGCGGCGGGCTGTGGCCCAGCCCGTTGACGGCTCGTTGCTGCGAGGCGATGGACCGCACGGTGGTCAGCCCGCCGCTGGAGCCGTCGCCCGGCGGATCGCCCTCGTAGACCGGTTCACCGCCCACGATGGGATACGTGGTTCCCGGCAACCCGTTCTGTACCCAGGCGCGGAGCGCCGCGCCGGGGCACTGGGTGGAGTTGAGCGCGCCGTGGTAGGTCGCGGCGAGCGCCTTGCCGGTCTTCTCCCGGGCGGCGTGGTAGAGGCTCCGGATGGAGTTCTTGGCGGCCGTGGTGGCATCGCCGTCCCGGCCGATGAAACAGACACCGAAGTGCGTGGTGTTGTAACCCGACGCATGTGCACCCTCGTTGGCCCAGCCGCGCCCTTCGAAGATGCGGCCGTGCGCGTCGACGAGGAAGTTGTAGCCGATGTCCCACCAGCCGTTCGAGTCCATGTGGTAGTTCTGGATCGCCCTCGGCGTCTGGCTGGTGGGCCCCGCGGAGTAGTGGACGGCGAAGGCGGTGCGCTGCGAGAGCGGGACCTTCGCCTCACTGCGGGGTGGGCGTGCTCCCCACTGGGCACGGGAAATGATCTGAAGCTGCGCCGGGTTGCTCGTGTCGGGAACCCCGGGGTCCATCAGGGAGCCGGTCTTCGCATAGGGCAGGAGATTGCCGGGGCACTCCGTGGCGTAACCCTTGGAGTGGGGGAACATGTTGGGGCCGGCCTTCTTGCCGGCCGGAACGTCCGTCCGTAGATACTCGATCAGATTCCTGATCGAGGTCCGCATCGCGGATGTCGACTCGTCCTCGGACCGGAGGAGACCGCAGATGGAATAGAAAGCGGTGTTCCGGCCGACCGCGCCGTGGTCCGCGACCCAGACATGCCCTGCGGGCACGTTTCCCTGGGCTGGGGCATCGCCGCCGTTCGCCTCTCCCCGTTCGAGGCCACGCCCCTCGTATATCTTTCCGTGCGGACAGACGAAGTAGTTGTAGCCGATGTCCTCGTCGGCCTTCCCGTACATGTCCGACCAGGCGTCGGCGACGTCCTTCGCGCATTCCTCCTCGGTGTCGAGACCGGCCGAACCCCCGCCTCTGTGGTGGATGAACACGCCCCCCTTCCAAGGGGACCACTCGCGACTCGACCGCCCCGGTGATGCTCCTACCTCGTCGATCAGTTCCTTGGTCGCCTTCTCGTAATCCCCGTGGAAGTCCGCCCATGCCTTCCGCGCGATAAGGAGACCTCCCGTCGTGGTGGTGGCGGCATACGGGGCCCAGATTGACCGGGGCCGAATGTCGATGGACATCGAGGACTCCTAATCGAGGAAGGTGCCGCAGGCCGATTCCCACACCCACCGGTGGGAGCTGATGTCGTTGTCCATACCGGCACCGTTGGAGAACGTGTGCCTGGAGAGGTCCTCCTTGTAGGACTCGGACTTCTTGAGGCAGGCGTGGCCGCCGAGGTAGCCCGGGTACTGGTAGACCTTGACGGCCATGCCGGAGGTTCCCTTGTGCAGGATGGAGCTCGCGGCGTTGTCGGCGTTGCCCTGGAACGGACCGGAGCTGTCGCCCCAGTTCGCGTCGCTGCTTTCGGCGGTCCTGCCGAGGAGGCCGCTGCAGTCGGTGAAGTCGTAGGCGTAGAAGGAGCCGGGCGGCGCACTGTTCCAGGAGGTGTCGCACGCCGTGGATGCCTGTGCGCTGGTGGTGGGTACGAGCACACCGAGTGCCGCGACGCCGAGAGCGGCGGATATGGCCAGGGTCTTGCGCATGGTCGCTCCTTGTCCTGCGTGCCTGTGTCGCGTGTCTGAGGGAGAGCGCCGAGTGGGGTTCCCGGGGCGCCCGTGGCCCGCCGGGAGGTGGCGGGCCACGGGGTGGGTGCACGGGTCAGCCGTGCGGGTGACCGGTCGGGTCAGGAGTTGAGGAACTTGCCGCAGTCCGACTCCCACACCCACTTGTGAGAACTGATGCTCACGTTCACGCCGGAGCCATCGGTGTAGGTGTGACCGGTGAGGTCATCCATGTAGTACTCGGACTTCTTGAGGCAGGTGTGACCGCCGCCGTAGCTTGCGTGCCGGTAGACCTTGACGGCCATGCCGGAGGTTCCCTTGTGCAGGATCGACTGTGCGTCGTCGTTGTCACCGCTCTGGAACGAGCCGGAGGTGTCGCTCCAGTTGGCGTCGTTGTCGTCGTCCAGTCCGAGAGTGCCGCTGCAGGAGTCGTAGTCGTAGGCGTAGAAGTAGCCCGACGCCGCGTTGCGCCAGGCGGTGTCGCACGCCGCCGAGGCCTGCGCGGCGGTCGCCGGGACGATCACCCCGAGGCCCGCGAGGCCGAGGGTGGCGGCTGCGGCGAGGATTTTGCGCATGGTGGATCACTCCTTGTGTTGAAGGTGCCGTAGGGGTTTCCTCCACGGCTGAGGCGCCGGGGAAGTTCGGGGTGCCCTGGGATCGCGGGCGAGTCGGACGGCGGGGCTCAGGCCATGTCGCCCGTGATGTCCTCGGCGCGGTCCAGAGCCGCGAGGCTCATGTGCTCGTACGTCGCGATGGCGTCGCCGTATGTGGCGCGCAGTTCGTCGCGGTACTTCTCGTCCAGGGCGTGTGCCGTGGCGGACAGAGGGGTCTTCGTGGCGCACACGGCCTCGTCGACTGCGAGCTTCACCTCGACGGCGTGCGAGGCGTCAGGGCTCAGGCCCTTGGTGAGCTCCGGCAGCTCGGCCCGGATCTCCGGCGGGTCGGCGTAGCCGTGGCCGGCCTCGCGCATGCACGCGGACCACTCCTTGAGCGCGCTGACGAAGCGCTTGTCCTCGAGGAGGTCCGGGACGTACAGGTCGGTCAGGTTCGTGGTCGTCTTCTCTGCTCTGAACCAGGTCTCGAAGTCGCCGTAGAGCTGCTCCTTGGCTTTGGACAGACAGCTGTGGCGAGGGGTCTGGACGGTGCCGCCGCCGGGCAGCTCGGCCGTCAGCATGCCGCCTGACGGCCCGCCTTCGAGCGTCTTGCCGTAGCGGACGCGTTCCTTCTGCGGGAGCCCGTTGGCGTACGCGTGGTTCGGATCGCTCCGTTGGGCGTCCTGGAGCTTCTCCTCCAGCCGACTGCCGTAACCGTGCCTCTTTGCCCAGTCGGCATCGGTCAGTACGTAACCGCCGCCCTTGAGGTCGTCGACGGTCGGCAGGGGCCCGACCCAGTACTTGAAGCCCTCCCCCTCCATGCATTCCTTGATGAGGAGTTGCTCGGCACGCTGCACCAGGACCCGCTCGGCGTCGGTCAGTTCCCGCCCCTCGCTCCTGGAGGACTTGGCCGCGGTGTCCCGCTGCGGCTGGGCGGGGCCCGGCCGCTCACTCGTGCTGGTGGTGCAGCCCGCCGCTGTGAACGTGACGATCAGCGCGGCCGCGCATGCAGAAACGAATGCTCGCCTCATGGTGCAACGCACTCCCCCGAGTTGTGGCGCGTCGGTCCGTCGCGCCCCTTTGCTCCTCGAGCATCTCTGACGCGAGCATGGCCATCCAGGGTTTTCTGTTCTGCCTGAAAAGCCCAGGCCAACAGGGGGAAGCCGATGCTCAGGATCCACTTCACCGATGCCGACCTGGCCAGAACCCGCGTTGCGATCGCACCGGACCCGCTGTGGGAGATCTGCGCGAGCCTGCACCGTTTCCAGACCCGCCGGGGTCGCTGGGCCTACGCGGACTGGCACCGCGGCGCCCGCGCCAGACTGCAGGCCACAGCCTTCACCCGCACCCTGCGCACCCTACTGCTGCCGCTGGTCCCGCGCGCCGCCTACTTCCCCGACTTCCTCACCCCTCCCGAGGCGACCGAAGGACTTGACGCCGGCCTTGAGGCCATCCTGGCCACCCCGCAGCGCCGGGTCCTGGACGAAGTGGGCATCCTCAGCCGCACCAGTGGAGCCCCTTCCTGGGCACCGCGCCTGGCCGAGCCAGGCCTGCGCAAGGAACTGGTACAGGCGCTACGGACCTACTACGACATGGTCATCGCCCCGTACAGCGACCATGTCCAGGCCCGCATCGAGGCCGAACGGTCCGCCCGCGCCCGCGGCGTGCTCGATGGCGGGGTCGAGGGAATTCTCCAGAACCTGGGTCCCGACCTGCGATGGCAGCGCCCCGTCCTGCACGCCGTCTATCCCGAGGACCGCGACCTGTACCTGAACGGCCGCGGCCTCCTCCTGGTCCCGTCGTACTTCTGCTGGGGGAATCCGGTGACCTTCGGCGACACCACGCTGGACCCCGTCCTGATCTACTCACTCAGCCACGAGCCCCACCACACCGCGCTCCCCGGGGACCTCGGCTCCGGCGCATCCCTCGGAGCCCTGCTCGGCCGCACCCGCGCCGCCGCCCTGCGCGCCGTCTCCACCGGCGCCACCACCGGCGAACTCGCCCGCGCCACCGGAGTCTCCGCGTCATCGGCCAGCCAGCACGCCACCGCCCTGCGCGACGCGGGCCTGATCGTCAGCCACCGCCACGCCGCATCCGTACTGCACACCCTCACCCCGCTCGGAGCCGCGCTGCTCCGAGCAAACGCTCCGGCCTCCCGGTGAGCCCCACCTGAGCCCACGTCGACTTCACGTGTCTCCCGGCAGTGTGAGGTGGGCCGCCGGGCGAGGTGACAGCGGGGCTGTCCCTTTTCCCAGCGGCCTCCTCCCGAATACGCCGTGTCCTCGATCCGGGCGAGCCGGCAGCCGGTCTCCAGGAAGTGGCGCATGTCCTGCGGCGGGTGCGGGTGGGCGACGCACCGGGGCCGTGGCCCCCTGTGCGGGAGAGCCACGGCCCCGGGTGTGAGTGGTGCGAAGGCGCCGTCCGCGGATCAGTAGCGCGGGCGGTTGAACCAGGTCGAGGCCTGGCCGTTGACCATCGCGGCGAGGATGATGCCCGACATGGCGAGCGAGACGATGCCGCCGAAGGTGGCCGAACCCGAACCGCCACCGACGATGTTGACGATGCTGCCGAGGACCAGCAGCGACGAGTACACGATGGTCGTGATCCGGATGCCGCTGCCGCCGCTCTTGAACTTCACACCCAGGAAGATCGAGAGCGCGCCCAGGGCCACGAGGAAGATCGCGACCCCGATGCCCAGCGCCGCGAAACCGTCGGTTTCGTCGCCCGAGCCCACACCGCTGGACACGTCCTGGACCGCGCCCACGAGGAAGCCGAAGACGATACCCGCCAGGAACTGGAAACCGGCGGTGATGAACAGCATCACCCGCGCGGTCTTCATCAGACCCGGCATCTCCATCTGGCCGCCGCCGTAGCCGTAGCCCTGCGGAACCGGCGGAGCCTGCGGGTAGCCGTACTGGGGCTGGCCCTGCGGGGCGCCCTGCTGCGGGTAGCCGTACCCGGGCTGGGCG
>NZ_VJZE01000304.1 GCF_009377205.1 Streptomyces phyllanthi
TCACGGGGGTGTGTGGCGGTGCGGCGCCGCGCTCCGCCCGGCCCGGCGGCGCGGATTCCGCCGCTCGGGTGGGCCGGGCGGACCCTTCCGGGGGAACGCCCGCACCCCGTCGCCTCCGAACCGCCTCCTCGCGGGCGCGTACCGTCCGCCGCACCCGCGTTCCCAGCGGAGTCAGCGCGGCCCTGTGCCGGGACCTCGGACGGGCGGCCACGGCCCGCAGGGCCTCGTACGGGCCTCCCGGAAACCGGCCGACGAACACCGCGAGCACACCGATCAGGGCCGCGGCCACCCCGCCACGGGTTCCCGCGTCCAGCCCCACCAGGAGCGCCGCGGCGGCCAGGGCACCCAGCACGCTGTCCGCGCCGAGGACCACGACGGCCGCGAACCACAGCAGTCCGCGGACCGGGTCGTACGCGGCCGCGTCGAAGGCCCGCAGACCCATGCCGAGCATGCCGCCGCCCAGGGCCGCCAGAGCGGCCCCCGCCACGAAGGCCGAGAGCTTCAGCGACGGGACGCGTACGCCCGCCGCCGACGCCCCCGGCTCGTGGTCCCGCACGGCCGCCAGAGCCCTGCCCGTGCGACCCCGGCGCAGGGCGTGCACCGCGAGCAGGGAGAGCCCCAGCAACCCCAGCTCCAGGACGTAGTACGCGCGGTCGCCCTCGAAGCCCGCGGGGCGCCCGAGCGTCAGACCGGAGGTCGCGTACGGCTGGACGAAGACGAAGCGGCTGACCCCGACGCCCACCGCGAACGTCGCCAGGGCCAGTGCCAGACCGTGGCGGCGGATCGCCGGCCAGCCGGTCAGCAGCCCCAGGGGAGCCACCAGGAGTACGGCCACGACCAGCGCGGTCAGTTCGGGCAGCGGGGGCAGGAACGGGAAGCGGCCCGCCGCCAGCAGCGCCGTGAACAGGGCGCCCAGACCGGCGTACGCCGCCTGGCCCAGGGAGATCTGGCCGCCGCGGCCGGTGACCACCACGAGGGAGAGCAGGACCACGGCCAGCGCCGGTACCTGGACCGAGGTGTGCAGGTCCCGGCCCGCGAAGCCGAGCGGGAGCAGGAAGAGGACCGCCGCCACGATCCACGCCCCCGGAGGCGTCGCCACGCGCGGGGTCGTCGTGCGCGGGAGGGCGTCCCCGGCGCCGACGCGGGGCAGGGCCAGGGCCGCGACCAGGAGCGCCACCACGAACAGGTTCGCGCCGACGGCCTGGAGCAGGGGCTCCGCCCAGCCCGAGGGGTGCAGCCGGGTCAGCTGGCTCTGGGCGACCCCGATGCCCAGGGCCACCACCACGGCCACGGGCAGGCTCCGCATCCGGGCTGCCACCGCGACGGCCACGACCTCCACGACCAGCAGCGGCAGGCCGTACGGGTCGAGCCGTACGTACGGCGCGAGGAGCACGCCCGTCAGGCCCGCCGTGAACGAGCCGAACGCCCAGCCGGCCGCCGCCACCCGGTCCGCGTCGACACCGCCGAGGACGGCGAGGGAGCGGTCGTCCACGACGGCCCGGAGCTCGCGGCCGAAGCGCGTCCAGCGCGTCACCGCGCCCACGGCCACGGCCAGAGCGACGGCCACCGCCAGCTGCCCCCACGGATCTCCCGGGATCAGCGTGGGCGCGTCCGCCCGCGCCCCGGGGCCCCACACCAGCGCCGCCCCGCCGACCAGGAGCACGAAGACCCCGATGGAGGCCACCAGGGTCTGCGCGGGATCACCGCCGAGCACCGACAGCGGGCGGAAGACGAACCGTTCGAGTGCCATGCCGATGCCCGGGGCCACCACCAGCAGGGTGACGGCGGCGGCCGGCGCGAGCGGCCAGTCCCACTCCACCGTGAACTGGTACAGCACGTACGCGCACACCATCGCGATCGCCCCGTGCGCGAAGTTCAGCACCCCGGTCGCCCGGTACGTGACGATCAGCCCGATCCCGGTCAGCGCGGCCGCGCTGCCGACCGAGAGCCCGGCGAGCGCGAGGTCGTACGTCAGGGACGCCATCAGGCCTCCGGGGGTGGTTCGGAGGGCTCACGCGCGGACCGCGGTTCGCAGATCGGGCACGCGCTCAGGTCCCCGATCATCAGGGCCCGGGAGTCAGCCGGTACGGCCTCACGCTTGCCCGCCACCAGGGGGCAGTCCGCGCGGTGGAACAGGGTGCCGCCGGGCACCATCAGCAGATCCCCGCTCGTGGCCACGGGCGCGGGGACCTGCCCGGACTCCTCCGCGTCGGCCGGCTCCTCGGCGACCAGCAGGCCGTACAGCTCCTCCACCCGGGCCGCCGCCCGCGCGCTCCGGCCGTGGGTGAGCAGCACCGCACCCGCGATGATCAGCGCGGCCCCCGGCACGGTGCAGGAGGCGAGGTACGGCAGCTGCCGCTCGGCGAACCGCTCGCCCGAGACGCCGTACCAGCCGACGACGCACAGCACCGCTCCGGCGGCGAGGGCGGCCCAGCCGGCCCAGAGGACGGGGTGCACGGTCCGCAGTCGAGCTGTCCGCATCCGGGGCTCCCGCACATCGTGTGGCTGTCTGTTCTCCGGTGTCTGTTTTTCCGGTGTCTGTCTGTTTTACGGCCCGCCGATGGCTTGCGCTACGCCTTGGGGGAGCTGACCCTGAAAGCACCGGGCGCGACCGGCCCGGACCGACACCCGGTGGTGAGCCAGATGGTTCTCGGGAGCTACCTCAGGCGGGGAACGGCACGGCTGGGGGCAGTGATCGCGGCGGGCGTCCTGGCCCTCGCCCTCACGGCCTGCGGCGACGACGGCGGAGGCGACGGGGCCGCCCCGACGCCCACGGCGGAGACGGCCACGAGCGCCGAGCCGACACCCAGCGAGACCCCGAGCGCGACCGGTCCGGCCGACCCCGCCGCGGCCGAGAAGGAGATCCGGAAGAACTGGGCGACGTTCTTCGACCCGGCCAGTTCCACGGCGGAGCGGCAGGCCGTCCTGGAGAACGGCGAGCTGATGGGGCCGGTCCTGGAGGCCTTCAGCGGCGACGAGCGCGGACAGCAGGTCGAGGCGAGGGTGACGGAGGTCGAGTTCACCTCGGCGACCGGCGCGAACGTGACGTACTCGCTGCTCATGAAGGGCGCCACGGTCCTGCCGGACTCGGCGGGCACCGCCGTCGAGCAGGACGGCACCTGGAAGGTCTCCGTGAAGACGCTGTGCGGGCTCGTCGGGCTGAGCGGCAATGCGTCACAGCTTCCGGGCTGCTGAGAGCGTCGCCGCGGGCCTGCTCCTCCTGCTGGCCGCGGCCTGCGGCAGCCGTCTCCCGGAGAGCGACTTCGAGGACCGGGCCACCCAGGGCCGGGAGCCGGCCGGTGACCCGATCCGCGTGGGCGTCATCGCCAGCGCCACCAGCCCGGTCGGCGGGGCCGCCTTCACCGGCCCGCGCGACGGCGCGAAAGCCTGGTTCGACCGCCTCAACGCGCGCGGGGGCATCGACGGCCGCGAGGTCGAGGTCCGTGAGTGCGACGACGGCGGCAGCGGCGTCGGCAACAACGAGTGCGTGCACCGGCTGGTCGAGGAGGATGAGGTGGTCGCCCTCGTGGCCACCACCGCTCTGGACTACGCGGGCGCCTCCCGCGTCTCACGCGCGCGCGTGCCCGACATCGGCGGTCAGCCCATCGGCCCGGCGTACGACACGTATCCGCATCTGTACAGCGTCTACGGCAGCCTCGCGCCCCGCGACGGCACGACCGGCTGGGACGGCAGGCAGTACGGCGGCACCGAGGTCTACCGCTACTTCAAGCGCGAGCACGGCGCGCGTACGGCCGCGGTCGTGTCGTACAACCAGTCCGCGTCGGCCTCGTACGCGAGCCTGATCGCCCGGGGGCTGAAGGCCGAGGGCTACAAGGTGGTCACCGAACAGGTCGACTTCGCGCTGCCCAACTTCCGCGCGGTGGCGGCCGATCTGCGGGAACAGGGCGCCGACCTGGTCTTCGACGCCCTCGACACGCACGGCAACGCCCGGCTCTGCCGGGCCATGGACGAGGTGGGCGCCGAGGTGACCGCCAAGGTCACCAATGTGCAGAACTGGACGTCCACGGTCCCCGAGGACTACGAGGACGCCCCGCGCTGCCGCAACTCCCTGTGGGTGACCGGCTCCAGCCGCAACTTCGAGGACACCGGCCACGAGGCCGTACGGGAGTTCCGTGACGCGACGAAGGGTCTGAAGACGCACTCCCAGTGGCAGTTGGAGGGCTGGGCGGCCGCCATGTGGTTCACCGACGCGGCGAGGTCCTGCGCGCGGGAGGGCGTCACACGCGCGTGTGTCGACCGCTTCATGAACCGCGACGAGCCGTACACCGCCGACGGGTTGCTCCTCCCCGTCACCTACGAGCACCTCGCCGAGCCCCCGAAGACCCGCACGACCTGTGTCTCGGTGGCCCGCTGGGAGGACGCGAAGGGCTGGGTGGGCCAGGGCGACATGAACGGCACCTGCTTCGACGTACCGCAGCTGTCCTACGAACCCTGACCCTTACCTGCCCTGATGCACGACGGAGCGGAAAGGTTCCCGGAAGCGGCTACCAATCGCGCAACTGTTCTGGAACAAGACGATGTTGCCGCCCAACCAGTCGAGGGGGGAAGGGGTCCAACCATGCGGTAGGCGGACGAGACAGAGGATTTTGGAAGTTCGGGGGACGAATGCATATCTCTTTCCTGATACACAACGCGTATGGAATCGGGGGGACGATCCGGACCACGTACAACCTCGCCGGCACCCTCGCCCAGCAGCACGACGTCGAGATCGTCTCCGTCTTCCGCCACAGGGACGATCCGGTCTTCACACCCGACCCCCGCGTCCGTGTGCGCCACCTCGTCGACATCCGCCCGGGCGGGGCCGACGTGGAGGACCCCGACCTGCGCCGCCCGGCGCGTGTCTTCCCGCGCGCGGAGTCCCGGTACGAGCAGTACGGCGCCCTCAGCGACCGGCGTATCGCCGAGCACCTCGCGATGGTCGAGGCCGATGTCGTGGTCGGGACACGGCCCGGGCTGAACGTGCACCTGGCCCGGCAGACCCGCCGCGGCCCGGTCCGCGTGGGCCAGGAGCACCTCACGCTCGGCACCCACGGCGTGGCCCTGCGCGCCACGCTGCGCGGCGTCTACCCGCGCCTGGACGCGCTCACCACGACCACGGAGGCCGACGCCCGGGCCTACCGCGAGAAGATGCGGCTGCCGGGCGTCCAGGTGCGGGCCGTGCCCAACCCGGTGCCCGAGCCGGGCATCGACCCCGCGGACGGCACCGGCAAGTGGGTCGTCGCGGCGGGGCGGCTGGCGCCCGTCAAGCGGTACGACCTGCTCATCAGGGCCTTCGACACGGTGCGCGCCCAGCGGCCGGACTGGCGCCTGCGGATCTACGGCGGCGGCAGGCAGAAGGAGGCACTCCGCCGGCTCATCGACGAGTTGGGCCTCTACAACCACGTCTACCTCATGGGTCCCGCCCACCCCATCGAGCCGGAGTGGGCCAAGGGATCCATCGCCGCCGTCACCTCCAGCATGGAGTCCTTCGGCATGACGATCGTCGAGGCCATGCGCTGCGGCCTGCCGGTCGTCTCCACCGACTGCCCGCACGGGCCCGGCGAGATCATCGACAACGGCGTGGACGGCCGGCTCGTCGAGGTCGGCAACGCCGAGGCCATCGCCGCGGGGCTCCTCGAACTCATCAACGACGACGCGTTGCGGCACCAGATGGCGGACGCGGCACTCAGGGACTCCGAGCGCTTCGACCCCTCCCGCGTCGCCGAGCGCCACGAGTCGCTCTTCAGCGGTCTGACCGCCCGCGGCGGGACCTCGCTCGGCGGCCGGATGCGCGGCTCGCTGCACCGCACCCGCGGTGCGCTGCTGGGCGGTGCGTACACCGTACGAAGCGCCGGACGTACGGTCCTCGGGAAGGGACGCACCGCATGATGACGCTGGCTCCGCAGACAGCGCACGAGCACGTCGACGAGGATCCGGCCACGGGCCCGCGTGCCGACTGCGTCGCCGACTCCGCGGGCGGTCTCACGTTCGACATCACCGACAGCGGCGAGTCCGGACCCGCCCACCTGCTCCTGAGGGTCCGCGACAGCGAGCAGGAGGTGCGCCTGCCGCTCACGCCGTCCGCGGACGGCCGGTTGCGGGCCGCGCTGCCCAGCAGCGTCGAGCTCCCCGAGGGCCGCTGGGACGCGTACGTCCAGGTGGCCGACGAGGCGCCGCGGCGCCTGGTGCCCGGCGTCAACGACCTGCGCTCCCTCGTCGACCGCGCGCCCAGCGGCTCCCGCGGCCATGTCGCCGTCCGCATCCCGTACGCCACCAAGCACGGCAACCTCACCGTCCGCAGCTGGCTGCGCGCCCCGCACGCCGAGGCCGGAGAACTCGACGTGCGCGAGGACGAGCTGGGCGTACGGGCCAGGGTGTACGGGACGGTGCTCGCGCCGGAGGCGTACGTCGAAGTGGAGAGCCGCCACGAATCGGTGCCGGTGATACGGACCGGACTCACGTCCGGCAACCCGGACTTCCACTTCACCGTGGAATACACGGCGCTCCGGCCCGGCCTGTGGGACCTGTGGCTGCGGCCGGCGGGAGAGCCGGGGCCGCGGGTACGCATCGCACGCCTGCTCGACGACATCGCCGACAAGAAGCCGATCTTCACCTACCCCAGGGTGACCGCGGAGACGGAGTTCGGCGCGGTCACGGCGAGGCCGTACTACACGAAGGACAACGACCTCACGGTGAAGGTGACCGTGGCGGACTGACGGCCGGCGACTCGGCGCGGGGTGGCCGGCCGGACCGCGGAACCGGAGCCGGACGGGCCCGCCGGGGCCATCAGGACGGCCCGGGACCGTCTGTCGGGCGCTCCTGACCGAAGCGGATCTGCTCACTGCGCTCCTGCCCGGCCCGGGTCTGGGGCGGCGTGATCGCCGCGAACGCGGGATGGTGCAGGTCGAATGCCGGGGACTCGGAGCGGACCCTGGGCAGCGTGACGAAGTTGTGCCGCGGGGGCGGGCAGGACGTCGCCCACTCCAGGGACCGGCCGAACCCCCACGGGTCGTCGACCTCGACCTTCCGGCCGTACTTGGCGGTCCTCCAGACGTTGTAGAGGAACGGCAGCGTCGACAGCCCCAGCAGGAACGAACCGATCGTCGAGACGGTGTTGAGCGCCGTGAAGCCGTCGGCGGCCAGATAGTCCGCGTACCTCCGCGGCATGCCCTCCGCGCCCAGCCAGTGGTGCACCAGGAACGTCGCCTGGAAGCCGGTGAAGAGCGTCCAGAACTGGATCTTGCCGAGCCGCTCGTCGAGCATCTTCCCGGTGAGCTTGGGCCACCAGAAGAAGAAGCCGGCGAAGGTCGCGAAGACGACGGTGCCGAAGACGACGTAGTGGAAGTGGCCCACGACGAAGTACGTGTCCGTGACGTGGAAGTCCATCGGCGGAGAGGCGAGGATCACCCCGGTCAGGCCGCCGAACAGGAACGTCACCAGGAAGCCGGTCGCCCACAGCATCGGCGTCTCGAAGGACAGCGACCCCTTCAGCATCGTTCCCGTCCAGTTGAAGAACTTCACCCCCGTCGGCACCGCGATGAGGAAGCTCAGCAGCGAGAAGAACGGCAGCAGCACCGAGCCCGTCGCGAACATGTGGTGCGCCCACACGACCACCGACAGCCCGGTGATCGCCATGGTCGCGGCGACCAGCGTCAGATAGCCGAAGATCGGCTTCCGGCTGAACACCGGGATGATCTCCGTGATGATGCCGAAGAACGGCAGCGCGATGATGTACACCTCGGGATGCCCGAAGAACCAGAACAGGTGCTGCCACAGCAGCGCCCCGCCGTTGGCCGCGTCGAAGACGTGCGCCCCGAACCGCCGGTCCGCCTCCAGGCAGAGCAGCGCGGCCGCGAGCACCGGGAACGCCATCAGGACCAGGATCGACGTGAACAGCGTGTTCCACGTGAAGATCGGCATCCGGAACATCGTCATGCCGGGGGCGCGCATCCCGATGATCGTGGTCAGGAAGTTCACCGCACCGAGGATCGTGCCGAAACCGGCCAGCGCCAGCCCCATAATCCACATGTCGGCCCCGATGGTCGGTGTTCGCTCCAGGCTGTTCAGCGGCGCGTAGGCGAACCAGCCGAAGTTCGCGGGCCCCTGGGGCGTCAGCAGCGAGCCCACCACGAGCAGCCCGCCGAACAGGAACAGCCAGTACGACAGCATGTTCAGCCGGGGGAAGGCGACGTCGGGCGAGCCGATCTGCAGCGGCATGATCTCGTTGGCGAACCCGGCGAAGGTGGGGGTCGCGAACAGCAGCAGCATGATGGTGCCGTGCAGTGTGAACAGCTGGTTGAACTGGTTGTTGTCCACGATCTGCGTGCCCGGCCGGGCGAGCTCGGCCCGCATCACGAGCGCCATCACACCGCCGATCAGGAAGAACACGAACGACGTGATCAGGTAGAGATGACCGATCTTCTTGTGGTCCGTCGTGGTCAGCCAGTCGACCACCACCCGCCCGGCCCGACTGGTCCGTACGGGTCGCACCGTCGCCTGCGCGGTGTCCGTGCCCATCGCTCCGCCCCTTCGCTGTCGCGTCCCGGGCCTGCTCCGCAGCGCACGCCATGATGCTCGCGTGCCCCGGCTCCGACGGAGGAGCGTGGAGGCCGCGTGCTGGAATCGTGTATTTCCTGTGTGATGTCGGCTTCCCGGAAACGCCCCCGAATCGGACGGAAAAGCCGTGTCCACGTGATCGAGGACACGTTTTCCGAGGGGCTATTCGAGACGGCGTCAAGCTAGTCGAGAATTACGCGGAACGGCGGGCGGGACACGAACGGAACCGCTCGTACGTGTGACGCCGTTCGGCCGTTACGCGTGTCGTGGTCCTGTGACAGAAGCGTGACCGCCGAGGGACAGTGACCCTGTGCGACCCTCCGCGGCCTTTGGCCGGACGAGTGGCACGGAACCCTTCACGGGCCCGGACTTTCCCGTCCGCGGAGCGCCGCATAACGTGGCCGTCATGGCACCCAATCCCACTCCGCCACCGGAGCCCCAGGACAGTCCGGACGCCTATGTCGGCCTCGACGCGAAGAGCGCGGAGCGCCGCGCCCGGGAGCACGGCTGGTCCACGGTCAGGTCGCTGCCGCCGGGCGCGATCATCACCATGGAGTACCGCGTCGGCCGACTGAACTTCGAGGTCAGGGACGGCCGCGTGACGCGCTGCTGGAAGGGCTGAGACACCGGAGGAACGGCGAAGGCCCGGCCCCCTCGAGGGGGCCGGGCCTTCGCCGTTCCCGGGGTGAGGTGTGCGTACCTGCCCCGCTGTCTCGTGTCAGCCTCCCGTGAGCGGACGCGCCGGCGTCGTACCGCGTGGCATGCGGTCCGAGTGCGGCGGCCGACGGCTGCCGACCGGCGTGACGGGTACACGGTCGGGGCAGGTCGGGTGCAGCCCCGGGGTGAGGTGGAGCGGCGACCGTACGGTCCGGGCCGCGATCGTGTCGTGAGCCGTGGCCGTGGCGGGCTCCTGGGCGGGCGTACGCAGCGGGGACGTGCCCACGGACCGGGTGGTGGCCGGTGTGGGCACCGTGACGCCCTGGCGGGCCCTCCAGGACTCCCGCACGGAGAAGACCCAGGCCTCGGCACGGGTGATCAGCGGCTCGAACCAGGGCAGCGCCAGCAGGATCAGCAGACCGGCGGCCCAGCCCAGTACGACGTCGCTCAGCCAGTGCGTACCCAGGTAGACCGTGGTGAGGCCCACGCCGAGCGACATCACCGCGGACAGGGCGGACAGCCAGCGCCGGGCTCTCGGCGTGGAGGCCAGGTAGGCGAGGATGCCCCAGGTCACCACGGCGTTCGCGGTGTGGCCCGAGGGAAATATGTCGCCGCCGAGCCACATCTCGTTGGAACCGATCTCGGTGGCGTAGTGCGGGCCGAGGCGGCCCATGCCGATCTTGGCGGCGCCGACGGTGATGTTCAGCAGCAGCAGCGACACACCGAGCGCGATCAGCGGGCGCAGGGTGTGCTGCCGCCAGGAGCGCCAGCCCAGCCAGGCCGCCACCATCACGGCGGTGGGGCCGCGCTGACCCAGCACCACGTAGTAGTCCAGGAAGGCGTGGATCTCCGGCCACTGCTGGTACGGCCGGAAGAACATGACCTGCCAGTCGAGCCGGACCAGCCACGACGTGATCACCACGGCCCACACGATGGCCGCGTAGAAGGCCAGGGTGGAGGCGAAGAGCACCACCCTGTGCCGGCTCATCACCGGCACATCGATGTGGGCCGGTCGTTCGGGCTCACGATCCAGCCGGGCGAAGACTCGCTCCAGACGAGTCAGCAGACATTCGGTACGCACTCAATCGACGTTACAGCGAGTGAGCTCTCGTGCGGCCCGAATCACCGGCTTTGTGATGACGATGTGATGTGGGAAACCTCTCAGAGCGAGGTTTATTCTCGCGGAATCCGTAATCACCGGGAGGCGTCGGCTTCAATTCCGTTGATCATTCGATGTCCTGGTTTTATGGCCCTTATGAATTAGTTCACCGCGTGCTGGCCTGGATTTATCCGGCAGCTCACGGATCGTCATCCGACGGTGACCGGGCGGGTCATGGCGGACCGGAACCATTCAGCCAGAACGCCCCGTAGAGGGCCGACGCCACCGCGATCCCCGCGACCACCGGCACCGACCTGGCCGGACGCAGCCGGGCCAGGGCCGTCGCGAGGGGCAGCAACAGGGGGAAGGCGGGCATCAGGAGGCGCGGTTTCGAGCCGAAGTAGCTGGACGCGCACAGGGCGAGGGCCACCACGACCCCCGTGTACACCAGGAGCGGCAACGGCTGCCCCTGGCGGACGCAGACGACGTACAACCAGACGACCAGCGCGACTCCGACGACCAGTCCGGCGCCGGCGAGGGCCGACGGGAACGACGTGAACTTGTCGGCGACGAACCGGGCGAAGGCGTAGCCGCCGTCGAAGCCGTTGCGCCAGCCCGCCTGCACGTCGAGGTACCCGAACAGCCCCTTGCCCGTGTGGTGCCCCACCCAGAGGACGTACCCGGCGGCGCCGAGCGGCGCGAGCAGCATGCCGAGGGCGCGCCGCCACGCGGGGGCGCCGTCCGGTTGGGGCGAGCTCCGGTCTCGCCCCCACGAGTGAACGAGTGCGGTGGCCCACAGCGCGGCGACCACCGCGAGGCCCACCGGGCGGGTCAGTCCGGCGAGCGAGGCCAGCGTGCCCGCGAGGATCCAGCGGTCCGTCAGAACCGCGTACAGCGCCCACGCGGCGAGGGCCGTGAACAGCGACTCGGTGTACGCCATCGACTGCACGATCCCGACCGGCAGCACCGCCCACAGCAGCACCGCGCACAAGCCCACCC
>NZ_VJZE01000305.1 GCF_009377205.1 Streptomyces phyllanthi
CTCCACCACCCGCCACAGCGCCTGCGGAGTCGCCCCGACCACGCGCTCGCGGTGATCCGTGTACAGGCTGCCCCCCGCCCAGTCCGGATCGGTCGGCAGCGGATCGCTCGGGGCACGGCGGGGAGCCGAGGGCGGCCTGGCCACGTCCAGGTCGCGGACCCGTTGGAGGGCCGTACGAAGAGCCTCGTCCAGGCTCACGGGCCCCTCCGGCGGGTCCGGCACGAAGCGGGCGACGTCCCGCTCGGCGCAGACCACCTCGTGCCTCAGGGACCCGACCAGCGGGCGGGCGAGGGCGCCCGGCACCGGGGTGACCAGACCGACCCAGAGACCGGACAGCCGGGGAGTGAGCAGCGGAACGGGCATGATGACCCGTCTCGGCAACCCCTCGATGGCGGCGTACCGGCGCATCATCTCCTCGTACGTCACGACGTCCGGGCCGCCGATGTCGAAGGCGCGGTTCACGTCGTACGGCAGCCGCGCGCAGCCCACGAGCAGGCGCAGCACATCGCGGACGGCGATCGGCTGGATGCGGGTGCGCACCCAGCCAGGGGTCACCATCACCGGAAGCCGCTCGGTCAGATAGCGCAGCATCTCGAACGAGGCCGAACCCGATCCGATGATCACGGCTGCTCGCAGCACCGCGGTCGGCACCCCCGAGGCCAGGAGGACGCGGCCCACTTCGGCACGGGAACGCAGATGCGGCGAGAGCGCGCGCTCGGGCACTCCCGAGGGGCTCAGCCCGCCGAGGTAGACGATGCGCCGGATACCGGCGGCGCGCGCCCGCTCACCGAAGATCCCTGCCGCGCGCCGGTCGGTCTCCTCGAACCCGCGCCCGGTGCCCAGCGCGTGCACCAGGTAGTACGCGACGTCCATCCCCTCCATCGCCTCGCGCACGGACCTCTCGTCCGTCACGTCCCCGCGCACCACGTCCACCCGGGCGGCCCCGGCCTCCCCGGCCCAGGGGTGGTCACGCAGCTTGCCGGGGGAGCGGACCAGGCAGCGCACGGAGTGCCCGGCGGCCAGCAGCTCGGGCACCAGCCTGCCGCCGATGTATCCGGTGGCGCCGGTGACCAGGCAGCGCAGCGGCGGGTCTTCGTGGCCGTCGTCGGCAGTCATCTCGGCCGCTCCCAGGGACGCTCTCGTGGTCCCCCACTTCCCCACGTCCCATGCTTGGGCCCGCCGGGAAGCGCTGCAACCTCGCCGGTGGCCGGACGGTTCCGGCACCTGGGTGCACCTGGTCTGCGGCGGGGTCACCGCGCTCGCCGCCGGGGCCCTCGCCGTGCGCCGACTGCGGGGGCGGCCTCAAACAGGCCCTCGGTGAATCCGTGCAGGAGTGTCACAGAGGCTGCACACAGTCTTTGGAAAGCCTCGTTAGCGTTGCAGGCCGTTCGATTCCACGTACGACCGTGACCAGGCGGCGGCCCGGCGGGTCGACTTGACGCCAACTCAGGAAGACCTGCGAATGGACTACTGCTCTTCGTGTCGTCGACATCTCAACGGCGCCCTGGTGTGTCCCGGGTGCGGCGCCTACGCGCCGGACATCGCCCCGGTCACCGCCTACGGGCGCACCGTCCCGGCCCGCGCCGCCACCACGGCGCCGGGTACCGCGACGCCGGACACCGACACCGCACATGAGGACGTCCCGCACCAGGACACCGGGCATCAGGACGCCGCGCTTCAGGACGCCGCACGTCTCGACACCGCACGTCTCGACACCGCACGTCTCGACACCGCGTGGACGAGCACGGCGTCGACGGGCGCGCCGGCGGCCTGGGAGCCCATGCTGCCGGACACCTGGCACGGGTACGACGGCCACCACGGCCACCACGGCCACCACGGCCACCACGGCGACACGGCGGCCGGCGTCGGGGACGAGGCCAACGTCGGGGCCGAAGCCGACGTGGACGAGGCACCGGGGACAGACCCGGCCGGTGACATCGAGGCCGCGGAGCCCGCGCCGATGGGACGGGCGGCGCGGCGCCGCCAGCGGGCCCGCTGGAAGAAGGCCCAGCGCCGGGCGGTGGTCGCGACCGCCGTCGCGCTCGTCGGCGGCGGCCTGACCGTTGCCGCGATGGACCGGCAGTCGAACGACCACACGCAGACGAACGCGGCGCCGGAACACCCGACCACGAACGCCCTGGAGGAGCAGGGGGCGCAGCAGTCCCGCCCGTCGGAGCCACGGTCCCCCTCCACGAACCGGTCCTCGTCCCCCACGCAGTCCCCCGCGACCGACGAGCGGCGCCGACGGTCCGCGGCCCTGTCGGGCACCGGACAGCAGGACACCCGGCCGGACTCCGCCACGGCTCCCCAGTCGGCCACGGACCCGAAGCCGCGCACCGACTCCCCGTCCTCCGGCGGCGCGGCCTCCGACCTCACCGGTACGGCGGTGAAGCCGACGCCCACTCCGACGCCCCCCGACGACGGCGCGGACTCGGGTACGTCGGGCGGTTCGGGGTCGGACTCGGGCTCCTCGGGCGGCTCGGGCAACACGGACACCCCGGAGGCGACCCCCTCCCCGTCGGAGACACAGCCGTCGCAGCTCTGCCTGCTCGTGGTGTGCCTCGGCTGAACCGAGGCGGTTCAGGCAGCAGTTCGGAGGGTGCGGCCGAGGAGGTCCAGCAGGGCCGTCCAGTGCCGTTCCGCCGCCTCGGCGCTGTGCATGGCGGTGTCCGCCTGGGTGAACCCGTGGCGGGCACCGGCGTAGACCTCGGTGCGGTGGCGGACGCCCGCGGCGGTGAGGGCCTTGTCGAGCCGGTCGATCTGCTCGGGAGGATTCGTGGCGTCCTGGTCGGCGTGCCCGAAGTACAGCTCGGCGGTGACGTGTTCGGCGACCAGGTGCGGGCTGTCCGGCGCCTCGGTCGCGAGGTACGCGCCGTGGAAGCCGGCCGCGGCGGCGACCCGGTCCGGGTGGGTGCCGGCGGTGCGCAGGGCCAGAGCGGCGCCCATGCAGTAACCCGTGACGCCCACGGGGCCGTCGCCGGTCAGCGGGGAGGCGGCCAGCCAGTCGAGGTAGGCGCCCGCGTCCCGCATGGCCGCGTCGGGGGTCAGCGACTCCATCAGCGGGCGGATCTTCTGGAAGATCTCCGGACGGTCGGCCGGGTTGATGAACTCGGGCAGATCCACCAGCGGCGCCCGCCCGTTCCGGTACATGACGTTCGGGACCAGGACGGTGTACCCGGCGGCGGCGAGACGGTCCGCCATCTTCTTCAGATGCGGACGCAGCCCGAAGGCGTCCATGTAGAAGAGCACGCCGGGGTGCGGGGCGCTGTCGTCGAGGGGACGGGCCAGATAGGCGTCGGCGGTCCCGTCCGGGGTGGGGATGTCGACGGGCGATCCGGTCACGGCGGCGGCGGTCATGGGTAGGGTGCCCCCCTGCTGAAGAGAAGTGTCGTAGATGAAACTCGGTGTCACGCTAGTGACCAAGTACCGACTCCGCAATCAGGGTTCGGTAAAGGGGATACCATCGCCGGATGAACCGGATGGTGCGGAGACGGATCGCGGGGCGGATCACAGAGCGGATCATGGGACGGATCGCGGGACGGATCACGGGGCGGATCGCGGGATGACCGGAGCGGCGCGTGCGAGCAGCACGACGAGGGACATCGCCCGGGCCGCCGTACGGGCCGAACTGGGCCAGGTGGCCTTCGAGTTGTTCTGCCGCGAGGGCTTCGACAAGGTGACCGTCGACGAGTTGGCGGCGGCCGCCGGGGTGTCCCGCAGCACGTTCCTGCGGTACTTCGGCACCAAGGAGGACGCCGTCCTCGCCGCCTTCGACGGCCACGACCGCCGGCTCGCCGACGCCGTACGCGCCCGCCCCGCCGGCGAGGACGACTGGACGGCCCTGCGGCACGCCCTGGACACCGTCATCGAGCGCTACCACCGGGACCCGTCCGGCGCCCTGGCGACGATGCGGCTCGTACGGGACACGCCCGCTCTGTGGGCCCGGCATCTGGAGAAGCAGCACAGATGGGGCCCCGCCCTGGCCGGGGCCCTCGCCGAGCGCGCCGGCTCGACGGGGCCCGCGACGCTCGCCCAGTCGGTACGGGCCGCCGCCGCGCTCGACTGCCTGAACGTGGCCCTCGACCACTGGACCGCCTCCGACGGCCGGCTCGACCTCGTCGTCCTCCTGGACGAGGCCTTCGCCGCGCTCGCGGCTCGCTGACAGCGCGACGGTCGGACGGCCCCGACGGCCCGGGGGCCCGGGCGGTCAGCTCATCGCCGTTCCCCCGGCCCGTTCCTCCAGCCCGGTCGCCCGCCCCTCCTCGTCCCACCGGACCTCCAGGACCCGCTCGACGGCGTCGCGGTCGAGCGGCCCGAACACATGGGGGAACGAGGTGCCCTCGGCGACCCCGGGCGGCGGGACGGGAACCGGCGCCTCCCACTCCAGCCGTGCCGTGAGCCGCTCCTCGTCGAGGAGCAGCGCCAGCAACGGCCTCGGCGCGCTCCGGTAGAAGGCGTTGACGACGGCCAGCGTGGTCCGCTCGTCGGCGGAGCAGTGCACGAACCCGTCCTCCGCGAGGGAGGCGGGCGCGTACGGGCGGTCGGGATCGGCGTCCCATTCGGCGAGCGGAACCACGTGATAGATCATCCGGCGGTTATACAGCGGCCGGGGCCGGGGATCAGCGGCCCGGGCCAGGGATCAACGGCCCGGGCCAGGGATCAGCGGCCCGGGCCAGGGATCAACGGCCGGGGCCGAGGATCAGCGGCGGGTGGCCCAGGTGCCGGGAGCGATCTCGACGCCGGGCAGCCCCCCGGGGACCCGCCGGCCGGCCTCGGGGACCGCCGTCCTGGACTCCGGCTCCGCCGGCTCGGGCTGCGCAGGCGCCTCGGGCTCCGGGCAGAGCGCCTGGAAGAGGTGCGTGTTGAGGGCGTCGTCGATCGGGCTCGGCTCCCAGGTGCCGTCCTCGTTGACGCGCTGGTACTTCATCAGGTTCCAGCCCATGGCGAACTGCCGCCTGCCGTCCCGGCTGGACAGCGCGATCGTGCCGGCGCCGAAGACCGCGCCGTCGTGGCCCCAGAAGCGGCCGCAGCCGGGCAGGTCGAGGGGGTAGATCCCGAGACCGTAGTCCATGCGGGCCTCGCCGAAGGCCAGGGTGACCGTGGTCAGCATCTCGTCCAGGGCGGCCGCCCCGATCAGCCTGCCGCCGAGCAGGGCGCGGTAGAAGCGGTTGAGGTCGTCGGTGGTGGAGACGATCGAGCCCGCCGTGGACGCCCAGGACATGTCGTAGACGCTGTAGTCGCGCGGCGGGTCGATCAGTCCGTAGAACGACTCGTACATCCTGGAGTGCGGGCCCTTGATGTACGGGGTGCGCGGATAGGTGGTGTGGCGCAGCCCGGCCCGGTCGATCACGTTGCGGGTGATGTACGTCCCGGCGTCCTGGCCGGTGACCTTTTCCAGGATCAGCCCGGCGATCACGTAGTTGGTGTTGGAGTACGACCCCGGCTGCTCGCCCGGCCTTCCGGTGGCGGGCTCCTTCAGCCCGAGCCGCACCAGTTCCTCGGGCGCGATGGAGCGGAAGCGCTCCTCGTCGAGGCTCGCCGCGGAGTCATGGGCGAGGGAGGGGAAGGCTCCCAGGACGTAGTCGCTTATCCCGCTGGTGTGGTTGAGGAGCATCCGTACCGTGACGGCCCGGCCCCGCTCCCCCGGGACCAGGCCGGGGAGGTAGTCGGCGACGGGCGCGTCCAGCCTGATCCGGCCCCGCTCGACCTGCTGGAGCACGGCGACGGAGGTGAAGGTCTTGCTGATACTGCCCACCCGGTGCCGCATGCCGGGCGTGACCGGGCGCTTCGTGTCCACGTCGGCGAGCCCCGCCGCGCCGGTCCAGCGGTCGGCGCCCTCACGCACGGACGAGTAGGCGCCGTACATGCCCGCCTCGTGGACGGCGCGCAGCGTGGTGCGCAGGGTGGCGCGGTCCAGGGACCGCTCCGCCGAGGCGGCGGGTCCGGGGCCGGCGGGTCCGAGGCGGGCGGGTCCGAGGCCGGCGGGTCCGGGGTCGGCCGCCGCCACCGGTAACGCGGTGGTCATCAGCAGCGTGGTGCCCAAGACGGTCCCGATGAGCCGGGTGATGCGCAAGAGGTGCTCCTCCCCTGGTGTTCGAAGTTGCCAGGGGTAATTGTCATGAGCGATCGATGCGCCTTACATCCTCCTGGCGGATGAACCCGGTGGCGGGCGCCGGCGAGCGGCAGGGGAAGCTTGGGACCCTCGCGCCTCCCCTCCAACTCGCAAGGAGAACAGGGAACATGACGGAGCTTCCGGCACACGGGACGGTGTCACGCAGGACGGTGTTGAGCGGGCTCGCCGGTGGTCTCGTACTGGGCGCCGGCGCGGTCGGCCCCCTGGCCGGGGACGCGCGGGCGGCGGGCCGAGGAGGCGCGGCGGAGCCGTACGTCCCGGTCCGGGTGGGCCGTGGGGGCGGTCCGGCCGGGACGGACCGTGTGCACGTGCTCAAGGTCGGTCCGCGGGAGGCGGACACGGTACTGGTGCTGGTACCGGGGATGTTCGGGGCGGCGAACGGCTTCCGGCTGCCGGCCCGGGACCTGGTGGCGGCCGTGCCCGGAGTGCAGGTGTGGGCGTTGGACCGGCGCGAGGAGAACCTGGCCGACCGGACCGGTTTCGCGACCGCCGACCCGGCCGCGTACTACCTGGACGGCCACTACCGCTCGCAGGACCCGGCCGCCTCCGGGTACGTCGCCGGCTGGGGGCTGCGGCTCACCCTGGAGGACCTGCGGGCGGTCGTCCTGGCCGCGGGCGCCGGAGGCCGGCGGAGGGTGGTGCTGGGCGGGCACTCGTGGGGCGCGACCACCGCGCTGGCGTACGCCGCCTGGGACTTCGACGGCAGCCCTGGGTACCGGGACCTCGCGGGCCTGGCGGTGATCGACGGTGGCGTCCTCGGCGCGTTCGAGGGGACGGGCGCCCCCGTCCACGACTCACCGGAGGAGATACGGCGGCGGCTCGCGGCCATCGACGGCGGAGCGGTCTTCGACCTGACCCTGAGCGGTGTCGGGCTGGGCGGCCGTGCCGAGAGCTCACAGATCTGGTACCAGCTGGCCGGCTGGTACGCGCACCACGCCCCGGCGGCCCGGTCGGTACTGCAGCCCCGGCTGCCCGACGCCCTGCGGCTGCCGTACCCGATCACGAACGCCGCGCTGCTCGGCACCCTCGTGGACGCGGGCTTCGGCTGGCCGAACGACATCAGCGTGCACGCGGGACGCCTGGCCGAGAGCGGTGACGTACGCGGCTGGATCGACGACGGCATCACCCCGCTCAGCCGTGTCGCCGCGGCATACGCGGGCCCGGAGCCAGCCGTCTGGGAGTGGTACTGGCCGTCCCGCCTGTCGGTGGACCTGGACATCACCGACGCCTACGCCGACACGGACCTGTCCCGTTCCCTGGGCCTCCGCCTGCGGCACGGCACCGCCCTCGACATCCCCCTGTACGCCTTCGCCACGAGCTACTCCCACGGCACGGTCCTGACCGCGGCCGGGCGGGTGGCCGCCGCCTCCCGGGTCCCGTACGCGACGTACGAGTCCGACGAGGGCATGAACCACCTGGACCCTCTGTTCGCCGGGCCGGACGGCAACACGATGACGCGCACCCTGTCCGCCTTCCTGGAAAGGGTGCGCGGCTGAAGCTTCCAGGGGCGCGGGTAACCGCGCGACGAGCCACGCACCACCCGCGGCCCCCACCCGGACGTGCGCCCCGTACTGGCCGGGTCGCACAGGGCGGGGCGAGGGGGTAGACATGAGGGATGAGCAGCGGGGATGCCCATGCTCCTGGGAGCCCGGCCCCGGACACCGCGTTCGACCGCATCGACTACGCGGCCGTCTACCAGGCCCTGCCCGGCCCCATCCTGCTGCTCACTCCCGACCTGGTGATGGCCGACGCCAACGAGGCCTACGTACGGGTCTCCGGCCGCCGCCGCGAGGAGCTGGTCGGCCGGTACGTCTTCGACGTGTTCCCCGACGACCCCGCCGACCCGGACGCCAGCGGCCCCAAGAACCTGCGCGTGTCGCTGGAGCGGGTGCTGGCCACCCGTGAACGGGACGCCATGGCCGTGCAGAAGTACTCCGTCGAGGTGCCCGGGCGGCCCGGTGTCTACGAGGAGCGGTACTGGAGCACGGTCAACGTCCCCGTCATCGGCGCGGACGGCCGGGTGGCGCTCGTCGTCCACCGCCCCGAGGAGGTCACCGCCCTGGTCCGCGCCCGCCGGGCCCTCGGTACCGCACCGGGGTGGGTGCCCAGCCGCGAGGACGCCATGACCGTCGATCTGCTCGACCGCGCCAAGGAACTGGAGGAGCTCAACGAGCGCCTGCGCCAGGACCACGCCCGCGTGCACGAGATCGCCGTCACCCTGCAGCGCGCCATGCTGCCCGCCACACCGCTGGCCGAGCACCCGTACGTGGCCGTGCGCTACCGGCCCGCGACCAGCCTCCTCAACGTGTGCGGCGACTGGTACGACCTGTTCGAGCTGGACGCGGACCGGCTGGCCGTCGCGGTCGGTGACGTCGTCGGTCACGGCCTCGAGGCGGCCGGTGTCATGGGCCAGCTGCGCAGTGCCCTCAGCGCCGCGATCCGCGCCACCGGGCGGCCGACCTCCGCGCTGCGGGCCCTGGCCCAGCACGCGCGCACCATCGAGGGCGCCCTCGCCACGACCGCCGTCCAGGCCGTCGTCGACCGCTCCGAGCGCACCGTCACCTACAGCCGCGCCGGTCATCCGCCACCGCTCCTGGCCCACCCCGACGGGACGGTGGAAATCCTGGACCGGGCCACCGACCCGCCGCTGGGCGCGGGCGACGCCTCCGTACCCCACTGCGAGGCGACCGTCACGTACGCCCCCGGGGCCACCCTCGTCCTCTACACCGACGGGCTGATCGAACGCCGTGACGAGGACATCGACACCGGACTGCGCCGCCTCGCCGCCTGCCTCGAACGCCACCACGCGCTCGCCCCCGAGCGCCTGGCCGACACCGTACTGACCCATCTCGCCCCCGCCCCCGCGCCCGGCCCGGACGACGACACCGCGCTCGTGGCCATCCGCCTGTGAGGGCGCGTTCCTCCTCGGCGCTCAGGTCTCCGGGATGTCTCAGGCCTTCGGGACCGTCGGGCCTCCCGGGTCTCTCAGGCCTCCGGAATCCGTCGGGTTTCGGGGATCCGTCAAGCCCCGGAATCGGGATCCGTCGGGCCCCGGGATCCGTCGTGCTCCGGGATCTCTCGGCTCTCTCAGTCCAACGGCTTCCCCGGCGGCTGCTCGTCAAAGCTGGCGAAGTACGCGGCGGCCATGTCCTCGTCGGCGTGCCCCTGGGCGGCGGCGCGGGCGAGGCGCTCGGCGCTCGCGGCGGCGAGGTCGAGACGTACGCCGTGCCGCTCGCCCGCCGCGACGATCAGCCGGGCGTCCTTGACGGCGGTGGACACCGCGAAGGAGGCCGGTGTGAGCTGGTCGCCGAGGATGAGCCCGGCCTTGGCCCGCAGGTAACCCATGTCGAGCGGGCCGCCGGCGATGGCGTCGAAGAAGCTCTGCGGGTCCACGCCGAGCGCCTGCGCCAGGGCCAGCACCTCGCCGGTCGCGCTGGTCGCCGCGAGGACCCAGCTGTTGGCCACGAGCTTCAGCCGGGTGGCGCTGCCCGCCGCGCCGTCCTCGCCGGTCCACACCGTACGGGCGCCGACCGCCTCGAAGACCGGTGCCACCGTCTCCCGGCCCTCGGCGGGCCCTGCGGCGAGCACGGTCAGCTGTCCGGCCTCGGCGGGCCGGCGGGTGCCGAGCACCGGGGCGTCGTAGAAGACCAGCCGGTGCTCACGGGCGAAGTCCGCCAGTTCGCCGATCGCCTCGACGCCCGCGGTCGTCGACTGCACCCAGGCGGTACCGGGACGCAGTGCGCCGGCCGCCTGCCTCATGACGTCGAGGGCGGCGGGACCGTCGTACAGCATGGTCAGGACGACATCGGCGCCTTCCACGGCCTCGGCGGGAGTACCGGCGACGTACGCGCCGTCGGCGGCCAGGGGCTCGGCCTTGTCGCGGGTGCGGTTCCAGACGCGGACGCCGTGTCCGGCGCGGACGAGGTTGCGGGCCATCGGGGCGCCCATGATGCCGGTGCCCAGGACACTCACGGTGAGGTTGTCGGTCATGACGTCATCATCCTGTCCCCTGGAGTGAGGTGGTGGCGCGGGCACGCCCGCTCAGGCTCCGGCCTTCGTCTTCCCGGAGGCGGCGCGGACAAGCCCGTCGAGCCATGCCTGGTGGCCGTTGAGCATCGGGTTCGGCGTCTGCCGGGCCAGCTCGGCGGCGGGCCGGCCGATCTGGGTCTCCTGGGTGAGGACGCGTACGCGGCCTCCGGGCAGGTCCTCCACCAGCCAGGCGTGCAGCACGTCGAGCCGCTCCTCGGGGGTGACGTCCTGCCGGGCCGTCCAGGACAGTCGGCCCGGAACGCCCTCGGCGTGCGCCTGGAACTCGACGACGTGCGCGGTTCTGTGTGGTCAGGTTCTGCGTGGTCGGCGAAGGGCACGCCCGTCCCGACCTTCAGGCCCGCCTCGGTCAGACGGTCCTGGAGAAGCCACTTGGCCTTGGCGGCGCTGCCGGCCAGCTCCTCCTCGGCGTTGGTGAAGGCGGTGATCCGGTAACCGGCGAAGGCGTTGGCGCCGTCCTCCCCGACCGCGGCCAGCAGCGCGGCCGGACCGTGGCACACGACGCCCACCGGCATCCCGCTCCCCACCGCCCGGGCGAGGATGCGGCCGGAGTCGGCGTCGACCGCCAGGTCCTCCATGGGCCCGTGGCCTCCGGGGACGTACACGGCGTCGTACTCGTCCAGGCGTACGTCGGTCAGCGCGACCGGGCCCTGGAACTCCGCGGCGGTCTCCACAACCTCCGCGATCCTCGCGGCGTTCCCCGCGCCGCCCGCGGCCTCGGGCGCGAGGCCGGCGGGGTCGACGGGCGGGACCACGCCGCCGGGGGTGGCCACGGTGACCTCGTGGCCCGCCGCCCTGAACGCCTCGTACGGGACGACGGCCTCGTCGGCCCAGAAGCCGGTGGGGTGATGCGTGCCGTCGGCCAGCGTCCACCGGTCGGCACCGGTCATCACTCGCTGTGCGAGGAGCACCTGGCCGCGGGCCGTCTCGTGCTGCTCCACGACCCGGCCGAGCCCCCGCTCAACACCCTTTTCCTGGTCCAGCGCCCCGGCGCCGAGGCCAACCCGGACGTCATCCGCGTACGCGAAACCCTCCAGCGGGCCGCCCGCGCCTGGTAGAGCGCGGGCGGTGGGTGGTCCGCTGGAGGGTGCTGTGGGGGGC
>NZ_VJZE01000306.1 GCF_009377205.1 Streptomyces phyllanthi
CTCCTGGACCACCCGTCCCGTGACGGCTACGACCTGTCGGCGCTGCGGCTGGTGGTGACGGGGGCGGCGGTGGTGCCGCTGCAGCTGGTGGAACGTCTGAAGACCGAGCTGGGGATCGGGACGGTCCTGACGGCGTACGGCCTGTCGGAGGCCAGCGGGATCGTGACGATGTGCCGGCGCGGGGACGACGCGCAGGTGATCGCGTCCACGTCCGGGCGGGCGATTCCGGGGACGGAGGTGCGGGTGGTGGGCCCGTCGGGGCAGCCGCTGCCGCCCGGTTCCCCCGGGGAGGTCCTGGTCCGCGGCTTCAACGTCATGCGGGGCTACTTCGAGGACGCGGACGGGACCGCGAAGGCGATCGCCGAGGACGGCTGGCTGCGGACCGGGGACGTGGGCGTCCTGGACGAGGCGGGCAACCTCCGTATCACCGACCGGATCAAGGACATGTTCATCGTCGGCGGCTTCAACGCGTACCCCGCGGAGATAGAGCAACTGCTCATGCTCCACCCCGAGGTGGCGGACGTGGCCGTGATCGGCGTGCCGGACGCACGCCTGGGCGAGGTGGGCAAGGCGTTCGTCGTACGGCGGCCGGGGGCCGTCGTCACCGCCGACGACATCGTCGCCTGGTCGCGGCGGGAGATGGCGAACTACAAGGTGCCGAGGTCGGTGGAGTTCGTGGGGGAACTGCCGCGGAACGCGAGCGGGAAGGTGGTGAAGGGGGAGCTGCGGTCCGGGAAGGGCCCGCGTCAGTGATTCCGGGCCGGTGACTCCTGCTGTCCCCGGGCCTCGTGCAGAAGGGTGGCCTGCTGCTCCTGCTCGATCCTGACGTGCCTCATGGTCTCCTCCCCGTAGGCGTCCCTGAGGATCGGCCCGGCCTTCGCGGGGTCGGAGACGCCCACGACCACTGAGTCGGCGTCCAGACCGATCGACCAGATGCTGAAGTCCCCCTCCCAGCGCTCCATGTCATCGCTGATCCGGTCGACAAGAGCCTCAAGCTCGCGTTGGGCGACCTCGGTGTCGTACAGCCGTACGGTGACACCCTTCTCGGCGGCACCGCAGATGTCGGCGTCGAACCCCTCGGCCTCCTCGCCGGGGACGCGGTAGACGTGGGCGGTCCCGGTCTCGTCGTCGACGGCCAGCCCGGTGAAGATGCCCCGGTGCTCCTTGGCCGCGTTCTCGATGTAGGCCAGGGCCCGGTACAGCGGCCTGTCGTCGGGAGCGCTGCCCTTCGGTCCCTCCGCCTGCTTGCCGACGCACGTGTCGGCCGGCTCGTTCCCGCTGTCGGCCCCGGCGGCACCGGCTCCCTGGAGCACCCCGAGCGCCAGCACCGTGATGACGGTGCCCGTCGCGGCCCTGGTGATCCTGCGCTGGTTCATGTCGCCCCCTGGTGTCCTGTGGTGCTCTGCGTCCGTGGCGTTCGGCACTGGGACGTGGGAGGAGCCGGAGGGGTTCGTTCCGTTACCTGCTCGGTCGAGCGTCTCCCTGGCGGAGACGGGCGAGGGCGGCCCGGATCTGCTCGATCATGTGAGCGGGCCGGTGGAAGACGTCCTCGGCGGTGAACCGGAGGAGAGTGCGGACCTCCGGGCACTGGAGGACCTCGTTGAAGCGGGTGACGTCGCGGCGGTGGGACTCGCGGGTGCCGTGGTAGGCGTAGCCCTCGATCTCGACGGCCAGGCCCTGGGCTCGGAAGAAGAAGTCCAGGAAGCGGCGACGGCCGCCAGGAGTGATGAGTTCGGTCCGGGTCTCGGGGTGGAGGCCTGCGTCGTACATGCAGGCGGGCGATGGTTTCCGCGGGTGAGCCGGAGGCCGGGTCGGCCGACTCCGGCCGGCGGCGGGCCCTCCCGGCTCCGAGGAGCGGGGCTTCGAGCGCGGCGGAGAGCGCGGCCGGCGTGGTGAGAGGGGCTCGGCGGACGCGGTCACTCTCCGCCAGGTGAACGCCGACTCCACGGCGACGAGTGCGTTATCCCGCGGCCCCGCCCGCAGGAGGTCGGCGAGGGTGCGGGCGACCGTCGTCACCCGCAGCCCCTGCCGCACAGGCGCTGTCCGCAGCCTCACGAGTCCGGTGGACGACGGCCGACGGCACCGGCGAGCCCATGGCTCAGGCCCGTCTCACCCGCGGGGACGTCCCGCCGAGGTCAGGAGCTGCGTCGCCGCGAGCTGTGCGTACAGCTCGTCCTTGGCCACCAACTCCTCATGAGTGCCGACCGTGCGGACCCTGCCCGCGTCCATGACGACGATGCGGTCGGCGTCCGTGACCGTCGACAGGCGATGGGCCACCACCAGCACGGTGGTCTCGCGGGCCACCTCCGCGACGACGTCCCGCAGCGCCAGCTCGTTGACGGCGTCGAGCTGCGAGGTCGCCTCGTCCAACAACAGCAGGCGTGGCCTGCGCAGCAGGGCGCGGGCGATGGCGACGCGCTGCCGCTCACCGCCCGACAGCTTCGAACCGCGGTGCCCGACCGGAGTGTCCAGGCCATCGGGCAGGCGCTCGACGAGGCCGGCGAGTTTCGTCCGGGCCAAGACGTGGCGGATGTCGTCGTCCGTCGCGCCGGGCGCCGCGAAGACCAGGTTCTCCCGGAGCGTGCCGGCCAGCACCGGAGCATCCTGCTCCACGTATCCGATGGCAGATCGCAGCTCGGGCAGGGGCCAGTCCCGTACGTCCTTGCCGTCGACCAGGACCCGGCCGCCGGTTGCCTCGTGGAACCGCTCGATGAGCGCGAAGACCGTCGACTTGCCTGCACCGGAGGGGCCCACGAAAGCCGTCATCCCGGTGCCCGGCACCTCGAAACCCACCTGCCGATGGATGTACGGCAGGCCCGCACGATAACGGAAGGACACGTCCTCGAAGTGGACCGACGCCGGACCCGGCACCGCTGTCCCCTGCCTGGGCAGGACGCCCTTGTGCCGGTCGGTCGGCTCCGTCGACAGACGTTCCACGTGCGCGATCCGGGAGATCGCCGCCGCACCTTCCTGATAGGAGGACACGGCGTCGACCAGCCTGGACACCGGCTCGATCAGGTAGAAGAGGTACAGCAGGAAGGCGATGAGGGTGGACACGGGGATCTCCCCGGCCGCCACGCGCGCCCCGCCGACCCCGAGCACCGCGAGGAAGGCCAGCTGTACGGCGAGTTCGTCCGCCGAGCCCGCCACGGACTCCCACTTCGCGCCCTTCACACCGTGCCGCCACGCCCGCCGCGCCGCCGCCTCCACCCGGGCGGTCTCCCGCTCCTCGGCACCGGACGCCTTCACCGTACGGAACGCCCCGAAGGCCCGCTCCAGCGCGACGGAGATCTCCCCCACCGCCTCCTGCGACCGCTCGGTGGCCCGCGCGATCCTCGGCATCACCAGAGCGACGGCCCCGCCGACCAGCACGACCACACCGAGCGTCACAGCCAGCAGCACGACGTCCAGCAACGCCATCACCACGACCGCCGCGACGAAGGCCACCGCGCCGGTGGCCGCGGAGACGACCGCCTGGGTGCTGACCGCCCGCAGCAGCGTCGTGTCCGAGGTGACCCGGGACATCAGATCACCCGGCGGGATCCGCTCCCACTCCGCGACCCGCAGCCGCAACAGCCGTCCCACCAGGGTGCGCCGCGCGGCCAGGACCACCGACTCCGCCGTCCGCTCCAGCACATACGCGCCGAACGCCTCGACCGCCGTGCCCAGCACCACCAGCACGGTGAGCGCCAGCAGGATCCCGGCGATGGTCCCACCGGAGGCGAGCCGGTCCACCAGCACCTTCGTGGCCAACGGCTGCAGCAGCCCTCCGGCGGCCCCGACCAGGGCGCACAACAGACCGAGGGCGACCGCCCAACGGTGCGGCCGCACATACGCGCCCAGCGCCCTGACCGTCCCCCGGGCGGACAGGGACGTCTCATCCGTCGTCGGAGCGGATGCGGTGTTCACGAAGTTCCCTTCTTTGCAGTGTCGCGGCGTCACAACCCGGTACGCGGGCCGAAGTGCCGAGGAAGTCCTCGCGCCCCTTGTATCGGCGCGGTGTGTCATGCCTCCAGCCTGGAAGCCCGGCTGCCACGCGCCCATCCGGCAACCGTCGGGTCCACCCCCGCCAAGTGGCTGAACAGCACCGCCGTCAGGTCGCACCGGACCGACCGGTCAGGACGGGACTCCGCCAGTCGGCAGGGCGGTAGCCGCCGATCGGCGGGGGAGAGCCCGAAGACTGCCGGATGGTCCGTCCCCGGACGTCCACGCGAGGTTCTCCGTATGACACAGACACAGCCGCCGCAGGAGACGTCAGCTCCGCAGGAGAACTCGCCTCCACCGCCCCAAACCTCCCCCGAGTCTGCCGACCCGGCCTCGTCCGGTCCCTCGATGGGACGCCTCGTCGGGGTGGACCTGGCCCGCGCGCTGGCGGTGTTCGGCATGTACGTCGTGCACATCGGCCCCCCGCTGTCCGCCACGACCGGCGTCGCCAGCTGGATCCGATACATGTCGGACGGTCACTCGTCGGTCCTGTTCGCCACCCTCGCCGGGTTCTCGCTGATGCTGATAGCCGGCCGCCGTGAGCCGAAGACCGGCCTGGCGGGCCGGCAGGCGAAGGCCCGGATCGCGATCCGCGCCGTGATCCTGCTGGCCCTGGGCACCGTGATGGCGATGGAGTACGGGGGAGTGATCATCCTCGGCTTTTACGGGGTCTACTTCCTCCTCGCCCTGCCCTTGGTGCGCCTGCGCGCCAGGACCCTCGCGATCATCGCGGCCGCGTTCGCCCTCGTCGCACCGCAGCTGGCGTTCGTCCTCACCTCGCTGCTGACCCCGTCGGTCCAGCAGAGCATCAACACCTACGACCCGCTCCGCCACCTCAGCGAGGTGGGCGTGCTCGATCTGCTGCTCACCGGCTTCTACCCGGCGCTCACCTGGATGTCGTTCGTGATCGCGGGCATGGCGCTGGGCCGCCTCGACCTCTCCTCCAGCACAGTCCAGAAGCGCCTGGCCGCGCTCGGCGCCACCCTCACCGCGGCCGCCTACGGCATGTCCCTGCTGCTCGCCGGCAAGGGCGCGTTGCGGAGCCTCGCGGAAGACGGGCCGTCGTCCGGCGGCTCCGGGTCGATGCCCACCGGCAGCGGATCGATGCCCCCTGAGGGCGGGTCGTTCCCCGACATGCCCGCGTCGTTTCTCCTGAAGGCCGGGCCGCACAGCGGCACCACGTTCGACATCATCGGCAGCGTCGGAATCGTGATCCTCGTGATCGTGGGCGCGACGGTGGCAATGGACCGCCTGCCGCGACTGCGCCGCCTGGCCAAGCCGGTCATCGCCGTGGGCACCATGTCCCTGACCGCCTACGTCGGCCACTTCCTCGCACAGTCCGCACTGTCCACGCCCGCCGGAACCGGCACCCAGCAGTCCTGGCTGCCCCTGATCATGTACGTCCTCGGAGCCATCCTGTTCGCCGCGATCTGGTCCCGCTTCTTCCGCCGCGGCCCCCTGGAGTACCTGCTCAACACCGCCACCAAGCCGGCGAAGCACATCCGATGAGACGTTCAAGGCTGCCCCAGCACCACCTGGCGTGATGGGCGTTGGGGCAGCAGCGGCAGATGCTGGATCCGTGAGCGGCCCGGGCCGGGGTGGAGTGTGGAGGTTCCCACCTCGGCGGCCTCGCAGCCCGCCGGCCTCATCGACGCCCGAGGGCACGGGGCCCCCTATCGATCGAAGTCACAGTTTGGGCCAGGCTGGTCCCGTGCTGGTCCCGCGCTGTCGGGTGATGGTGCGGCGTCCGGTGGCCCAAATCTGCCAAACACCGCCTCTCACGCCTCCCGCGCCTGCGATGCCCCGTGTGCTTGCGGTGCCTGTCGGCAGGTGGAGCCCGGGTCCGCGGGCTCACCGCGCCGAGCCCACAGAAGGGCGCCCGCCAGTAGTGCAGCGCTCGACAGGAGCCAGGGCAACGGGCCTTGGGGGAGGGCGCCGACGGCCAGGCCCGCGAGGGCGCCGGCGAGTTGGAGGGCGAGGGACTGGACGGACAGCGCCGTGGCGCGGCCCGCACTGGTGACGCGGCGGTGCAGGAGGTCCCGCTCGCTCGGGCTCGCCGCACCGAGTCCGAGGTAGACGAGGCCGTACCCCGTGATGGCGAGCACCAGGGAGAGTGCCCCCGTGGACGCCGCGGTCACGCCGAGGAGCACCAGACCGAGGGTGCTGGTGCCGAGACCCGCCAGGACCGCACGCTCGCCGCCGCCCGATATCCGGGCGGTCAGCGGTGCGGCGTGGCTGCCGGCGGCCGAGCAGAGGAAGCCGGCGCAGGACAGGGCGGCGTAGAGGACCGCCCCCGATTCCGACGCGCCGGTGAAGGCCGCGGCCCGGCCAGGGGTGAGCAGTTCGATCGCGGCCAGGGCGCAGCCGACGGCTCCGGCGCTGAGCAGTACGCGGCGGACCAGCGGATCCCGCCCGCCCAGCCGGAGTCCGTCCGCGACGGTGGCGGGGATACCCCGAAGCGCCCCGCGCAGCGTGGCTGCCGGCCGAGGGGGTTCCCGCAGAGCGGTCAGGACGTAGAGGACGAAGGCGATCTCGACCGTCGCGCCCAGCAGCAGAGGGACGGAGAGGGGCAGCACCACGTGACCCGTCGCCGCGCTCAGCCGGGCGCCGATGTCCGGGCCGAGCCCGAGCAGCCAGGGGAGCGTGCCGCCGAACAGGGTGCCGGTCGCGAGCGCGGCAGCCGTCGCGGCGGAGCCGTGGGCCAGTCCGGTGCGCAGGTCGGCGCCGGGTCCGCCGTGCGCCTGGACGGTGTCGACGTACCAGGCCTCGGCGGGGCCGCTGGACAGAGCGCGGCCCGCGCCCGCGAAGGCCATACCGGCGGTCAGTACCCAGGGAGCGGTGCCCAGGCCCTCCAGGGTGAAGGCGGTCAGCATCAGCAGGCCGGCGGCGGCCAGGACCGTACGGCGGCCGAGGACGTCGGACAGTCCGCCGGTGGGCAGTTCCAGCGCGGCCACGGTCAGGGAGTGCACGGCGAAGAAGCCGGCGATGGCGGCGGGGGACATACCGCGTTCGGTGAACAGCAGGACGAGAGGGGCGATGGTCAGGCCCAGCGGAAGCCAGAAGAGCGCGCAGGCCGTGACGTAGCGGTGGCGGGCTCGGCGTAAGTACGGCGTCTCGGACCCGGGGCCGGTTCCTGTACCGGTCATGACGCGCCCTCGCCTTCCGTCGCGGTGCGCGTGGCGCTTTCCGGTTCCCCGTCGCTGGGGAGCGGGGCGAGAGGCAGCCCGGCGGTGACGAGCACGACCTGCTCGGCGCGGGGGTCCTCCGCGTCCCGGGCGGTCAGTTCCTCGAGCTTGCGCTCGAACACCTCCCGGAGTTCGGTCAGCGACTCGGGGGTCAGCCGGGGCATCAGGTCGCTGATGCCGGACGCCTCCGTCCACTCCCTGCCCAGCCGCCCGGCGGCGAGGTCCTCCTCGTGCCGGGCCAGGGACGCCGCCAGGTGCTCGATCTGGCGCCGACGCGCCAGGCCGACCCAGGCGCGGCCCGCCGGGGAGGCCTCCATGGCCTCGTTGTCCCAGGAGGTCACGGTGTGCACCGACTGCCAGCGGCGCTCCCGCCCATCACGGTGCTCGGCCTCGGCGATGAACGCGTACTTCGCCAGAACGCGCAGGTGGTAGCTGGTGGACGCGGACGACTCGCCGGTCCTGACGGCGAGTTCGCTCGCGGTGGCCGGGCCGTCCTGCCGCAGCAGCCCGAGCAGCCGGAGCCGCAGGGGATGGGTGAGGGCCTTCAAAGCCGCCGTGTCCCGCTCGGGGTCGAGGATGCGCCGGTGCTCTTGGCTGGGCATAAAGGGAGAGTAGGTCTCCCGGGGAGCTTTCCAAAAGTACTTTTGCAGAATCAATTTGGGAAAGGTGCCTGCATCGGCGCCTGGTCGTCTCTGCTGCGGCTGTACTGTGAGGCCGTCATGGAAACAGCTCGCCAGTACGACGTGCATGAGGCCGAGTCCCCCTGGCCCGAGGTGAGGCGGATGGGACGAGGGTCGCTCCGAGGGCGGATTCACATCGCGGATGACTGCGACGAGCTGCCGGACGACATCGCCGACGCCTTCGGGATGCGCTGACGCGGCTGCTACCGGAATTCATTCGCAGCGCTCGGCCTTCAGGCCGGTGATGAAGCAAATCTGAACTCCACCAGCTTGCACTCGAAGTCCGTGCACACCGACCGCATGATCTCCTCCATACGCCTCACGTGGGCATCGGTGAACACCTTGTGCCGGAACTTGGTCACGAAGACCAAGTGCACATGCATCACGAAAGCACAGTGACGACCAGTTCTGTGCCCGCGTCGTGTTCAACGACGCGGTCCGCGCCCGTGAAGACGCCCGAAAGGCCGCCCAGCCGTTCCCGACGGCCGGTCAGCTGTCGAGGAAGTTGATCACCGAGGCGAAGCGGACAGCGGAACGGCCCTGGCTGGGCGAGGTCTCCGCCGTCGTCCTCCAGCAGTCCCTGCGGGACGCCGAGAAGGCGTACCGCAACTTCTTCGCCTCCCTCAAGGGCGCGCGCAAGGGACCGAAGGTGGGCCCGCCCCGGTTCAAGTCCCGTAAGGACACGCGGCAGTCGATCCGGTTCACCGCCAACGCCCGCTGGAGCATCACCTGCAGTGGCCGTCTGAACCTGCCGAAGATCGGCGCGGTGAAGGTGAAATGGTCCCGCACGCTGCCCGCCACCCCCACCTCCGTCACCGTCGTCAAGGACGCGGCCGGCCGGTACTTCGCCTCCTTCGTCATCGACACCGACCCCGCCGCCGACCTGGCCCGGATGCCCGAGACCGACCGCACCATCGGCATCGATCTCGGCCTGACCCACTTCGCGGTCCTCTCCGACGGCACGAAGATCGACTCCCCGCGCTTCCTTCGGCGCGCGGAGAAGAAACTGAAGAAGGCCCAAAAGGAGCTGTCCCGCAAGCAGAAGGGATCAAAGAACCGCGCCAAGGCCCGCCTGAAGGTCGCCCGCGCTCACGCCAAAGTCGCTGACGCACGCCGTGAGTTCCACCACCAGCTCTCCACGAAGCTGATCCGCGAGAACCAAGCAATCGCCGTGGAGGACCTGTCGGTGGCGGGACTGGCCCGCACGAAGCTGGCCAAGTCCGGCCGGTTCACACCGACCTCCCAGACCTGCTCCACCTGCGGCGCCGTCGACGGACCCAAACCCCTGAACGTCCGGGAATGGACCTGTACCGTCTGCGGCGCCGTCCACGACCGGGACACCAATGCCGCGATCAACATCAAGACGGCCGCCGGACTGGCGGTATCGGCCTGCGGAGCGCCGGTAAGACCAGGAGCAATCCCGGCACAGCGCGAAGAAACAGGAAGCCACGGATTCCCCACCGGAAACCGTGCCGCGTAGCGGCACGGCAACCGGTTGGGGAAGGCCAGAATCCTCGCCCTTCAGGGCGAGGAGCAAGTCAATCGGCCATGCGTGTCACAGAGCTCAACCGGCACGTGCTGCCGCTCATGTTCTCCCCGTCCGCGGGGACGTAGGCGGCGGCGACGTCCAGGGTGTCGGAGGAGTCGGCGGGGACGGACGGGATGAGGGAGCCGCTGGTGCGCACGACCTTGCCGTCCGGGTCCTTGAAGGTGACCTTGAACCCGTACGTGTAGGTCGTGCTGAGGCTGCTGTTGGTGGCGCGGACGCGGGCGACGAGGCCGCGGGCCGCGTCGAACTCGCAGGTCTCGATCTTCACGTCCTTGGCGGCGCGGCCCGAGCCGGTGCCACCCGTGGAGCCGGACGTGCCGCCGGAGCCCGACGTGCTCGTGCCGCCCGTCGTCGTGGTGTCGTCGTAGTCGTCGTCCTTGCCGACGTCACCGGTGGTGCTCCCGGTGGAGCCACCACTGCTGCTGGAACTCGACGACGAGGAACCGGAGTCGCAGCCACCGCCGTGGGAACCGCGGGCGCCGGTGAGGGCCATGACAGCGATACCGAAGACGGCGACTGCCCGGACATGGCGAAGTTTCACGTTCTTCAACCCCCGTTGAGAACTGTCGTGTTGGCATTGCACCCGCACACGGAGGAAGCCCCCCGTGGCAGGTGCACGCCACCCTAGCAGCGCTCCAGGAGGCTCCCGGACACTCCAGGAGTGCCCGGCCGCACCGGCTGGCCGGTCGGTCGGCTACGCGGCGTCCACCATGGCGTCTACGTGGTCCGAGCGGTCCCCGTGCCCTTCTCCGCGTCCAGCGCGTACACACAGCGGTCCTTGCTGCACGCGTACACCACCCCGTCCTTCACCACCGGAGAACCCGTGATCTCGCCCCCCGTGGCCAGCTTCCAGCGGAGGCGACCGTCGTCGGACTTGAGGGTGTAGAGCAGGTGGTCGGTGGAGCCGAAGTGGATGCGGCCGTCGGCGACCGCGGGGGCGCCCACGATGTCGCCGCCGGCCTGGAAGCGCCACTTCGGGGTGCCGGTGACCGCGTCCAGGGTGTACAGGCCCTTGCCGCTGCCCACGTGGACATGGCCGGCCGCCACCAGGACCTGGTCGACCGACGCCCGGGACTCCGTGGCGATACGCCAGCGGTCGCGGCCGTCGGTCGCGTCGAGGGCGTACACCGTGCCGAGGTAGTCGGCGAGGTAGACACCGCCGCCCGTGACGGCGGGACCGGGTACGAACGTCGGCGCGCACAGGAACACCGCCGGAGCCTCGAAGTGCCAGCGCACATGCCCGCTCGCCACGTCGACGGCCAGCACGCGCGAGCCCGCGGAGATGTACACGTAGCCGTCCGACGCGTATGTCAGACGGACCGGGACGCCCCCGCACGAGGCCGCGTCACCGATGGGGTACGACCAGCGCTCCTCGCCCGTACGGGCCTCCAGGGCGCGCAGCCGGGCGTCCTTCCAGACGTACACCGTGCCGTCGTGGATGACCGGACCCGCCTCGGGGGACTCGAAGTCGGTCTGGGCACCTGTGATCTCCCAGAGCTTCTGGCCGTTCGAGGCCTCCCACGCCTGGACGCCGCCGCCGCGCGTGCCGGTGACGACGGTTCCCTTGTCGGCCTGCAGCGAGTACACCCAGGCGTCCACGGACAGCCGCCACAGGTCGGTGCCCTCGCGGGAGTCCAGGGCGAAGAGGGTCGGTCCGTCCGAGGCGTGGATACGGCCGTTCGAGACCGCCATCGACCAGGCCACGTCCCGCGTCTTGAAGCGGCGGCGGCCGGTCGCCACGTCGAGGGCGTGCACCTCGAAGGAGGTGACGTAGACGAGGTCGTCGGCGACCGCGGGGGTGCCCCAGACGTCGTTCGACATACGGAAGCGCCAGGGACGCCAGCCGGCCCCCTCCGGGGGCGCGGGCGGGGCGGTGGGCGC
>NZ_VJZE01000307.1 GCF_009377205.1 Streptomyces phyllanthi
GGGCCGACGGGTGGGGGCAGGAGGTGCCCGTCGCCGCATGGGCCGTGGCGATCGTCGCGGTGTCCGAGCTGGCCCGGGTCCGCCGCGAGCAGTGGGCCCGTGAACGTGCCGAACGCGCGCGAGCGGCCCGGCGGCGCGCCGACGAGGAGCGACTGCGGATCGCCCGGGAGCTGCACGACGTCCTCGCGCACAGCATCTCGGTGATCAACGTGCAGGCGGGTGTCGGTCTCGCGCTTCTCGACTCCCACCCCGAGCAGGCCCGAACCGCGCTCACCACCATCAAGGCGGCCAGCAAGGAGGCCCTGGGCGAGGTCCGCCAGGTGCTCGACACGCTGCGCGCTCCGGGGGACGCCCCGCGTGCCCCCGCACCCGGGCTCGACCGGCTGCCCGAGCTCGTCGAGCAGGCGGCCGGCGCGGGCCTCACGGTCGAGGTCGAGGGGAAGGCGCCCCCGCTGCCACCGGGCGCCGACCTCGCCGCGTTCCGCATCGTGCAGGAGGCCCTCACCAACGTCGTACGGCACTCGGGGTCGCGGCAGGCGCGCGTGCGCCTGGAGCGGGAGGCGAGGGCGCTGCGGTTGCGGATCGACGACGACGGGCCCGCGACCGGCGCGGACGCGGGCGGCAGCGGCAACGGGCTCGCCGGAATGCGGGAGCGGGCCGCCGCCCTGGGTGGCAGGATCGAGGCGGGACCGCGCCCGGACGGCGGATTCCGGGTGCTCGCCGTCCTGCCGCTGGGGGCGCCGCCCGCGAAGTCCCACGAGGCCGAGGAGGACCGGTGATCCGCGTACTGCTCGCCGACGACCAGTCACTGGTCCGCGCGGGCTTCAGGGCGCTGCTCGACGCGCAGCCGGACATCGAGGTGGCCGGGGAGGCCGCCGACGGCGAGGAGGCACTGCGCCAGGTGCGCCAACTGCGGCCCGACGTGGTCCTGATGGACATCCGGATGCCGCGTCTGGACGGGCTCGCGGCGACCCGCCGCATCCATGACGACAAGGACCTGAAGGACGTCAAGATCGTCATGCTGACCACCTTCGAACTCGACGAGTACGTCTTCGAGGCCATCCGCTCCGGGGCGTCGGGCTTCCTGGTCAAGGACACGGAGCCGGAGGAGCTGGTGCGCGCGGTGCGAGCCGTGGTCGAGGGGGACGCGCTGCTCTCGCCGGGGGTGACCCGTCGGCTGATCTCCGAGTTCGCGGCCCGCTCAAAGGAGCCCGCGGCCGTGGCCTCGCTCGCCGGACTCACCGAGCGGGAACGGGAGGTGATGGCCCTCGTGGGCATCGGACTGTCCAACGAGGAGATCGCCCGCCGCCTGGTCGTCAGCCCGCTGACCGCCAAGACGCATGTGAGCCGCACGATGGTGAAGCTCGGCGCGCGCGACCGGGCCCAACTGGTCGTGCTGGCCTACGAGTCGGGATTGGTACGGCCCGGCTGGCTGGGCTGAGGTCCGGCCGTACGGCTCCCGGGGCGGGGTACCGGACCGCCGGCGTGCCTGAAACGCAGCAGCACGCTCGCCACTCGTACGAAGAAGAGGGCTGTGGCCAACGCCGAGCCGAGGAGCACGAGCACGCGTTCCACGATGGCCGGCAGCGTGAGGAGCAGCGCCGGACCCGCCACCGCCCCGAACACCACGGCCGCCGCGAACGCCGCGCTGAACAGCGCGTATCCGATCTCTATGGTGATCGCGTCCCGCTCGGCCTGAGTGCGTCGCCCTCGACCCGTGTACGTCATATGGTCTCGTCCCCCGTTCCGTGTCCTCATGCCGAATGAAACAGGCGTGCGCCCGGCACGGCAAGGCAGCCCGCCGTCGCTCGCCGGGCGCACGTCGTGGAGTGTGTCCCCGTCAGCGCCCTTTGTGTGTCCGCTGTATGGGCTGAGCCCATTCCGAGTGCGCTGTGAGGGTTCTGGGGCGGCCTGTCCGAGCCCCTCCGCTGCACAGCTCACCGCTGAGTACACTCCGTGACCGTTTGCAGCATGACGCGTGGTGCGGTGCTGGTGACACGGTGAGTGGGGGCGCCGTTGGGGATCGAGGTCATACGGATGCGGGTGCTGGCCGTGGCCCCGTCGCGGGTGTGGATCGCCGTCAGCGGAACGCTCTCCGCCACCACCCGGCACCGCCTCCACCAGGTACTGCGCGCCGGCACGGGGCAGGGGAACCGGGAACTCTTCCTCGACCTGCGGGAGCTGCGCTGCGCCGAGGGTGTCGCGGCGGAGGACGTACGGAGTGTCTTCGCCCTCGGTCCGGCCGTGCGGTTGCATCTCATAGGAGCCCCGACTGCGGTCCACGACCGCGTCACCGGTCAGGCCCGGGTCACCCTGCACCCCGACCTGGAGTCCGCCTGGCGCGCGTGGAGCTGACGCGCGCGGGACGAGGTCGGGACCGTCAGCCCGAGGTCCCGCGCCGTACCGCGGATCCGACGGCGGCGGCCACGGCAGCAAGGGCCGCGACGCTGGTGAGAGCGGTGGGCAGGGAGAACCAGTCCGCCATGAACCCGATCGCGGGCGGCCCGAGAAGCATGCCGCCGTAGCCGAGCGTGGACGCGGTCGCGACGCCGCCGGGGCCGGCCAGGGCTCCGGCGCGTTCCACGGCGATCGGGAAGATGTTGGCCAGACCGAGCCCGGTGACGGCGAAGCCGAGCAGCGCCGCCCCCACGGAGGGCGCGAGGGAGCCGAGCAGCATGCCGGCCGCGGCGGTCGTGCCACCGGCCACGACGGTGCGGGTCCTGCCCAGGCGTTCGAGCAGCGCGGTTCCGCTCAGCCGGCCGATCGTCATGGCCAGGGCGAAGCACGCGTAGCCGGCCGCGGCGAGACCCGGCGAGGAGCCCAGGTCCTCCTCCAGGTGCAGGGCGCCCCAGTCGGCCAGGGCGCCCTCGCCGTACGCCGTGCACAGGGCGATCACGCCGAAGATGACGACGAGGCCGCGGGTACGGGCGTCCAGCCGGCGTGGGGCGCTTTTCCCGGAGCCTTCCCCGGGGCGCGCCTGACGCGGTGGCACCGGGGGTGCGTGGCGCAGCAGCGTACGCCCCGCGACAGCGGTCACCAGCAGGCCGATCAGGGTCAGGCCGAACAGATGGCGTGCGGGGGACAGGGAGCCCGCGACCAGGCCGCCGAGCCCCGCGCCGATCATGCCGCCCAGGCTGAAGGCGGCGTGGAAGCTCGGCATGACGGGCCGCCGCAGGGCGGTGACCAGGTCGACGGCGGCGCTGTTGAAGGCCACGTTGAGCCCGCCGTAGGCGCAGCCGAACACGAACAGCACGGCGCCGAGTGCTGCTGCCGAGTGGGTGAGCGGGGGCAGGGCGACGCTCAGAGAGAGCAGGACGGCCCAGATGACGGTGAGCGGGTGGCTGCCGTGGCGGCGGCAGAGGTGCCCGGTCAGCGGCATGGTGACGACCGCTCCGGCGGAGACACAGAGCAGGGCGAGGCCGAGGGCGCTGGAGGAGGCGCCGGTCTGTTCCTTGATGGCGGGGATGCGCACGACCCACCCGGCGAAGACGAAGCCGTCGAGGGCGAAGAAGGCGGTGAGGACGATACGGAGGCGGGTGAGGTCGTCGCCCGGTGCGGCGCTGCCCGAACGGGTTTTGTTTATTAGCGGCACAAAGTGAGGGTAGGTGTGCGCTCAGATGTGAGCAAGGGGGCACGCGTGTGCGTGCTCGTGTGCGAGCGGGCACCTGCACGCACGCGAGCGGGCGGGGGCGAAGCCCGCGTCTCCGGGCTCCTCATCGCCGGTGGTCCGCGTGGTCCAGGGCGGGGTGGCGACGTACCCGGAGGGTGGTGCCTCGCTGATCTTCCGGGGGCTGACGGCCTCCTCGGGGTGGAACGTCCAGCGGACCTCCTCCTCGCCCTCGGGCTTCACACGCGCGGCGAAGATCCCGTCGTGGATGAGGGCGGAGAAGGCCAGGGTGCCCTTGTTCGTGGTGATCGTGCCGGTCAACTCGGCGTTCCACAGGCTCAGTCGCCAGTCGACCCCGGTGATCGTGCCGACCGGGTCGAGGGTCAGATGTCCCACGGGCAGCCGGCAGGTGCCCCAGCCGCTGCCGAACTGGGGCGGGTGGTACTGGACTTCGCCGTGCTGGCGGTGAAGCGGACGCTGTTCTTCCCCGGCTCCTGGTACACCATGTTGCCGAGGCGGCCGTCCCCGAGGAACGGCCCCTCGTGCCACAGCGTGGGCATGCGGCGCCACAGCAGGTCCTGGCCGCGGAGGAACGCGGACCACGCGGTGTCGGAGGCCATACGGTTACGGAGCCGCCAGGGGCCGCTGCCGCCGGAGGCCACGCCACCGGCGGCGTCGTGGGCGGGGTCGGCCTGCGCGGCTCCGGTCCCTGGCAGGGTGGCAAGTGCCGTACCGCCCAAGGCGGTTCCGAGTACTGCTCGTCGAGAGGTCATGGGGGTACCTCCAAGGCTCGATGCGTCGCTCGACGGCTCAACGCGTCCAGTACGTGATGTTGCGGAAGCGGGCCTCGGCCCGGCCGCTGCCGTGGTGGTACACGCCGTTCTTGAAGTGGCGGGTGGCCGGTCCCCGGTCCGCCGTCGTCAGGACCAACCGGTCGTCGAAGTAGACCTTGACGGTGCCGCTCGACGCGTTGTGTTCGAGCTTGACGTTGAACCACGTGTCGTACGCGTTCGTCTTCAGGACCGTACGGTCGTACGCCCTCACCGTGCCGCCGTCGGCGCTGTAGGCGTTGAGCATGAAGTCCGTGGCGGGGGTGCCCTCGGGGTGGATCACACGGAGGATCTGCGCGAAGGTCGCGCCGTTCGTGCCGGACGGGAGGTACACGTCGGCGTCCCACATGTGCTGTCCGGACGTGTACTCCTGCTTCCAGCGCATCTCGGTGCGCGGGTCGGTGGAACTGCCCTCGGACATGGGCTCGTCCGTGCTGTACACCCACATGCGGTGGACACCGCCGCTGTTGCTGTAACGGTCGCTCAGATCGAGGTTCCACGGTTTCTGCATGCTGTAGGTGAACGTGGTCCTTCTCCAGCCGTCCGTGGGGGACGCGATCGCGGCGGAGGACGTCGACGGGGTCATGGCCCAGACGGCTCCGCCGGCGAGCAGGCCGCCGGCGGCGAGAACGGTGCGCCTTGAGGGGTTCATGCCAATCCTTCCTGGTGGACGTCGCGCTGGATGGGGCGGGCGGAACAACAGGAACGAATCATCGGATCTATCGTCTGGCGCAGCGTAGAACTGGCCGCATGGCGCGTCAACGAGCGCAACCGGCCGAAGATAGATCGGATGTGAGCAGGTCCGGTGCTGGGAACTGATGGCCCGTCAGTCAGCCTGTCGGCCCATGGGGCCCGCCAGCCGGTCGGCCCGGCAGCCCTTCGGTCGCGGCAGGTGGTGGAGCCCCGCCACGTGGCCGGGCGTCCCGATCGCCGCGTTGTCGCCGCCGTCGAGGGGATCCACCAGCCAGGTGCGGCCTCACCGGGGGACCGGGCGTGCGGGGCCGTTCGCGGGCGAGGACGCCCGACGGCTCTGCTGTTTCACCTTCACTGCGGGGTGCGGTACGGCAGCGGGCGCGGCGGCCGGCGGACAGAGTCGCTGCAGCAGGGGCCCGGCCAGGAACGTCGTCACCAAGGCCATGACGACCATCGCCGCGTACAACCTGTCGTCCAGGACACCCATGCTCAGGCCGACGTTGAGGATGATCAGTTCGGTGAGGCCACGGGTGTTCATCAGACGGAGTGCCGATGACCACGGCCTCCCGCCACCCGGACCCGGTCAGCCGGGCCGCGCCGACGGCTCCCCCGAACTTGCCCCCGGTGAGCAGCGTGGCGTGGAGGGCCGTACGGCTGCCGCTCCACCATCGCTCCGGGGCGAACAGCCACCGCAGCATGGGGCGTACGAGGTGCACGAGCGCAATCCATGGCGTGAACTCCTCGATGCAAATTCTCCGGTGCGGAGTTCCGTGCATGTCCGGCTTCTCGCCCTGCGTGAGGGCGTCATATTGCGAGTGATTCGAGTGGGGAATCCCATGGACTTCCGGAAGTCGAATGCGGCTACTCGCTCGGTGGGACTTCAGGAAGTCACATGAGTCGTGCGTCAAGAGCTGTGAAGTGTGGCCGAAGCCACGTCCCCGGCGAGATCCCTGCCATGTCGTCCCGTAGGTGCCGCGGGCTACCGTTCGGTGCGGTTTCCCTGTTCTCCAGTCAGTACCTCGGACGGCCCGGCTGTGCTCGCAGACCTCTCTCCTCTCATCGCGGCGACCACCCAGTGGCTGACCTGCGCCTATCCGTCGGGAGGCGGTGCGCTGGACGTCGCCCTGTGCGAGGTGCAGGCGCGGCAGGCAGTGACGGTCGCGGCATGGCTGCGCTATCCGACGGCGATGGACGCCGCGCTGGTCGGGATGGCGGGCCCCGGAGGCTCCGGCCGGCTCGACTGGATCACGGGCGCGGACGGGGCGGGGTCCGACGACCCGGACGGGTACGCCTGGCGCACCTGGGTGGACGAGATCGTGGCGAGCTGGGCGGCCTGCCTGCTCACCGATCCGGAACTGGCCGAACTGGCGGTGGCCGAGGTCACCCAGGGCGGCCACGCGGCGGGGACGCCGGTCGAGTTCCGGCGCCTGGTCGCCCCCGACGAACGCGACCGGCGGGCGGCGGCACTGCTGCGCCACCCCGATCTCCTCGCTCCCGTGGCCGAACTGCACCACGCCCAGCTCCTCGACCGTCTGAAGCCGGGAGAGGCGCTTATCGCCTGACCGCGCCCATCGCCTGATCACGGTTCTTGTGCCGTGGGAAGCCCGGTGCCCGCCCGTCCGGGCACCGCACGCGGGCGGTCACTCTCCGTGAGTCACCCGGATGCCGTACGCGACCGTGCCCCCGGCGCCCGGGCGGCGGACGCTCGTCAAGGGATGCACGGTCTTCGGCCGCCCTCCCCGGGAGCGCAGGTACGAGACCCGTGCCGGCTGCCCGCACGCCGCTGACGGAGGAGACACCGCATGACCGACGCCATCTCACGGAGCTGGGAACACGCCGTCGTCACCGGCGGGGCGGGATTCGTCGGCTCCCACCTGTGTGCCGCGCTGCTGGACTCGGGCGCGGCCGTCACCTGCGTGGACGACTTCAGCACCGGTCGGGCCGAGAACATATCGGCGCTGGCCGACCGTCCCGGCTTCACGCTCGTCCAGGCCGACGTGGCGGAGGGCATCCCTGTCGTACGGCCGCCCGATCTCGTCCTGCACCTCGCGTCCCCGGCATCCCCCGCGGACTATCTGCGGCTGCCCCTGCACACGATGGACACCGGCAGTCTCGGCACCCGCAACGCCCTGCAGCTCGCCCACGGCGTCGCCGCCCGCTTCGTGCTGGCCTCGACGTCCGAGGTCTACGGGGACCCGCAGCGCCATCCGCAGGACGAGCGCTACTGGGGCAACGTCAACCCGGTCGGCCCGCGCAGCGTGTACGACGAGGCCAAACGCTTCGGCGAGGCGCTGACCACCGCCCATACCGAGAGCAACGGCACCGACGCGTGCATCGTGCGGCTGTTCAACACCTACGGTCCCCGGATGCGCGGCCACGACGGCCGTGCCGTACCGACCTTCGTCCGGCAGGCGCTGGCCGGCGAACCCCTCACGGTCACCGGCGACGGATACCAGACCCGGTCGCTGTGCTACGTGGACGACACCGTGCGCGGCATCCTCGCGGCGGCCGCCCACGGCATGCGGGGCCCGGTCAACATCGGCAATCCCGTGGAGATCACCATGCTCGACCTGGCGCGGCTCGTCATCGGCCTCACCGGGGCGTCCTCGGAGATCCGCTTCATCGAGCGGCCCGTGGACGACCCGGCGGTGCGCTGCCCGGACATCACGCTGGCCCGCGACAAGCTCGGCTGGGAACCCCGGGTGAGCGCGGAGGAAGGCCTGCGCCGCACGATCGACTGGTTCCGCGCCGAAGCCGGTCACTGACCGTCTGGGCCTGTGACCGGACCGGCCCCTGATCGTCCGGCCCGCCGACCTTCTGGCGGCACCCTCTCGGCCCACCTCCTGTGCACGGCGTCCGCTCTGCCCCGATTCGTCGAAAGGCCTGGCACCGCTCATGCGCATCCTCGGAATCAACGCCCTCTTCCACGACCCCGCTGCCGCCCTGGTGATCGACGGGCGGACCGTCGCCGCCGCGGAGGAGGAGCGGTTCTCCCGGCGCAAGCACGGGAAGAGGCCGGTGCCGTTCTCCGCCTGGGAACTGCCCGAGAAGGCCGCCGCCTGGTGCCTGAAGCGGGCCGGTCTGCGCCCGCGGGACCTGGACGCCGTCACCTACTCCTTCGACCCGGCGCTCGCCCGCCCCGCCGAGGACATGGGCCTGGACGACCCCTGGGACCATCTCCGCCTCACCTACGCGCGCGAGGCACCCGGCTTCCTCAAGGCCGCGCTGCCCGGACTGGACCCGGGCATCGTCCGCTTCGTACCGCACCACATGGCCCACGCCGCGTCGAGCGCGTACGCCGCGCCCGGCGCGGAGCCGTCCTCCGTCCTGGTCCTCGACGGCCGCGGGGAACGCGCCTCCCACCTGGCCGCGCGCCGGGTACGGGACCGGCTGGAGCCGCTGTACGCGCAGGAACTGCCGCATTCGCTGGGACTCGTCTACGAGGAACTCACCGCGCACCTCGGATTCCTGCGCTCCTCCGACGAGTTCAAGGTGATGGCCCTCGCCTCCCACGGCACCCCGCGCATGCTGTCCGAACTGCGCCGCCACGTGTACCCCACCGGCGAGGGCGGCTTCCACGCCACCGGCGTGCCCTGGCGCGAACTGTGCGCGCCCCGCGCCCCGGACGAGCCGTGGACCCAGGAGCACGCGGACGCCGCCGCCGGCGCCCAGGCCGTCCTGGAGGAGACCCTGCTCGACCTCGTGCGCTGGCTGCACGGCCGGACCCACGACAGCGTGCTCACCCTCGCCGGAGGAGTCGCCCTCAACTGCGTCGCCAACTCCCGTATCGCCCGCGAGGGCCCCTTCTCCCGGGTGTGGGTGCAGCCCGCCGCCGGTGACGCCGGTACGGCCCTGGGCGGCGCCCTGCTGCTGGCCGCCGGCGCGGGGGACGAGCCGGAGCCCATGACCGGCGCCGATCTGGGCCGGGACTGGTCGGACGCGGAGCTCGGAGCCTGGCTGAAGACGGCGGCCGTACCGCTGGACCGGCCGCCGGACATCGCCGCCACCGTGGCCCGCGCACTGGCGGACAACCAGATCGTCGCCTGGTTCCAGGGCCGCTCCGAATACGGCCCCCGGGCGCTCGGCCACCGCTCGCTGCTGGCCCACCCCGGGCACGCCGGCAATCTGGAACGGCTCAACGACGTCAAGGGCCGCGAGCAGTTCCGGCCCGTCGCCCCGATGGTCCTCGCCGACCGCGCCGCCGAGATCTTCCACGGCCCGCTGCCCAGCCCGTACATGCTGTTCGTGCACGACGTGGCGCCCGCCTGGCGCGAGCGGATCCCGGCCGTGGTCCACGTCGACGGGACCGCCCGCGTCCAGACCGTGGATCCGGCGCGGGAGCCGCTGGTGGCCCGGATGCTCGGTGAGTTCGAGCAGCTCACCGGGTTGCCCGTGGTCGTCAACACCAGCCTCAACACCGCGGGCCGGCCCATGGTGGACGACCCGCGCGACGCGCTCGAGTGCTTCGGCTCCTCACCCGTCGACCTGCTGGCCATCGGCCCGTACGCGGTCCGGCGCGGGGACCTCTTCCGCTCCGACGACGCGAGGGGCATGCGATGACGGACCACGGAGACCACGCAGACGTGACGGCGACGGGGCACGGGGAGGACGCCGGGGACGCCACGTACGCCGTGGTGATACCGACGCTCGGACGTCCCGGTCTGGGCGTGTGCCTGCGTGCCCTGGCCGAGGCGAGCGGGCCGAAGCCGGCACGGGTCGTCCTCGTCGACGACCGCGCGGACACCGAAGGCCCGCCCGTCACGCTCGACCTCCCGCCGTCCCTGCGGTCCCGCACCACCGTCGTGCCCGGTGGCGCGCGCGGGCCCGCCGCCGCCCGCAACACGGGCTGGCGGGCGGCCGGACGCGTGCCCTGGATCGCCTTCCTCGACGACGACGTGATGCCCGGCCCCACCTGGTGCGACGACCTCGCCCTCGACCTCGCGGAGGTGACCGGCCGGACCGCCGGGATCACCGCCAGGATCGAGGTGCCCCTCCCGGCGCACCGCCGCCCGACGGACTGGGAACGGGGCACCGCCCAACTCGCCACCGCACGCTGGATCACCGCCGACATGGTGTACCGGAGGGAGGCGCTGGAGGCCGTCGGCGGCTTCGACGAACGGTTCCGGCGCGCCTTCCGGGAGGACGCGGACCTGGCGCTGCGCGTGCTCGACGCCGGCTGGACCCTCACCGAGGGCGGCCGCACCACCCTCCACCCCGTACGGCCGGCCGGACGCTGGACCTCCGTCCGCCTCCAGGCGGGCAACGCCGACGACGTCCTGATGACCCGGCTGCACGGCCGCGACTGGTGGCGCCGCGCGGACGCGCCACGGGGGCGCCTGCCGGCCCATCTGGCGGTCACGGGAGCGGGGGCGGCGGCCCTGGCCTGCGCCCTGCTCGGCAGGGGCCGCGCCGCCGCGGCCTGCGCCAGCGCCTGGCTGGCCGGTACCGCCGAGTTCGCCCTGGCCCGGATCCTGCCGGGTCCGCGTACCCGGGACGAGATCCTCACCATGACGCTGACCAGCGTCCTCATCCCGCCCGCCGCCACCTGGCACTGGCTGCGCGGACAGGTCGTCCACCGAGCCACGCCTCCGCTGCGGCCGTACGGCCCCGGTGGGCCACCGCACGCCGTACGGCCGCCCGCCCGCGAACGGATGCCGTCATGACCGGCCCCTGGCTGTTCGACGGACCCGTGCCCCCGCCGCCCCGGTACGACGCGGACGACTCCCTCCCGGCGGCCGTCCTCTTCGACCGCGACGGCACGCTCGTGACCGACGTGCCCTACAACGGGGACCCGGAACGGGTCGCGCTCATGCCGTCGGCGCGGGAGGCCGTCGACGCCGTACGGACCGCGGGGATCCCCGCCGGGGTCGTGAGCAACCAGTCGGGCGTGGCCCGCGGGCTGCTGACCCGGCCTCAGGTCGAAGCCGTACGGCGACGGGTGGAGGAGCTGCTCGGGCCGTTCGCCGTGTGGGCGGTGTGCCCGCACGGGCCCGGGGACGGCTGCGGCTGCCGCAAACCCGCCCCCGGTCTGGTGCTGGCCGCCTGCCGGCGACTCGGCGTGCCGGCCGGACGCACCGCCCTCATCGGCGACATAGGAGCCGACATGGAGGCCGCCCGCGC
>NZ_VJZE01000308.1 GCF_009377205.1 Streptomyces phyllanthi
CCTCCAGTCCGACCTCCCCCAGCCCCACCTCGGCCGCGAAGCCGACCACCGGCCTGCCCCTCACCTGGAGCTCCGACTCCCTGGTCTGGGACAAGGGCTGCGGCCACGACTACGTCATCGACAAGCCGCCCGCGCAGGTGCCTCCGCCGCCGGCGCAGCAGGACGCCGGGGTGTGGGCGGCGACGCAGGGCGCGGTGCACGGGCGGCAGATGGTGCGGATCTCGGTGCAGGGGCGGTCGTCCACGGCCGTGGTCCTTCAGGCGCTCCACGTCCGCGTCGTCAGCCGCGGCAACCCGGCCGCCGGGAACACGTACGCCATGGACCAGGGCTGCGGCAGCGAGCTCACGCCCCGCCGCTTCACCGTGAACCTCGACGCCGACCGCCCCACCGCCCGCCCGGAGGACGGCGCCGACATCGAACACACCATCCCGGCCGTGCGCTTCCCCTACCGCGTCTCCGCCGAGGACCCGGAGGTGCTGCTGGTCGACGCGACGACACAGACCTACGACGCCCAGTGGCACCTCGAACTCGAATGGTCCTCCCAGGGCCGCACCGGCACGATCCGCATCGACGACCACGGCCGCCCGTTCCGCACCACCAGCATCAAGGGAAAACCGCGCTACTGGTACGGCACGAACGACGCGGGCGAGCGCGCCTGGGTCCCGTACGACAGCCGGGTGCTCTGACCGGGAACGATCTGCTGCGTCCGCCGACGGTCAGCCGGAGGGCCTGGCGGGCGTCGGCGACGGCGGAGGGCTGACGGCCTGCTGGAGGCGTCGGGCGCCGAGTTCGGCGGCGTGGCGGGTGGTCTCGGGGTTGATGCCGTAGAGGCCGCCGTGGGTGAGGAGGGCGGCGCCGTCTCCGACGCGCAGGGCGGCGATGTCGAGCGTCAACGCGTCGCCGTTCCCTTCCTCGCCGCCGACCGTCAGGCGGAGGGCCTGGCGGGCGTCGCCGACCGGGGGGATCTCGACGGGTTCGACCCGGGCGCCGTAGGTCTGCCCGCCCACCCCCGCGACCGTGAACTCCTGGCATTTCCCGGCGAGTTCGCCCACATGCGCGATCTTCTCGTCGACGCCTGCCTTCCGGTACGCGCCCACCTGGTACCGCACCTGGGCGCCGTACTCGGTGTCGTCGAACCCGGCGACCGCCGTCGCGCCGTTCGGCTCGCCCAGCAGGTCCTCGGCATACACGGCGTCGAGCAGTTCCTGGCACTCGGGCCGGTCCGCCCGGCCCTTGAGCAGTCCGTCCCGCCAGGTGGCGGCACCCTGCGTGCCGCCCCAGGACGAGCCGAGATCGTCCGTCCGCAGGAGGGCGCCTCTGAGCCGGGTGCCGCTGAGGGCCGGGGCGGGGGCGACCGGGCGGGATCCCAGGGAGGCCGCGGAGGGTGCCGTGCTCGCCGGGGAGTCCTCGGGGTCGTACTGCTGTGCCTCCCGCAGCCAGGCCAGCGCCAGCACCAGCAGTCCGGCGCTGAGCACCAGGGTGAACAGACGGTACGGACGTTGCATGGCGCCGGCCTCCCGAGAACGTGGCATCGCGTCCCAGGGCAACACCGCCGGGGACCGCCCGCCAGCGCGGGAACGCGTACGGGTGAGCCGATGCCCCCTTACGGCCGAGAGGGGGTGTCAGGAGAGGCGGGCGGGCTCGTACGGCTCGACGCCCGCGTGCCGCAGGACGGCACGGGTGTACGCCTCGATGAGCGGGTGGACCGCCCTGGGCTCCGAGGACAGTTCGGGCTGGAACAGCGTGCCGATGAAGAAGGGGTGGTCGGCCAGTTCCACGGCGCGGGCCGCCCCCTCGGAGTCCCAGCCGCTGATGACCAGGTCGCTGCGCTCGATGGTGTCGGCGAAGTCCGGGTTCAGGCCGTACCGGCAGTGGAACGTCTCCGTGATCTGTTCCGCGCCGGAGTAGACACCGGAAAGCCGGGTGCCGTCCCCGAGGTGGAGCGACACCTGCCGTCCCGTGAGACAGCAGACCAGCGGGATGATCACCGGCGTCGCCGTACCGGGGTCGTACCGCACGTCGTCGGCGCCGGCGACGCCGAGCACGTTGCGCATGTACTCGACGAGCGCCTGCTGGAAGCCGCCGGAGGTCCCGAGGTACGGGACACCGGTCTCACGGGCGTGCCTGATGGCGGTCAGCACGCCGTCCCGGGAGACGTAGGGCGAGCCGGGAATGACCCAGATCCCGTCGTAGCCGGCGAGGTCGGCGACGCCGGTGACGTTCTGGCTGGCGACCCACTCCAGTTCGACGGCCAGATGCGGGCCGAACGCCTCCAGGCGCGGGTGGGCGGGTGAGTGGTCGTTGCGGTTGCCGACCAGGGCGACCCTGGGTCTGGTCCGCTCGATGCCGGTCATGACCCCCAGTCTCAGCGGCCCCGTCCGGCGCGGGAAGCCCCTCGGGGTGGCATGACCTGCGCGTGGCAGGAACCTGCCCGGCACGGCGGGTCGGGCACCAAGCTGCCAGGGGCGTACCGGCGGTAGGAAGCCCTTGCCGGTCACCTTCCGAACTGTAAATATCGAGCGCTGTTCATACGGGACGTGACTGCCCGTTGGTAAGACAGGGGGGCCCTCGTGCTTGAGGTGCTGGGGATCGACGAGAGGACGGAGGCGGTCTACCGACTGATGCTCCGTCGGCACGACTGGGGAGCAGCGGAGATCGCCACCGAGCTGCGGTACTCGGAGGGCGAGGTGCGGGAGTCGCTCGACCGGCTGTCGCAGCTGCGCTTACTGCGCGGTTCGCTGCGGAACGCGGGGAGCGTGCGCGCGGTGAGTCCCGAGGTGGGTCTGCGCCTGCTTCTCCAGGAACAGGAGAGCGTCCTTCTGCGTGAGCAGCAGCGGCTGGCCGAGGGCCAGGCGGCCGTCATGCGGCTGGTCGACGAGTACGCGGGCGGACCCCACCGGGAGCGTCATGACGTGGAGTACCTCCTCGGCATCGACTCGATCCAGGGGCGGCTGGAGGAGCTCGCCCACCGGTGTGAGCGGGAGTGCCTGTCCTTCATGCCGGGCGGCGCCCAGTCGGCGGCGAGTCTGGAGGCGAGCAAACCGCTGGACCAGGACCTGATGGACCGTGGGGTGCGCGTCCTCACGCTCTATCTGGACAGCGTGCGCAACGACCAGGCGACGCTCAACTACGCGCAGTGGCTCATCGAGCGGGGAGGCGAGGTCCGCACCTCCCCGACGCTGCCCCTCCGTATGGTCATGTTCGACCGCGAGGTCGCCCTGCTGCCGGTGGACCCCGAGAACACCAGGAAGGGTGCCGCGGTGCTGCGGGGCCCGGGCGTCATCACGGCGCTCACGGCGCTCTACGAGAAGTTCTGGGACTCGGCCGCCCCGTTCGAGACGGACCGTGACCGCGAGAAGAACGACGCGGGACTCACCCCGCAGGAAGCGGAACTGCTGCGGCTCCTCTTCCAGGGCAACACCGACGAGATCGCGGCCCGCAAACTGGGCATCGGCCTGCGCACCGTACGGCGCACCATGTCGGACCTGATGAGCCGGCTGGAGGCCCGCAGCCGCTTCGAGGCGGGAGCACGCGCGGCGCAGCGGGGCTGGCTCGACTAGTCCCAGCCGGCGCCGTCGCCTCCGGAGGCGAGTACGTAGTCCCAGCCGGCGCCGTCGCCTCCGCCACTCTGAACACGCTGGACGGCGCTGTTCGCGGCCTGCGCGTCGGCGGTGGCGGTGGCGACGGTGGCGAATCCGAAGGCGAAAGCGGCGGAGACGGAAGCGATGCGGCGTGCGACAGACATGTGGTTTCCCCCTAGGAGCAGCACGTCAGTGATGGGTCGGGCGGCGGCCGGAAGCCCTTTCCCCGGCTTCCCGGTGGCGGTTGCGCGCCCTGACATCCACGAGTCTGCTCAGGGCGGCGGGACGGCGGAAGGGCTTCCGGGTGGCATCAACTGCACGCGGCACCCACATGCCTGAGAGGATCCACGACCATGGACTACACACTCCACCGTGTCCGCGCCGACGACTGGCGGCAGTGCCGTTCCATACGCCTGCAGATGCTGGAGGACACGCCCCTCGCCTACCTGGAAACCGTCGAAGAGGCGCTGCGGCACCCGGAGAGCGAGTGGCGGTTCCGGGCCTCGCGCTCAGCGGGGCCGGGCAACATCGGCGTCGCGGCGGCCGGCCCGGACGGCACCTGGGTGGGAACCATGAGCGGCTTCCTGTCCGCGCCCGGCACGGCGAAGCTGGTGAGCGTATGGCTGCACCCCGGCCACCGGGGCCCGGAGGGCGGTGCGGCCGGCCTCATGCTCGACGAGATCGTCCGCTGGGCCCGTGAGGACAACGCCGCCGACCGCCTCGTCCTCCTGGTCCACGAGGACAACCACCGGGCCATCGCCTTCTACCGGCGCAGCGGGTTCACGCCCACGGGCCACACGGAGCCGTACCCGCTCGACGAGAGCAGCAGCGAGATCGAGATGGAGCTGCCGCTCCGGCCGGCACCGTAGGAACGGCGCGCTACACGCCGGCCGGCACCGGCTTCCGCGCGCCCTCACCGCAGGCCGAGCACTGCTCGTCGCGCTCGTACGGCTCCGGCTGCACGCCGTACTCCATCGAGTCCAGCAGCAGTTTCGCCCCCAGGGACCTGGTGGGCAGGCCCAGCAGGAAGCGCAGCGCCTCGTTGGCCTGCACCGACGAGACCATGGCGTTCAGCGGGCCGTAACTCGGGGCCTGGTACGCGCGGTTGTACTCGGTGAAGTCCGTGCCCTCCAGGTTCCCGCCGTTGAACGCGGCGAGGCTGGTGTTCGCGTAGTCGCACTCCAGGCAGGCCGTGCTGCCCGGTACGACGAGGGGGCCGACGATGCCCATCGTGTCCAGATAGCCGGCGCAGCTGTACGGGACGCCGGTGCGTACCGACGCCTCGTTGAGCCACCGGTGGACGTCCTGCGGGGTGTCGGCCGACAGGACGACCAGGTCGCAGTCCGCGAAGTGCCGTACGGCGAAGTCCGGGGAGTCGAAGGTGTCGTTGACGATGTCGACCCGTACGTCCGCGTTGCGCTCACGCACGCGGCGCGCCAGCGCCTCGACCTTCGGTGTGCCGACGTCGCCCTCGGTGTACAGGAACTGCCGGGTGAGGTTGGTGGTCTCCACGACGTCCGCGTCGGCCACCACCAGCCGGCCGATCCCCGCGGCGGCGAGGATCATCGCGACGTTGCTGCCGATTCCGCCGGTGCCGATGAGGCCGATCGAGCGGTTGCGCAGCACGTCCATCGGGTCGCCCTGGTGGCCGGCGACGCCGAAGTAGAGGCGGTGCCTGCTGTAGCGCTCCTGCCGGTCGATCCACTGTGCGGTGAGGACGCCGGCACCGCGGAGTTCGTCGAGCAGTTGCTTCGCCTCGGAGGTCGGCAGCCCCGAGTGCGCCTCGACGGTCGCGAGGGCGTCCTCCTCCCGTACCGGCGAGGAGAAGGCGGACAGCACATGGCGCAGATAGTCCGGCGCGTCCTCGATGACCAGCGCCGCGGGGGGCATCAGGCCGATCATGAGGTCCTTGCCGGGCTGCAGGACCGACAGCCCCTGGTGCAGGTTGATCGATGTCATCGGGTGCCTCCGTGTGCCGCCATGGGGGCGGTCGCGGTCAGGGATTCGGAAGAGGTGGAGCTCTTGCCGCCGGGTGTGGTGGTGGCAGCCGCGTCCGTACCGGGGAGCAGCATCCGTCCCCCGCCGAGGACGAGCAGAGCGCCCACGAGGGAGAAGACGGTCAGGAAGACGGCGGCCCCTGGGAGGCCGGCGACGGCGAGTACGGCGGTGACCGCGGCGACGGAGACCGGCTGGGCCGCGGACTCGAAGGACTGGACGGTGGTCATCGTCTGGCCCAGGTGCTCGACCGGTACGCGTTCCTGGATCAGGTTGGACCGGGAGACGGCGTAGACCATGCCGCAGAGGTTGACCACCAGCATCGCGGCCCCGGCGCCGATCCACGACGGGACGGCGAAGAGCGCCGAGCCAGCCGCCATGCACAGGGCCGCACGGCGCATCACCGGCTCCTTGGGCCGGTCGTCGAGGCGCTGGCAGATCAGTGTTCCGAGGAAGAGCCCGGCTCCCGCGGCGCTCGTGACGATGCCCGCCTCGGTGGGGCCCTCCCCGTAGACGTCCCGTACGGCGAAGACGGCGAGGGTGCCCAGAGGGGCGTACACGATGGCGACCGCGGCGATCGAGCCGAGGAAGCGTCCGGCACCGGGTGCCCTGCGGAACCAGGCGATGCCCTGGGCGACGCTCTCACGCATCCGGTCGGAGGAGGTGTTGCCCGGCTCCGTGGGGACGCCGAGGGTCAGGACGACCGCGGCGATGGCTACGAAGGTGAGGCTGTCCAGGAGCATCAGCACATCGGCCGAGGTCACCTGGAGCAGCAGACCGCCGATCGCGGGGCCGAGCACGGACGCCGAGGTCCACGCGCTGGCGAAGGCGGTGTTGACCTTGCCGCGGCGGTCGCCGTACACGCGGGGGATGGTCACGAAGGTGGCCGTACGCGCGAAGAGGTCGACGGTGTTCATCGTGTAGGCGATGGCCGCGATGAGCCACACGGTGCCGGTGCTCGTTCCGGCGGCCGCCGGAATCGTGAGCACGAGAGCGGCCTGGAGCAGATAGGCCCACAGCATCATCGCGCGCGGGGAGAGCCGGTCCGCCAATACACCGACGAGTGGTCCCGGAAATGCTTTCGGGAGCTGGGTCGCCAGGGCGACGCCTCCCATGGCCGCGAAGGAATCGGTGCGATCGAGGACCAGCAGGGGAAGGACGATATTGAAGACGCCGTTGCCGAATGCGTTGACCCACATTCCGGCGAAATGGCGCAGGAATGTCGCGTCCCGCCATATGGATTCACGCTCGGCGGCCGGCTGCTGGGCGGTGTTGCTCGTCATGGGACTCTTCGCCTCCGACGGGGCACCAGAGGTGCCGGCTTCCGGCGCCGCAGGCCGGGAGCGGCGGTAGCTCCCGGCCTGCGAGGCAGCGACTGAACTTAGTTGAAGGCCCGACCGGAGACGGCCTTGGCGACGACGACCTTGACGATCTTCAGCATTTCGACTCCCTTGAGGGGTTCGGTTGACCGGGAATCACTTCCCGGTTTCGCCGTTCCGTTTCGGCGATGGGTTAATCATGCGATGCCCGTACCGCCTCCGGAAGTACTTCTCCCAGGCATCAATTGGGCGCGGCAGGAAGGTGCCAGCAAGAGGAAATTCCAGGCAACAGAAAAGGCCCTCCGAACCACAGGGATCGGAGGGCCGTTCATTTCTGACGGGTCAGCGGAATCTCAGGTGCCGGAGTATCCGTGCGGTATGGCGCTCGGTTTCCGGGGGGAGTACGAAGAGCGGCAACGCGTGCACGGCGTGATGCCAGAAGCTGATGTCCATCGTCGCCTTGACCGACGCGTGGAAGGCCAGTGAGGCGGCGCCGATGACCCCCGGACGTCTGCGCAGCATGAACTGCGCCGCCGGATAGGCGACTTCGAAGCCGAGGGCGAACGCGCTGGCGACGGCGGCGACGCTCAGGGGCCGGCGGCTGAGCCACTTGCCCGCTCTGGTCCCGAGCTCCGCCCAGCTTCCCCGCAGGGTGCGTCCATCGGCCCAGGAGGGCCCGCTCAGCAGCAGCTTCGACAGCCCCGACTGGAAGTAGACACAGGCGTAGTACAGCCGCATGGCACCGAGGACCGCGGCCGCCACCTCGGGTGACGAGGCCTCACCGTCCTCGGCCAGGCTTCCCCGGGAGTCGGTCAGGGACAGGAGCAGCAGGTAGACGTTGAGGTTCGAGTTGTAGTTCCACGCCCGCTGGTCGAACTGGGCGACATGGCGCTGGACGGCGGCGAACGACGCGTTGGCGGCCAGCTTCACCGCCTTCGTCTCGCAGCCGAGCGTCCAGGCGCCGATCGAGACGAACGCCAGCCGCCGCAGGGCCTCGTACTGCTCGGCGGTCAGCCGGACCGGTCCGCCCCCGCCTCCGCCTCCGTCTCCACCTCCACCTCCGTCTACGCCTCCACCTCCACCTCCGTCTACGCCTCCACCTCCGTCTCCGTCTCCCTCCGCGTCCTCCCCCGGCCGCCACCGGTCGGCGAGCACCTCGCCGGGCGGCAGGTGCCACAGGGTGTTCAGCGCGGCGATGCCCGTGGCCAGCCGGGCCAGCGCGAGCCGGTCACGGGCATCGGAAGTCTCAGGCAGCATGTTCGTGCTCCTCGCTCGTGGCCGGGTCGGCCCCGGCCGTGCTGATCCCGGCCGTGCTGATCCCGGCCGGACCGATCCCGGCCGGACCGGCCCCCGCTTCCGCGAACCGCCACACCGCGCCGGGCTCGTCCTCCGGTACCACCGCTCCGGGGTCGTACCGGTGCACCAGCTCGGCGCTGAGCACATGGGCGCGGTCGAACGGCGAACAGGTGCGGAAGTCCACCTCCACGAAGAAGAGCTCCATGGCGACGAACCGCCGCCCCGCACCCGGCCGGAAGGAGCCCTTGATCTCGTCCCACGACGACCAGCCGCTCCGGTTCAGCCGCTCGAGGGCCTGCCGGCAGAAGCGGTCACGGGCCTCGATGTCGTCGTGGGTGTGGAAGACCCGTTCGAGTACGGAGACCACCCGGAAGAACTCCAGGGGCAGCAGCGACCAGGGGTCGGCGGGACCGACCGCGTGCCCGTCACCGGTGAACAGCCGTACGCGCATCTGCAGCGCCTGGTCCCGCTTGTGGTACGCGAACATGTTGAAGGTGCAGAAGGGCCAGCGGTTGGTGTTGGTGAGGGTGTGCCACACCTGGCCGGCCAGATAGACGGACGTCCCCGCGAGGATCGCCCTGCTCAGCAGCTTGGCCCGGGGTACGGGGAACACGAGGGCTCATTTCTGGGAGAGGTGGCGGTGCGCCCCTGGGGGACGACGTGCCCCTGGGGGACGACGTGCCGTGGCACGCACCGAGGTCGTCCCGAGTGTCATGCGCCGTCATCCTGCCCAGGAACCCATGACCGCTGGCATGAACCGCTCCTGGCACCGTCCTGCCGTACGAAGATCAAGGCCGCCTGGGGCCTGTCCGGTGGATCGGGGTCGGACAGCACGCCTAATCGCGGTCGAACCTCTTCCGCCCGGCGACCACGTCACGGGCCGTCTGCCCCGTGGTCCGGCCCTGGACGAAGGCGTGGGCGCGCAGACGGGCCAGGGCGTCGTCCGCGGAGACGCCGAGCTGGACCATGATCATGCCGACGGCCTGGTGGACCTCGTCGTGGTCGGCGGGCAGGCCGCTCGCTGCGGACTGCGGTCCTCGGACCATCGCCATCAGGGCCATCGTCATCACGCCGGCCACGAGGTGGGCGCTGCGCAGGGCGCGGCCCGTCAGCTCCCCCGGGGTGTCGCGGTACAGGTCGAGCGTGCCCACGCACGCCGTGTCGCTCCCGAGCGGCAGGGAGTACACGGCGCGTACCCCCGCCGCGACGGCCTGCTGGGCGAAGACCGGCCAGCGGCTGACGTCGTCACCGCGCGTCAGGTCGGACGCGAACACCGGCGCCCCGACCTCGGCCGCGTGACGGCACGGCCCGTCCCCCACGGTCTCCTGCACCTGAGCCACCCGCGCGGCCGCCTCGTCGCTCGCGCTCAGCCGTACGGGCATACCGGCGACCCGCAGCGACACGCTCGCGCCCGTCACCGGCAGCAGTCTGACCGCCGCCGCGCACAGCCGGCCCGGGATCTCACCGGGTACCGCCGCACCCCGCACGGCGTCGCCGTATGCGTCCCCGTGCGCGTCCCAGTAGTCGTCCTCGTCTTCCCCGTCGTCCTCGTCCCTGGGAGCCACGGCCACCGCTTCCCTAGTTCCGCCCGGAGGCTGGATGCGCCTACCCCTGGCCCTCGTCGCGAAAACGAAGAAGTCCGGTGCGCGTGTCCTCCGGATGCCGGACCCTCGGGGTTTGAGGGGGTGGAGTGACGCGAGAGGCGCTCTCCGACCAGACCACCGACCGTCACATCACTGGGAGTTGTCCGTTCATGGCACGGATACACAAGTACGTCACCGCCGCCGCGCTCACCGCCGTGCTGGCGGGGACGTCCTCGGTGTCGTACGCCGTCTCGCAGGGGAAGGCGGCGCACGACCTCCGGGTGCACACCGTCCAGGCGCAGTCCGCGACGGCGGCGAAGCCGGGCAAGCCGGCGAAGCCGCGCGTCGTCCAGCCGGGTGAGCATGTCGTCGCCGCGCCCGGCTTCGAGCTGTGGCTCACCGAGGAGGGCAAGCACTGGATCGTGCCGGACAACCCGGACCCGCAGTTCCGCAGCATCGTGGACGGCAACATCGACCCGACGCAGCCCGGAGTCTCGCTCCAGGCGGAAGGCTCCGAGGACGGGCACTACTACCTGTCCGGCCTCTACTACGGCGGCAGGGGCACCGCGTCGTACGTCGTGGTGGAGACGAAGGCCGGCCCGGTGCGCGGCAAACTGCTGGAGCTGCCGGGCAGGCCCGGCTGGGGTGTCTGGTACGGCATCACGACCGTGCCCGAGGCGTCCGGTGGCGACCCCGACTTCCTCGGCGCGGTCACCGTCTTCGACACGAAGGGCCGGGTCTACGCCCAGCTGCCGCGGTGACGCGCTGAGCGCCAGGTGCTGAGCGCCAACCGCTGAGCGCCGAACGCCCACCACGTCCGTCACCACCCCGGCGGGGCCGGCCGCCCCCGGCCCCGCCACCTCCACGTTCCCGACCCCGAGGACCGTCGTCCGTGTCGCACCCGAAACCCGAAGTCCTGGCCTCCGAAGGCGACTTCGCCGCGTACGCCACCGCCGCCTGGCCCCGCCTGGTGCGCACCGCGCACATGCTCACCGGCGACTTCCACGAGGCCGAGGACCTTGTGCAGACCACGCTGGCGAAGGTCTACTCCCGCTGGCAGCGCATCCCGCGCGACGACGTCGACTTCTACGTACGGAGGTCCCTGGTCAACAACAACATCAGCCGCGTCCGCAAGAGACGCGTCGCCCATCTGCTGATGCCGTTGCTCCCGGAGCGGGTGCACCAGTCGGACGCCGGGCACGCCGACTCGGTGACGCAGCGGGCCGCCGTGACCGAGGCGCTCGCCGGGCTGTCGGCGCGGCAGCGGTCCGTGATGGTGCTGCGGTTCTGGGAGGACCTGAGCGAGAACGAGATAGCCGAGCTGCTCGGATGCTCGATCGGTACGGTCAAGACCCATGTACGGCGCGGTCTCGCGGCGTTGCGCACCCACCCCGTGTTCGCCTCGGCCTCCACGGCGCGTCCGGCCACCGCCTCTCCGTCCACCACCTCCCCGCACACCACCTCCCCAC
>NZ_VJZE01000309.1 GCF_009377205.1 Streptomyces phyllanthi
GGAGTACCCAGCCCCTCCGCTCCCCTGACGTGCGCCTTCACCCGCTCGGGGGGCCGTTGTCAGTGGGCTGCGGTAGCTTCCGAAGTACTGGGCGCAACGAGGCGCGACAGGTGGACGGCCACAGGGGTGGGTGGGCGATGAGCAACGGTACGGCGACGACGACAGACCTGGACGTCAGTCTGGAGAAGCACCGGGTCGAGCTGACCGGTTACTGCTACCGGATGCTCGGCTCGTCCTTCGAGGCCGAGGACGCGGTGCAGGACACCATGGTGCGGGCCTGGCGGAGCTTCGAGAAGTTCGAGGGCCGCTCCTCACTCCGCTCCTGGCTCTACCGCATCGCGACGAACGTGTGCCTGGACATGCTGACGGCGGGCAACAAGCGGGCCCGTCCCGTGGATCTGAGCGACTCCACTCCCCTGGCCCAGGCCGCGCTCTCCCCGCGCCCGGACAACACCTGGCTGGAGCCGGTGCCGGACGCCCGTGTGCTGCCGACGACCGGCGACCCGGCGGAGGCGGCCGTCGCGAAGGAGTCCGTCCGGCTGGCCTTCATGGCGGCCCTGCAGAAGCTGCCCGCCAAGCAGCGCGCCGTGCTCATCCTGCGCGAGGTCCTGGCCTGGAAGGCCAGCGAGGTCGCCGAGCTGCTCGGCACCTCGGTCGCGTCGGTCAACAGCGCGCTCCAGAGGGCCCGGGCGACGCTCGCGGAGAGCAACGGACAGGACACGGAGGCAGCCGTCTCCGACCCTCTCGACGAGGAGCAGCAGAAGCTCCTGGAGCGCTATGTGGCCGCCTTCGAGGGGTATGACATGGCCGCGCTGACCGCTCTGCTGCACGAGGACGCGGTCATGACGATGCCGCCTTTCGACCTGTGGCTGCGCGGCACGGACGACATCACGGGCTTCATGACGACGCTGGGCTCGGCCTGCGCGGGCTCCCACCTGGTGCCGGTCGCCGTGAACGGCCTGCCGGGTTTCGCCCAGTACAAGCCGGACCAGGAAAAGGGCGGCTTCACCCCGTGGGCGATCCAGGTCCTGGAGATATCAGACGGCCGGATCGCCGGGTTCCACTGCTTTCTCGACACCGCCCGCTGGTTCCCGCTCTTCGGACTGCCCCTCCACCTCGAGGGCGAGGCCGACCAGGCCCAGTAGCGCGCGCAGCGCCGGATCGGGGCCCCGCAGCCGGATGCGGCCCCCGGCCCGCAGCGCGGCGAGCTGAAGCCGGGCGAGCAGGTCGACCGTGGCCAGCCCGGGCGGGCCGATCCCGGCGACGTCGCACACCACGACGCCCGCCCCACTGCTCTCCAGCCGCGCGCACAGGTCGGCGCAGAGCCGGGGCACCTGGTCTCTGGTGACGGGTCCTGGCAGCACGAGTACGGCGGGTGTCGTGGCATCCACGTTCGGTAGACCGTCCTGAGGGCCGTAACTCATCGCGGGCCGCACCACCGCCGGTCCGCGCGGCCCGACAAGGATCACATTGACCCTGCCCCGCCTTCCCCGGAGGGTTGGGTGTATGCCCCATGTATCAGCACCAGCCGTGACCGCCGACTGCCTCCGCACCGCCCAGAGGGTTTCGTGCGCGGGGTGCTGACCGGGTTCGCGGTGATCGCCGTCGTCATCGGCGTCGGCTGGATCATCGGACGACGCGGGTATCTCGGTGAGAACGGACGGGAGGTGCTGACCAGGCTCGCGTTCCATGTCGCCTCGCCGGCCCTGCTGTTCACGACGCTCGCCGGGGCCGACCTGTCGGTGGTCTTCTCCAGCCGTCTGCTGGTCACGGCGCTGAGCACGGCCGCTGCGGCGGGGGTCTTCGTCGCGGTCGGTGTCGTACGGCGCTGGGGCGTGGGCCGGACGACGATCGGCGCGCTGTGCTCCAGTTACGTCAACTCCGGCAACCTCGGCATCCCGATCGCCGTGTACGTGCTGGGCGACGCCTCGCTCGTGGCGCCGGTGCTGTTGTTCCAGCTGATCGCACTGACGCCGGTCGCGCTCACCGTCCTGGACCTGTCGGGGCCGGGCGAGAAGCGTCCGCTGTGGCAGGCGCTGATCACACCGTTGCGCAATCCGATCGCGGTGGGCTCACTGGCCGGGGTCGCGGTCTCGGCGGCCGGTGTGACGGTGCCGGGCCCGGTCATGGATCCGTTGACGCTGATCGGGAACATGTCGGTGCCCGCGGTACTGCTCGCCTTCGGTATCTCCCTGTGCGGCAGCACCCTGCCGGGCCGGGGTGCCGAACGGCACCCGGTGCTGCTGTCGGTCGCCCTGAAGTCGGTGGGCCAGCCGGCGGTGGCCTGGGCGCTGGCGAGCGGTGTGTTCGGGCTGCGCGGGGCGCCCCTGCTCGACGTCGTCGTCACCTCGGCGCTCCCCGCCGCGCAGAACCTTTTCACGTACGCGAGCCGGTACCGCGTGGGCGAGGTACTGGCCCGGGAGTCCATCCTGCTGTCGACGGTGCTGTCCGTGCCGGTGCTGGTGGTGATCGCCGCCCTGCTGGGGTGACGTGCGTCAGTCGCCGGGGAACTCGCTGGTGTCGATGACGAGGTCGAAGGGAGCGGGGAGCTTGAGGGCCTCGCCGAACTTGGCGGTGCCGAGGGGGCGGTAGTGGTCCCCCTTCGGTTCGCCGTACAGCGTGATCGTCGGGCCGTCCGGAGTCAGGCTGTCAATGAGGAGGTAGAGCGGGATGCCCGCAGCGGCATAGCCCGCGGCCTTGTGGGTCCGGTCGTTGGCCGCGGTGGCCTTCGAGGTGATCTCCATGACGAGTTCTGCCTCGCCCGCGGGGATGAAGCAGTCGTCCCCGCTCAGCTCCTCCTCCGGCACCACAAGGAGGTCCGGCACGTAGAGCCCGAGCCGGGAGGGCACAGCCGCTCCCAGCCGCTGATAGATGCCCCAGTGCTCCCGGATCACCTCGTAGAGGCGCCGCTGGATGCGCCCGGCAATGTAGTGGTGCGCGTTGGGGGAGCGAGGGGTCACGGTGATGAGCCCCTCGATGATCTCCACCTTGCACCCTTTGGGGACGTCCGTCTGCTCCCAGACCCGGACGAGTTCGTCCCACTCGTCGTCGGCCTTGACGTAGTCGCCGTCGATCACCTTCATGGAGCCAGTCAACATGCCGAACGGGACCGGTGCCGGACCACTGATCCCGTTCACCCCAACGAGGCACCCTCAGCGAAAACCCCAGCTCAGACGATGCGTTCCAGCACCACCGGCGACGCCGCGAACTCCGTTCCGGCCGCCCCGATGTCGTACGAGCCCTCCACCGCCTCCAGCGCGTACGCGAACCGCTCCGGGGTGTCCGTGTGGAGGGTGAGGAGAGGCTGGCCCTCGGTCACCGGATCGCCCGGCTTGGCGTGGAGTTCGACGCCCGCCGCGGCCTGGACCGGGTCCTCCTTGCGGGCGCGTCCCGCGCCCAGGCGCCAGGCGGCGATGCCGATGTCGTACGCGTCCAGGCGGGTCAGGACGCCGGAGGCGGGGGCCTTGACGACGTGCTGTTCGCGCGAGGTGGGAAGGGGGGCGTCCGGGTCGCCGCCCTGGGCCGCGATCATGCGGCGCCAGACGTCCATCGCCACGCCGGTGGCCAGGGCCTTCTCCGGGTCGGCGTCCTTCAGCCCGGCGGCGTCGAGCATCTCGCGGGCCAGGGCGAGGGTCAGTTCGACGACGTCGGCGGGGCCGCCGCCCGCCAGGACCTCCACCGACTCCCTGACCTCCAGCGCGTTACCCGCCGTCAGGCCGAGGGGGGTGGACATGTCCGTGAGCAGGGCCACCGTACGTACGCCGTGGTCCGTGCCCAGTCCCACCATCGTGGAGGCCAGTTCACGGGCGTCCTCGATCGTCTTCATGAAAGCACCCGTGCCGACCTTCACGTCCAGGACGAGGGAGCCGGTGCCCTCGGCGATCTTCTTCGACATGATCGAGGAGGCGATCAGGGGGATCGCCTCGACCGTGCCCGTGACGTCCCGCAGCGCGTACAGCTTCTTGTCGGCCGGGGCGAGGCCGTCGCCCGCCGCGCAGATGACGGCGCCCACACCGTCCAGTACGGACAGCATCTCCTCATTCGAGAGCAGGGCCCGCCAGCCCGGGATCGACTCCAGCTTGTCCAGGGTGCCGCCGGTGTGGCCGAGGCCCCGGCCCGACAGCTGCGGGACCGCCGCACCGCAGGCCGCCACCAGCGGCGCCAGCGGGAGCGTGATCTTGTCGCCGACTCCGCCCGTGGAGTGCTTGTCGGCGGTCGGGCGGGACAGGGAGGAGAAGTCCATGCGCTCGCCGGAGGCGATCATCGCGGCTGTCCAGCGGGCGATCTCACGGCGGTTCATACCGTTGAGCAGGATGGCCATCGCGAGCGAGGACATCTGCTCGTCGGCGACCTCTCCGCGGGTGTACGCGTCGATGACCCAGTCGATCTGCTCGTCGCCGAGTTCACCGCGGTCCCGCTTGGTGCGGATGACGGAGATGACGTCCATGGCCATGGCTTTCCTTCCGAGGTGCCGAACGTGACTTCCGAGGGTTGTCGAAAGTGAGCGGCCCCTCCGACCGGTCGTCAGGAGGGGCCGCGCGGGAGTTACTTGGTGAGATGGTCCGGGCCGAACGCCTGCGGCAGCATCTCCGACAGCGGCAGGATCCCCGCCGGGGTCTCCAGCAGCAGTTCGGGGCCCCCGAACTCGTACAGCAGCTGACGGCAGCGGCCGCACGGCACCAGGATCTCGCCCCGCCCGTCCACGCACGTGAAGTGCGTGAGCCGGCCGCCCCCGGTGTTCTGCAGCTCCGAGACCAGCCCGCACTCGGCACACAGACCGAGCCCGTAGCTGGCGTTCTCGACGTTGCAGCCCGAGACGATCCGCCCGTCGTCGACCAGGGCGGCGACGCCGACCGGGTAGCCGGAGTACGGGGCGTAGGCGCGGGACATGGCGCCCCGTGCCACCGTACGCAGCTCGTCCCAGTCGACGACGGCGGGCGAGGTCACTTGCCCTGCCCCTTCCGGTACGGCAGACCGTCCGCCCTGGGCATCCGCAGCCGCTGCGCGGAGAGTGCCAGGACGAGCAGTGTGATGACGTACGGCGTGGCGGCGACGACCTGGTTCGGGACCTCGTCGGTGGCGGCGTACCAGGCGAACACCAGGGCGCCGATGACCAGGGTGATCCCGGCCTGGAGGTACTTCTTCCGGACCGCCAGCCAGATGGCGCCGATGACCAGCAGGATGGAGCCGAGCAGCAGCAGCGCGTGGACGTTCTCGGCGCCGCCGCGCAGGTTGAGGCTGTCGGTGTAGCCGAACAGACCGGCGCCGATGGCGAGTCCGCCCGGCATCCAGTTGCCGAAGATCATCGCGGCGAGACCGATGTAGCCGCGGCCGCTGGTCTGGCCCTCCAGGTAGAAGGGGTTGGCCACGATGGAGAGGAAGACACCGCCGAGGCCGGCCAGACCGCCGGAGATGATCACGGCCAGGTACTTGTACTTGTAGACGTTGACGCCGAGGGACTCGGCGGCGACCGGGTTCTCGCCGCAGGACCGCAGGCGCAGACCGAAGGCGGTGCGCCACAGGACCCACCAGGAGCCGGGGATCAGCGCGATGGCGATCAGGGTCAGCCAGGAGACGTTGGTGACCAGACCGCCGAGCAGGCCCGCGATGTCGGAGACCAGGAACCAGCCCTGGTGGTTGAGATCTTGAAGCGCGGTCGAGAGGCCCGGCACCGTGAAGTCGCCGAGGGACTCCACCGGCGGGGACTGCTTGGCGGTGCCGCCGGGGGCGTTCTCGAAGGCGAGCGGGGCCAGGTAGCGGGTGGCGCCGAGGGCCAGGATGTTGATGGCCACACCGGAGACGATGTGGTTGACGTTGAAGGTGACGGTGACGAACGCGTGGACGAGGCCGCCGATCGCGCCGCCGATGATGCCGACGAGTACGCCGGTCCACGGGCCCCACTGGTAGCCGGCCCAGGCGCCGAACCAGGTGCCGAGGATCATCATGCCCTCGAGGCCGATGTTGACGACGCCCGCCCGCTCGGCCCACAGACCGCCGAGACCGGCCAGGCCGATCGGGACGGCCAGCTCCAGCGCGGTGGACATCTGGCTGACGTTGGTGATGCCGTCGGCGCCGGTGATGATGCGGACGATCGAGGTGAGCGCCAGGCCACCCGCGATGACGAGCAGCAGGACGGGCAGCGACAGCTTGCGGCCGGCCGGGGCGGCGGGCTGCAGCGTGGGCTGGTTGACAGCGGTCGCGGTGGTCATCGGCCAGCCACCTCCTTCTGGGCCTTCTGGGCGGTGTTGTCGGTGGCGCCGAGGACGATGCCCGCGGCGAGCTCCGCGCCGACGCGGCGCTGCTGGCGGCGCAGGCCCCACTCGCGTACGGCCTCGTACGAGACGACGACCGCGAGCACGATCAGGCCCTGCATGATGACCGCGATCTCCTTGTCGTAGTCGTGGAAGTCCAGCTCGGGCGAGGCCTTGTCGAGCCAGGCCCACAGCAGGGCCGCGAAGGCGATGCCGGTCGGGTTGTTCCGGCCGAGCAGGGCGATGCCGATGCCGAGGAAGCCGATGCCGGTGGGGAAGTTGAGGCTGTAGGTGTGGGTGTCGCCGAGCAGGATCGGCAGGCCCGCGAGGCCGGCCATGCCGCCGGAGATCAGCATGGCGGTGAGGACCATGCGCTTGGGGTCGACACCGCTGGCCGCGGCGGCGGACTCGGAGGCGCCCGAGGCGCGCAGGTCGAAGCCGAAGCGGGTGCGGTTGAGGACGACCCAGTAGCCGACGCCGAGCAGGACGGCGAGGATCACCAGGCCGTAGATCTCGCCGGCCTTGCCCATGTCGATGCCGGGCACCCAGCCGGACTCGGCCATCTCGCCGGTGGTGTTGTTGTTGCCGACCTTCACGCCGAAGACGCTGGGCAGCCACAGGTAGCCGATGACGGAGGTCGCGATCGCGTTGAGCATGATCGTCGCGACGACCTCGCTGACGCCGCGGGTGACCTTGAGGACACCGGCGATTCCGGACCAGAAGGCGCCGGTGAGTACGGCGGTCAGGAGCAGCAGCGGGATCTGGAGCACCGCCGGCAGGTCCATGTGGGCGCCGACGATGGCGGCGGCCATGGCGGCGAGCTGGTACTGCCCGTCCACGCCGATGTTGAAGAGGTTCATCCGGAAGCCGACGGCCACCGCGAGGGCCGCGATGTAGTACATCGAGGCCTGGTTGATGATCAGGACCTGGATGTCGGAGAACGAGGCCTGCTCGAACATCAGGGTGTACGGCTCGACCGGGTTCTTGCCCGAGGCGATCAGCACGACCGACGTCAGGGCGAAGGCCACGGCGAGCGCGATGACCGGCCCGGCCACCGCGAGGAGCACGCGCTCCTTGTCGAACTTCTTCATCAGCGGGCCTCGTCTTCCGGGGCGTCTGCCTGCGTCTTCGCCGGACCTTCGGATGGGGTTCCCGCCGGGTCCTGGACGGTGGTCTCTGCGGGGCTTTCGACGGGGCTTTCGGCGTGGGGCTCGGCCGGACTGTCTGCCGACGGCTCCGCCGGACCGCCTGCCGGGGGCTCCGCCGAGGTCTTCCCCGAGGGCTTCGCCGAAACGCCCTCCGGGGTTTCTGCCGAGCCGTCCGCCGAGGTCTTCGCAGGGCCGTCCGCCGGAGGCTCCGCAGAGCCACCTGCCGAGGCCCCGACGGGGTCATCCACCGAGCCGTCCGACGAGGGCTTCGCCGGACCACCTGCCGGGGACTCCGCCGAGGCCTTCGCCGAAACGCCCTCTGGGGTTTCTACCGAGCCGTCCACCGAGGTCTTCGCAGGGCCGTCCGCCGGAGGCTCCGCAGAGCCACCTGCCGAGGCCCCCGCGGGATCGTCCGCCGAGCCGTCCGACGAGGGCTTCGCCGGACCACCTGCCGGGGACTCCGCCGAGGCCTTCGCCAGGCCATCCGCCGAAGTCTCCACCGGACCACCCGCCGAGGCCTTCTCCGGACCGCTCTCCGAGGGCGCCGCGGCGCCGTCCGCCGAGGGCTTCGCGGCGCCGTCCGCCGAGGTTTTCGCCAGGCCGTCCGCCGGAGGCTCCTCGTGTTCGAGGTGGCCCGTCGCGGCGCCCGTCATCGCCGAGCCGAGTTCCTCCGGAGTGATCGTGGCCGGGTCGGCGTCGGCGACCAGCTTGCCGTTGTAGATCACCCGGAGCGTGTCGGACAGGCCGATCAGCTCGTCCAGGTCGGCGGAGATCAGCAGGACTGCCAGGCCCTCGCGGCGGGCCTCGCGGATCTGGTCCCAGATCTGGGCCTGCGCGCCGACGTCCACACCGCGGGTGGGGTGGGCGGCTATGAGGAAGCGTGGCTTGTGGCTCATCTCACGGCCGACGATCAGCTTCTGCTGGTTGCCGCCGGAGAGCGAGGCGGCGGTGACGTCGATGCCGGGCGTGCGGACGTCGTACTCCTCGACGATCCGCCGCGTGTCCTCCTGGGCGGCCTTCGGGTCCAGCCAGAAGCCCTTGGCGTTGGGCTTCTCCGTGACATGGCCGAGGATGCGGTTCTCCCAGAGGGGGGCCTCCAGGAGCAGGCCGTGCCGGTGCCGGTCCTCGGGGATGTAGCCGACGCCCTGCTCGCGGCGCTTGCGGGTGGCCCAGGAGGTGACCTCCTCCTCGCCCAGCGCGATCGTGCCGGAGTCGGCGTGCTTGAGGCCGATGAGCGCGTCGACCAGCTCGGTCTGGCCGTTGCCCTCGACACCCGCGAGACCCAGGACCTCGCCCGCGTGGATGGTGAAGGTGATGTCGTCGAGCAGGGCCTTGCCGCCGGGCGCCTCCAGGCGCAGGTCCCTGACGGTGAGGACCGGGCGGTCGGTGACCGTGGACTCGGAGGTCTCCGGGGTCGGCAGCTCGCTGCCCACCATCAGCTCGGCGAGCTGGCGCGAGGTCGTCTCGGCGGGGACGGCCGTGCCGACCGTCGTACCGCGCCGGATGACCGTGATCTCGTCGGCGACCGACAGGACCTCGCCCAGCTTGTGGGAGATGAAGATGACGGACAGGCCCTCGGACTTCAGCTCGCGCAGGTTGGCGAAGAGCGCGTCCACCTCCTGCGGCACGAGCACCGCGGTGGGCTCGTCCAGGATCAGGGTGCGGGCCCCGCGGTAGAGGACCTTGAGGATCTCCACGCGCTGGCGGGCGGCGACACCGAGCTCCTCGACCAGGAGGTCGGGGCGCACCCCGAGGCCGTACCGGTCGGAGATCTCCTTGATCCTGCGGCGGGCCTTGCCACCGATGCCGTGCAGCTTCTCGCTGCCCAGCACCACGTTCTCGAGGACCGTGAGGTTGTCGGCGAGCATGAAGTGCTGGTGGACCATGCCGATACCGCGGGCGATGGCGTCGGCGGGCGACGAGAACGAGACCTGCTCGCCGTCGATCGCGATCGTGCCCTCGTCCGGCTTCTGCATGCCGTAGAGGATCTTCATCAGCGTCGACTTGCCGGCGCCGTTCTCGCCGACGAGGGCGTGCACGGTGCCCTTGCGGACACTGAGGTGGATGTCGTGGTTGGCCACGACGCCCGGGAATCGCTTGGTGATCCCGGCGAGTTCGACGGCGGTCACCTGACCGTTGACCGCCGCGCCGGCCGGAGGGCTGCTGGACGCGTTGATGGCGCACTCTCCTGCAAGAAGGGGGTCGTCTACGCGTGTAGCACCCCTATGGCAACAAAAGGGGTGACGCACCGTCGACAACGGGGTACAGGGCGAAAGGCTCCCGTACCCCGCTGCGCGGATGTAACCCCGCGGTTACTGGCTGCTCGAGGTCCTGCTGTGTCAGCTGGTCCTGACCTTGATCCCGCCGCTGATGATCTTCTCCTTGGCCGTTTCGATGGCTTCCTGGAGCTCGGTGTCGGCCTTGAACTTGGGGTTGGAGTCCGCCAGGCCGACCTCACCGGTCTTCAGATCGCCCCGTACGATACCGCTCTCCGGCTTCCCGTCCTCGACCGACTTCGCGAGGTTGTACACCGCCTTCGCGACGTCCTTCGTCGCCGAGGTCAGGATGTGATCCCTGTACTTGCCGAGGGCTTCCTGCCGGTACTGGTCGGAGTCGACACCGATCGCCCACACCTTGTTGGCGGCGGCGGCCTCGATCACGCCCTGGCCCGACAGACCGGCCGCCTGGTAGACGACGTCGGCCTTCTTCTCGATCTGGCTCTCGGCGGCCGTCCTGCCCTTGTCGGGGCTGGAGAAGCCGCCCTCCTCGGCGGTCTGCGTCAGGTACTGCGACAGGACTTTCACCTTGGGGTCGGTGTCCTCGACGCCCTGCCTGAAACCCGCCTCGAACTTGTGGATGAGCGGGATGTCCACACCGCCGACGAAGCCGACGACGTCCGACTTGGTGCTCTTCGCCGCGGCCACGCCCGCGAGGTACGAGGCCTGCTCCTCGGAGAAGACCAGGTCCGCGACGTTGTCCGCGTCGATGGTGGAGTCGTCGACGATGCCGAAGGTGGTGTCCGGGTAGGTCGCCGCGGCCTCCTTGACGGCGGTCGCGTACGCGTAGCCGACGCCGATCACCGGGTTGTGGCCCTGCTTGGCCAGCGAGACCAGGCGCTGGGTCTTGTCCGCGTCCGTCTCGCCCTCGGTGGGCTCGACGTCGGCGGTCTCGTAGCCGAACTCCTGCTCCGCCCGCTCCAGGCCCGCGTACGCGGCGTCGTTGAAGGACTGGTCGCCCTTGCCGCCGACGTCGTACGCGATGGCGAGGCCCTTGTCGCCTCTCGACTCCGAACCCGAGGAGGCGGCCTCGGTCGAGGTGCCGCCGCAGGCGGAGAGGGTGAGGGCGAGGGAGGCGGTCGCTGCGCCTGCGACCGTGAGGCGGGAAAACCGGCGCATGTGTGGTGCTCCTGTCGTACAAGCGCCGGACGGTACGGCTTGTAGCTTCGGCGCTGGCTTCGCCGCAGAGTAACGCGCGTAGACCCGCGAGAAAAAGCCTGCGGTCCACCTTGTTATGCGGTCGTGGCCAAGGCCACGCGACGGGGGGTGCGGGGGTTGCCGCCCGCGAAGGGCGGGTGGCGGTGGGTGACTTGTCCCCCCGCCCCCATGCAGGACTCCTGACACATGATCAGCAACCC
>NZ_VJZE01000030.1 GCF_009377205.1 Streptomyces phyllanthi
CCCGGAGAGCAGCCCGTGCCCTACGGCACGGCGGAGGGAGAGGACGTCACCTGCCGCGCCCTGACGGCGGCCCTGCGACCCTGGCGGCCCAAGTACCCCGCGACCCCCGTCTCCGAGTACGTCGTCCACGGGCATCCCGGGCACAACCTCCTGAAGGCATCGGCCCGCGCCGGACTGCTCGTCATGGGCCGCCCCTCCACGGGGCCGCGTCTGGGCGGCGTCGCGCGCTTCCTCCTCCAGCACGCCGCCTGCCCCGTGGCGGTGGTCCCGCACGGCTGAGTCGCGGCAGTCGGCGACCGGCAGCCGGCGCTCGCGGGTCGTGGGGTAATGTGGCCCGGCCCGTTGTCACTTCGCCGGAGGAGGTGGGACCCATCACCGCTGTGTCAGGTCGGGTGCTCTCTCCCCGGAACGGCGCGATGCGCTGACGCCGGGCCGTAGCTGAGAGCGCCCCTCGGCCCACCGAAAGGCTCTCGGCGTTCATGCCACCCCTCTCGATGTCCTCTGTCGCCTCCGCGCTTCGTTCCGCCGGCTGTGTCTTCGCCGAGGACGAGGCGGAGCTGATCCTCGCCACCGCCCGCACCCCCGACGAGGCCGCCGCCATGCTGGATCGGCGCGTCGCGGGCCTGCCCCTCGAACTCGTCCTGGGCTGGGCCGGGTTCCGGGGCCTGCGCATCACCGTGGAACCCGGGGTGTTCGTACCCCGCCGCCGTACCGAGTTCCTCGTCGAACAGGCACTGGCCGCGGCGCCCGCGGCCTCCGTCGTCGTGGACCTGTGCTGCGGCTCGGGCGCGGTCGGCGCGGCACTGGCCGCGTCCCTCGACCACGCCGAACTGCACGCCGCCGACATGGACCCGGCGGCGGCGCGCTGCGCCCGCCGCAACGTCGGACCCCTCGGCGGTCACGTCCACGTGGGCGACCTGTTCGCGGCCCTGCCCGACACGCTGCTCGGCCGCGTCGACATCCTCGCGGCGAACGTCCCGTACGTCCCCACCGGCGAGGTCCCCCTGCTGCCGTCCGAGGCACGCGACCACGAACCCCTCGTCGCGCTCGACGGGGGCGCGGACGGACTCGACGTCCTGCGCAGGGTCGCCGCCGGGGCACCGAGCTGGCTGGCACCCGGCGGCCGTCTGCTGATCGAGACGAGCGAACGGCAGGCACCGCTCGCCGTGGAGACCTTCAGGCGGAGCGGGCTGAGCACACGCCTCGCGGTGTCGGACGAGTGGGACGCCCACGTCGTGATCGGTACGAACACGTCGTGACGGGTGCCGAGCCGCCGGTGTGGGCTTGCCCTCACCAGTTGTGCAACTAGTTGCACAAAAGGCGTGGCGTCGTCTACAAACAGTCGGACGACGCCACGCATGGAGGGCCGATGAGCCGCTACCCGCACCTGCTTGAGCCCCTCGACCTGGGCTTCACCACACTTCCCAACCGCGTGCTCATGGGTTCCATGCACATCGGCCTGGAGGAGGCCGAGCGCGGTTTCGAGCGCATGGCGGAGTTCTACGCGGCCCGGGCGCGCGGGGGAGTGGCGCTCATCGTCACCGGCGGCATCGCGCCCAACGAGGCGGGACGGCCGTACGAGGGCGGAGCCAAGCTCACCACCGAGGAGGAGGCCGAGCAGCACCGGGGGATCACCACCGCCGTGCACCGCGAGGGCGGCCGGATCGCGCTGCAGATCCTGCACTTCGGGCGGTACGCGTACCACCGCGACCTCGTCGCCCCGAGCGCCCTCCAGGCGCCGATCAGCCCGTACGTGCCGCACGCCCTCACCGACGCCGAGGTCGAGCAGACCATCGACGACTACGCGCGGACCGCCCGGCTCGCCCGGCAGGCCGGCTACGACGGCGTCGAGATCATGGGCTCCGAGGGCTATCTGATCAACGAGTTCATCGCCCGGCAGACCAACCACCGCGAGGACCGCTGGGGCGGCTCGTACGAGAACCGCATGCGCTTCCCCGTCGAGATCGTGCGCCGGGTGCGCGAGGCGGTCGGCGAGGACTTCATCGTCGTCTACCGCCTGTCGATGCTCGACCTGGTGCCCGGCGGTTCCACCCTCGACGAGGTGATCACCCTGGCCAGGGCCGTGGAGGCGGCCGGGGCGACGATCATCAACACGGGCATCGGCTGGCACGAGGCCCGTATCCCCACCATCGCCACCTCGGTGCCGCGGGGCGCGTACACCTGGGTGACGAAGAAGGTCATGGGCGCCGTCTCGGTCCCGCTCGTGACGACCAACCGCATCAACACCCCTGAGCTCGCCGAGCAGTTGCTCGCCGAGGGCTGCGCCGACATGGTGTCGCTGGCCCGGCCCATGCTCGCCGACCCCGACTTCGTCGCCAAGGCGCGCGACGAGCGGCCCGAGACCATCAACACCTGCATCGGCTGCAACCAGGCCTGCCTCGACCACACCTTCAGCGGGCAGATCACCTCCTGCCTGGTCAACCCGCGCGCCTGCCACGAGACGGAGCTCGTCCTCTCCCCGACCCGGCGGCGTGTGCGGATCGCCGTCGTGGGGGCGGGCCCCGCCGGACTCGCCTGCGCGGTCTCGGCGGCCGAACGCGGCCATGAGGTGACGCTGTTCGACGCCGCGAGCGAGATCGGCGGCCAGCTCAACGTGGCCCGAAAGGTGCCGGGCAAGCAGGAGTTCGACGAGACGCTGCGGTACTTCCGCGCCCAGCTCGACCTGCGCGGTGTGGACGTCCGGCTGGGTGCCCGCGTCACCCCGGACGACCTCGGCGCGTACGACGAGGTCGTCGTCGCCACCGGGGTCAGCCCCCGCACGCCCGACATCCCCGGGATCGACCACCCGAGCGTCCTCGGCTACCTCGACGTCCTGCGCGACGGCGCCCCCGTCGGCGAGCGGGTCGCGATCCTCGGCGCGGGCGGTATCGGCTTCGATGTCGCGGAGTACCTGACCGACGGCGGCGACAAGGCGAGCGAGAACCCGGCGGAGTACTTCCGGCAGTGGGGCGTCGACATGGACTACCGTGCGCCCGGCGGCCTCGCCGCCCCCGAGCGGCCCGCCCCGCCGCGCTCCGTCCACCTCCTCCAGCGCAAGACCTCCAAGGTCGGCGCGGGACTGGGTAAGACCACGGGCTGGATCCACCGCACCGAGCTCAAGCACCGCGGGGTCGTCATGGTCCCGGGCGTGCGGTACGACCTGATCGACGACGCGGGCCTGCACGTCACCGTGGACGGGGTCCGCCAGGTCCTGGAGGTCGACACGATCGTGCTCTGCACGGGCCAGGAGCCACGCCGGGACCTTTACGAGGCCCTGGTCGCCCAGGGGCGAAGCGTCCACCTCATCGGGGGCGCCGACGTGGCCGGCGAACTGGACGCCAAGCGCGCCATCAAGCAGGGCACCGAGCTGGCGGCGGCGCTCTAGGGGCCGCCGGGGCGTACCTAGGATGAGGCCATGTCACTGCCGCACGCGATCCTCACCGCACTGCTGGAGAAGCCGTCATCGGGGCTGGAGTTGACCCGCCGGTTCGACCGGTCGATCGGCTACTTCTGGTCGGCGACGCACCAGCAGATCTATCGCGAGCTCGGAAAACTGGAGGCCGAGGGCTACATCCGGGCCCTGCCGTCGCAGCAGCCCACCCGCGGGCAGAAGAAGAGCTATGGGGTACTGCCCGCGGGCCGCGCGGAACTGGCCCGCTGGACCGCCGCCTCCCAGGACCCCAAGCCGCCGCGTGACACGCTGCTGCTGCGGCTGCGCGCCGCCGCCGTGGTCGGCACCGAGGGCATCGAGGCCGACCTGCGCCGCCATCTGGTCCTCCATCAGCGGCAGTTGGCGGAGTACGAGGAGATCGAGCAGCGGGACTTCGGGCCGGGCAGGGGCACGGCCCAGGACCGCCTCCAGCATCTGATCCTGCGGGCCGGCATCGATCTGGAGACCTTCTGGACGCGGTGGCTGACGCATGCCCTCGAGGAGTTCGAGGGGCTGTCCACGGCCGAGGGGTCCTAGGGCCGGTACGAGGCCGGGGGCGTGCCCCGGATGTCAGAGCCGGTGCGGCTTGGCACGCCGGCGCAGGTACCAGATCGTCGCGCCCAGACCCGAGACCACGAGGACCCCGCCGCCCACCAGGGTGAGGGTGCCGTACTCCTTGGTGGCCCCGCCCAGGCCGCCCATGACACCGCGCGTGGGTGAGGGGGAGGGCGAGGGCGAGGGTGAGACCCTGCGGGTGGGCGTGGCCGTCGCGGAGATCGTCGGCCTGGCGGAGACGATCACGGACTGGGTTCCGGCCGTGGTCCCGTTCTGGCACGTCACGATGACCGTGTACGTGCCGGGACTCACGTTCGCCCAGGCGGCGGACTGAAGGTCGCTCGTCCCGGACAACAGCGCCTGGCGTCCCTGGGCGAAGCTCGACTGCCCGCTCGCCAGCAGCGAGGCCTGGCCGAAGCTGCCGCTCGCGTTCATGGTGGGGCACGCGCTGGTGGTGACCGTGACCGTGGACCCGGTGGTGCTCACCGAGATCCCCGTCTGCGCGTCCGCCGGGACGGCCAGGGCGAGCGGCAGCGCGGCCGCGGCGGCCAGGGTCAGGCCGGAGCGGAGAAGTGGCTGAGTGGTTCGCATAGGACTGCCCTCCGGCGGCACGGTTGGCGGTACGTCCCATGCGCCGCCGAGGGTCGGGGAAGCCCCGTGCTGCCTCAGGGCGAGCCAACGTCCCCCGGGCCGGGCCCGCATGCGGACCGCACCCGGCCGGGTGACGGATTGCCCCTTCCGGAGGATTGCCCACCGCCTCGTCCGCCGGACGCCTCACTGCTTCGCCGTGAGACGGTTGTCAGCCGGTGGTGACCGTCCGTTCCGCCGAGAAGCCGCCCCAGGTCCCGTCGGGCAGCTTCGCCCTGATCCGCACCCGGTGGGTGACCCCGGCCTCCCGGCCCACGTAGAAGCTGTACTCGGCCCGGCCCCGGGGCGCCGTGCCGCCCCAGACGAGCGAGGTGGCCGGCCGTCCGTCCAGGTGCACCTCGTACTCCGTGATCACGCCGTCCGCGTTCGGCGGAACCCAGGTCAGGTCGATGTGGTACGCCCCGTCGGCCCGGCCGGCCGACGCCCGGAACCCGGTGGGCGCGGTACCCCGGCCGCCGTCCGATCCGGGCGCGGTGGTGAGCCGGACGGCTTCGCTCGCGGCCGAGACGTTGTCCGCCGCGTCCCGCGCCCTCACCGTGAAGGAGTAGCGCGTGCCGGGCCGCAGACCCGTCACCACGGCCGCCGTCCGCCCGCCGCCCACGCTGTGGACCTTCGAGTCGCCCTGCAGGATGTCGTACGAGACCACGCCCCGGTCGTCCGCCGACCTCTCCCAGGTCAGCTGAACCGCCCGGCTGCCGACCACCGTGCCGTCCAGGCTTCCCGGGCGGTCCGGTGCCCTGCCGTCGGCGGCGACCGCGGCGGGGGTCGTGGCGCGCGCCCGCTCGCTGGGCGGCCCCAGATCCCCGCCGGTGCTCCGTGCCCGGACCGTGAACACGTACGGCGTCGACGGCTTGAGCCCGGTGACGTCGACCATGTGTGTGCCGCCGGGCACGTCCTCCACCTTCGTGGTGCCGCGGTACACCTCGTACCCGGCGATCTCCGGCTCCCCGGACGCCCGGTTCCACATGACGTGCACGGTGGTGGCGCTCCCCGCCGAGGCCGTGACCCCGGCGGGCGCGGCGGGGAGGCGGCGCTCAGGCGTTCCCTCCTCGCCGCAGCCGACGGCGAGGAGGAGCGAGCCACAGATCACCAGCACGGGAACGCGACGCACGGCTCGCCCCTTCCCCTCGCGGATTGGTCTGTACCTATATGGCGCCGCTGGCGTGACCGCGTCAAGAGGGCGGGGTGGGTCCGGACCGCCTCGATATGCCGACGGCCTCGTGTGCTCCGTCCGGACGTCACTTCGAAGCCGCCTCCCGGGGCTGACGACACGACAGGTGAATGATCGTCAAATATCCCCGACGAGAGGGCCCCCATCGTGCATGTCCCGTCGCTGACGTTGGCCACCGCGGCGGCCGCCGCCGCCCTGCTCACCCCCACGGCACTGTCCGCCGCGGCACACCCGTCGGAGCCCGCCCCCCTCAAGGAGGACGTCAGCGCCGCCGATCTGCTGGCCAAGCTGGGCGACTGCGCACCCGTCTCGACGGGCTACTACCGCAGCGACTCCGACGCGCCCGCCGACATCCCCGTCTGCGGCACGCCGGACGCGGTGTTCTGGAAGGCCGACATGGACATCGACTGTGACGGCGAGCCGGGTACCCGCTGCAATCGCGCGACCGACCCGTGGTACCAGCCGACCACTGCCTACCAGCAGTCCGACGGCCGGTACCTGAACGCCGGGACGCTCCCCTTCGTCGTCGTCCCCATCCCGAGCCGCATCTGGGACTACCGCGCCGACGGTGTGCGGGGCGGGTCCGTCGCCGCGGTCGTCTACGGGGACCGCGTCCAGTACGCCGTCGTCGGGGACGTCGGCCCGAGCAACATCATCGGCGAGGCCTCGTACGCCCTGGCCGAGAGGCTCGGCATCGACCCCGACCCGCGCACCGGCGGCGCCCCCTCCGGCGTCACGTACATCGTCTTCAAGAACACCCGCGTGACACCCGTCGAGGATCATCAGGAGGCGGTGGCTCAAGGGGAGGCGCTGGTGCGGAAGCTGGTCGCAGCCGAGTGAGGTGAGGGGCGCTCGGCCCGCACGCCCCCGGTGCGGCTCGCGTCACTCCTTCCGGTACGCGTACGCCTCCCCGGCCGCCGCCTCCACCGCCGCGAGATCCGCGCCCGCCGAGGCCGTGACGACCGCGGCGACCGCACCCTCGACGAAGGGGGCGTCGACGAGACGGGTGCGCGCGGGCAGTTCGTCGCCCTCGGCGAGGAGCGCCTTGACGGTGAGGACCGCGCTGCCGAGGTCGGTGAGGACCGCGACCCCGGCGCCGCGGTCCACGGCGGCGGCAGCCGCCGCCACCAGCTCCGCGCTGGTACCGAGACCGCCGTCCTCGGTGCCGCCCGCCGGGGCGACCGGGGCGGTGGCCCCGCCGCCCACAAGGCCCTTGGCCAGTTCGGCGACCGAGGAGGCCACGGCGGCGCTGTGCGACACGAGCACGATCCCGACCAGCTGCTCCGCGGGGTCCTGGGAGTCCCTGCCGTCACTCACCGGAGGCCCCGCTGTCCTCGGCGGCCTCCAGGAGCGCGGCGATCAGCAGCGCACTGGACGTGGCCCCGGGATCCTGGTGCCCGATACTGCGCTCGCCCAGATAACTCGCCCGGCCCTTGCGCGCCTGCAGCGCTGTCGTCGCCTCGGCGCCCTGCTCGGCGGCGGCCCCGGCAGCGGTGAACGAGTCGCCGAGCGCGTCCACGGCAGGTACCAGCGCGTCGACCATCGTCTTGTCGCCGGGCGCCGCGCCGCCGAGCGCCATCACCGCGTCGACACCCGCGCGCAACGCGTCCGCGAACTGCTCCTCGCCGACCTCGGCCGCCTCCCCGAGCGCCTTGCCGGTACGGCGCAGGAGCGTGCCGTACAGCGGTCCTGAGGCCCCGCCCACCGTCGAGATCAGCTGCCGCCCGGCGAGCACCAGGACCGTGCCCGGAGTCCCGGGGGCCTCCTTCTCCAGGGTGGCGACCACGGCGGTGAACCCGCGCTGCAGGTTGCTGCCGTGGTCGGCGTCCCCGATCGGTGAGTCCAGGGCGGTGAGCCGCTCGGCCTCACGGTCCACGGCCGCCGCGGTGGCTGTCATCCAGCGGCGGAAGAAGTCGGTGTCGAGCACGGAATCTCCTTGCGTGGTACGGATGTTGACGCGTGTGACGAGTTCACGGTGGGGGCTGGGACGGACCGCGTCGACGGTGGGTCGGGGACGGACCGCATGCACGGTGGAGCGGTGAGGGGCCGCGTTGGCAAGGCGGGCAAGGCGCCCCGCCCCCCGCTCAGACACCCCAGCGCAGCCCCGGGGTCTTCACCGGCGCGTCGTACAGCCGCAGCAGTTCCTCGTCGATCTGGCACAGCGTCACGGACGCGCCCGCCATGTCGAGCGAGGTGACGTAGTTGCCGACCAGGGTGCGCGCCACGGGTACCCCGCGCTCGGTGAGCACGCGCTGCACCTCCGCGTTGAAGCCGTACAGCTCCAGCAACGGGGTCGCCCCCAGTCCGTTGACGAGGAGCAGCACCGGGTTGCGCGGATGCATGTCCTCCAGGATGGCGTTGACCGCGAAGTCGGCGATCTCTCCCGAGGTCATCATCGCGCGCCGCTCGCGCCCGGGTTCGCCGTGGATGCCGATGCCCAGCTCCAGTTCCCCGGGCGGGAGGTCGAAGGTGGGGCTGCCCTTGGCGGGGGTCGTACAGGCGCTGAGCGCGACGCCGAAGCTGCGTGAGTTCTCGTTCACCTGCCGGGCCAGCGACTCGACGCGCTCCAGCGGCTGCCCCTCCTCGGCGGCGGCACCGGCGATCTTCTCCACGAACAGCGTGGCGCCGGTGCCGCGCCGCCCGGCGGTGTAGAGGCTGTCGGTGACGGCGACGTCGTCGTTCACGAGGACCTTGGCGACCTGGATGCCCTCGTCCTCCGCGAGCTCCGCCGCCATGTCGAAGTTCAGCACGTCACCGGTGTAGTTCTTGACGATGAACAGTACGCCCGCGCCACTGTCCACCGCGGCGGCGGCACGCACCATCTGATCCGGAACCGGAGAGGTGAACACCTCTCCCGGGCACGAGGCGGACAGCATCCCCGGCCCCACGAAGCCACCGTGCAACGGCTCGTGCCCGGAACCACCACCCGAGACCAGCGCCACCTTCCCGGGCACGGGGGCGTCCCGCCGTACGATCACCCGGTTCTCGACGTCCACGATCAGCTCGGGATGGGCCGCCGCCAGCCCCCGGAGAGCATCCGCGACCACGGTCTCCGCAACGTTGATCAGCATCCTCATGGGTACCTCCTGGTGGGGTCAGCACTTCGGTGACGGGGCGCCAGATGCAGCTGACGTGTGGGTGGACGGTTCCGGATGTCCGCTCCCGGCAGTATCGATGCTGAGTGAGCCCGGGTCACGTGTGCGGACGCCAACGGGCGTGGGCGGGTCGCACGCCCACCTCTTCGCTGTCAGTACTCGGAGAGGCGGGCTCGTTGCCGGTCTGTCCGGTGGTCGGCCAGGGCTGTGACAGTTGCCATCGGCCGCTCATGTTCGGCTATGAGCCGATATGTTCTACGGCATGCCAGAGACGCAAGAACCATGTGGAATGTCTGCGGTGAGCCGGAGTTGCCGATCACACCGGAGGCCGAAACGGTGGGAGAGGGCCGGCAGCCTCGGCCGACACCGCACCGTCGCCGTACCGGTACCGATACCGGTCCCGGACGGCGGGACGGGACCGCTCAGCCGACAGGGGCAGCTGTGACGGCCACCCTCGGATCGGTCTTACGCCGCGCCCTGCGGGACCGCCCCGGGGACCTGCTCGCCGCCTGGCGGCCGGACCCTTACCCCGAGCCGAGCGACGAGGCCGTGCCGCACGTCATGGCCGCACTCGCGGCGTTGATCGCAGGCGAGCCGCGGCGCGCGGCGGCCATCCTGGAAGCCGCCGACCCAGGCACACGAGCGAGCCCGGAGGGGGCGGCCCTGCGCCACGCAGCGACACTGCTCGACCTCAACTGGTGGCCCGGCGACACCGGCGCCCAACTGACCACTGTCATGCCGGAGCTCCAGGAGCCGGCAGCCCCAAAGACCGGAGACATCCGGGCGGACCTGCTGCTGACGATCATCCGCAAAGTGCAACCGGAGCTGCTGAGTCTGCGCTCGATCATTCGGTCGATGATGCGCATCCGACCGGAGCAGGGGCCGGAGATCGTCCAGCATCTGACAGGGTTCCTGCAGGGAGTGCTGCGGGTTGCGGTCGAGCACGACGTGGTGGTGGCGGCGACCCTGGCCGCGGAGCTTGCCGATCTTCACCGCCTCGCGGGCTCCAGGAGCGAGGCCGAGCGCAGCTTGGCGCGGGCTCAGGAGATATTTGTCGAGCTGGATGATCTCGCCGGGATGGCGCGGTGCCGGCTTCTCGAGGCCGAGTGGCTGACCGCACCCGTGACGTTCACCGAGACCCTGGCCTTCGACCTCGCCGACCTCGACACGGAGCGCACGGTTCCCACGGCCGAGTCGGCCGCCGAGGCCCGCCGACTGTACGGGGAGGCACGGCAGTTGTTCCGTCGTGCCCACGCCGATCGCGGTATCGCCGCGACCTACCTCGGGGAGGGATGCCTGGCCCTTCTGTCCGGCAGAGCGGAGCGGGCCGAGCGCCTCACACGGCTGGCGGGGCAGTTCTCCCGACGGGCGGGCGACACCGCTGCGGTGCACCTGGCCGGCGTCCATGCTGCGATGGCAGCGATCTCCGCCGGTCGCCTGAGTGCCGCGGCCGCGGCTGTCGCCGAGCCCATCGCGCACTGGGCCCGCGGTCCGGGCAGCGCCAGCTTCGGCAGCGGTCTGGCGCGCCTCGTCCATGCCTGCGGGCACGCCTGGTGGCGGGCGGACGACACGGAACGGGCCCGCTGTGCCCTGACGTTGGCCGTGGACCTGTCGACCAGACTTTCGAACGCGTTCGCTCTCCGTATGGTGCTGAGCGATGTGGGCGAGCTGCACGGAGGCATGAACAGCAACGGACCCGCGATCGCCAGCTACCAGACCGCGCTCGCCGAGCGCATCCATCGGGCCGCTGGAAGCTCCGCGGACGAGGCGATGGAGCCGCTGGCCTGGTTGGAGGTCTCGTACCTGGCGGCCGCCCTGTTCAATGTGCACCTCAGAGACCGCGACCCGGACGGGTTGGCGCGGGCGCTCGATGTCGCGCGGCTGCTGATCGACCGTGCACCGGCTGGTCTCACCGTCCGCGCCACCGATGAGGACCTGCTGCAACGGCTGGGGCCCCGGCAGCGATCGCTCACCATGCTCGGTGAGCACCGGTTCGTCCCCATACCGGGCGCCACCCAGGACCCGGGTTTCGAGCCGGAGGCGGTCGCGCTGACCCTGGACACCCTGGCGGACGTCCTGACCATGGGTGACGTGCTTGTGCCGCTGTTCCGGGCTCGGCAGCACCAACTCGACGGGGAGGCCTGCGAAGCGGACCGTCTGATGGCCGTCGCCCTGGAGCGTGCCCGGGCCCAGGGACACGCCGGCCGGTCACTCCTCGTGCTGGTCCTGCAGGCCGTCGAACGGTACGACGAGGCGCGGGCCGTGGTCAGGGAGCTCTTGGCGGACACTCCGGACGCCGACCCCGCGCTGCAGCTCAACCTGTGGACGCAGGCACGGAGCTACGAGGACGCCGCCCCCGTCGTCGCGTCACTGCGGACGACGAGGCCGACAGCAGGATGGCGGGACCTCACCGACTGGGGGAGGGTACTCGCCGCCGTCGATGACATCGACGATGCCACAAAGGTCCTGGGGCGGGCGCGGGAAGCCTTCGAGGAGCGGGTGGCCCGGTTCACCCGCGACGCGTTCCGTGTCTCGATCACGGATGACGCGCAGGCCCGGGAGCTCTACACGCTGAGTGCCGACGTCGCCCGACGGGCGGGGCGGACCGAGGACGCCTTCATGCTGACCGACCGGCTGCGGTCACTTGCCCTGGACGCTCTCCTGGAAGACCTCAGCGCCCGCACGCGGCAGGCGCCCGAGCGGTCGGCGGCGTTGCGACGCTGGAGCCGCGCCGGCGCTGCCTGGACCGGTGCATACGATCTGCTGGCCGCAGCGGGCCACGAGGGAACGCCGGACCGCGTAGGACCAGCACGCCGTCGGCTCGATCGGGCCCAGTCCGCCCTGGAATCAGCCGAAGGCGATCTCGAACGGCTGGTGCCCGGCCACTTGGTGCGGCATCGGCGACCCAGAGCGCCGCTGCGGCTGGAAGACGTACAACTGCTGTTGCCCGAAGACACCGTACTCGTCGAGTACCTGGTCGGCTGGGATCGCATTCTCATCTGGGCGGTGACGCGGCACCACGCAGTGGTACGCGAACTGCGTGCCGAGGCCCCCGAAATCAGCGGGGCGGTCCGGCGCTTCCACAGCGCGTGCGCCCGGCTACGTCCGACCGCCGGCACAGAGGACGCCGACCGGCTGAGCGAGCTGTTGCTCGAACCGGTGTCCGCCGTTCTGGGGGACCATGAGCGGATCGTCGTCGTCCCGTCCGGGCCGCTGCACCTGGTTCCCTTCCACGTGTTGCCCTTCGGGCCCGACACGCTCGGCGGCCGTCATGTCATCTCGACGCTCCCTGCAGCGTCCGTGCTCCGACACGTCACCGGTCATTCCAGGCCTGACCTCGCACGCGGAGCACTCGTGGTCGGCGACCCGTCCTACGACCCGGCCCGCAGTCTGAGGCACCTCCCCGGAACGCGGGTCGAGGCGACACGGGTGGCTGCCCGGTACGGGAGCTCGGCCCTGCTGGACGACGACCCGACGGAGGAGCGGGTGAGCCGCGCGGCCGTCGGTGCCGGAGTGATCCACCTGGCCACCCACGGTCGGGTTTCCGCCAAGGCACCGACCCTGTCGTCCGTGGCCCTCGCCGGTGCCGACGAGCTGACCGTGGCCCATCTCATGGGCCTCGAGATCGACGCGGATCTCGTCGTCCTGAGCGCGTGCGACACCGGCCGCGGCGACACAACCCTCGGGGGAGACCTTGTGGGGCTGGTCCGCGGCCTGCTGGCTGCCGGTGCACGGAACGCCGTGGTCTCCCTGTGGCCCGTGGACGACATGTCCACGTGCGTGTTCATGGACCGTTTCACTGCGCGTATCGCCGCGCACGACTCGGTGGCGGAGGCGCTGGCGGTGGCCCAACGCGATCTGCGAGCCATGGACGGCGCCGCACGCAGGGCCGCCTTCGCGGACCTGAGCATGACGACGGGCACCCCGGCGGCATGCGGCAGGCAGCGCACCGCCCGCGACGTGTCGCCGAACCCCGCTCCGGAGAACGTCGATGACGACCACCCGTACTGGTGGGCCCCCTTTGTTCACGTCGGCATCTGAGTGTCACCGGGAACGCCTACGAGATGGCCAGAGCGCCTGAATCACCCTGGCAGATGAAAGCTCCCCACCAGTAGGGGTCGGGCCGCTGCTTCCTCAGTTCCAGTTGAGCGTTGCGCAGGGCCACGGCCCGCTCTTCGCCCTCCTGTACGCGCCGGTAGAAGTCGGCCATCAAGGTCTGGGTCTCGGCGTCGGGCACCGGCCACAGGCTCATCACCACGGTGCGTGCTCCCGCCTGGGAGAAGGCCCGGCGCAGCCCCATGACGCCCTCACCCAGATGCTGGCTTCCCAGACCGGTCTGGCAGGCGGAGAGGACGACCAGTTCGGTGCCCACCAGATCCATGCCGGAGACGTCCTCCGCGGTCAGGATTCCGTCCTCCGCATCGGTCGGCAGGACTCCGCCGTCCAGCCAGGTGTTGGCCCCGGCCAGTACGAGCCCGGAGCGGAGAAGGGGACTTTCCTGAGCGTGGGACAGTCGTCCGTACAGTGGCGACCCGACAGCGGCCGCGTCCATCAACGGCGAGGTCCGCTGGTGCGCGGACTCGGGATCCGGCAGGAAGAACCCGTGGGTGGCGATGTGCAGGATCGACGGGCCCCGGCAGGACTTGACTGCGGCCTCCGTCGCCGCGGCGCCCATGATGGGCTCCACGCCCAGCAGGGCCGCCACGGCCTTGCCTTCGCGCCTTGTGCCGGGCAGCCGCGCGAACCGCAGTCCCTGCGTCCGCAGAGCTCGGGCGCACACGTCGGCCGGGGCGTCGGAGGGCTCCGGCGGAGCCGTGCCGTCGACCGCCAGATCGAAGTCGGGATCCGAGACAACCACCGATGCGGTGGAGCGGCCGGTCGGGGGAGCCGCCGCGCGGAGCAAGTCTCGTCCGACGCCCAGGTAGCTGATGTGGTAGTCATCGATCAGCCGCCGCTCCGCCGACAGCGGCAGAACCTCCCACGGCAGGCGGGAGAGGTCTCCGTCCGGGCACAGGAACAGTCGCCGGGCCTCGCCGAGCGCCGGCCGCAGGGCGTCGAACACCGCGGCCCGGAGCTTTTTGCCCGCTTCCATCTCGGCCTTCCGCGCCGACGTCGTGGGCCGCGGGGCGACATCTCGGCCGGAGTCGCCTCCGGCGATCGCCTCGCTGTAGGTCGCGATGAGCCGGTCGATTGCGTCGCCGTCGCCGAGGTCCACCAGGCGCAGGCCCTCGTGCGGTGCCGGGCGCAGGACGAACGCCCAGTAGCGGTACCCGGCCCCGGGCGGATCCTCGTCTGCGGACGCCGGTGTGAAGTCCAGCAGGCGGAAGCGAACGATCTCGACCAGCGCCGAACCCGCCGGCAGCAGGGACCGCACGAGCTCGGCGTTCAGATCCCGCATGCGCCGCTCCAGGCCCGTTCCGGGAGTCGTGCGCGCGAGCTCCGCCTCGAGGCGCTCCTTCTCCTCGGTCCAGTCGGCAAGGGTCTCGACATGGGCGTCCGGGCCTTCCACACCGGGCCCGCTCAGTGTCTTGCGGGCGATCTTCTCCCGCAGCAGGCGAACGTGGTCGATCTTCGCCCGCAGTTCGGGGGACGTACGTTCGTGGGTTTCGTCGCGGAACGCGCCCTGGGCCTCGCCGACGACTCCCTTGCGGCGCAGAACGATTTCGAAGGCGCCGGCGACGTCCTCCTCCGGGGCATCCAGGGCAGCCACCAGACTCAACAGGACTGACAGGCGCCGGTGCGCGGTGCCGAGCAGCTGCAGCCGCTGCCGCTCCGAGGCGGTCGCGAAGACGTCGAACAGCAGCCGGGACGTCGTCCGTTCCACTTCGTCGGTCAGGCGCAACGCACCACGCAGGTCGCCCTCCAGGGCCTGCAGGAGGGCGAGGTTCGTCGTGACGGTGACGGTGTAGGGGTGCACGGTCCCCACGACGCGCTCGAGGATCGCCCGGCTTTCCTCCAGGTGGCGTCGGGCCTCGTCCGGCCGGCTGGTCAGCATGCACACGTGGGCCAGCTGAGCCAGTCCCGTCGCCTGCCCGAGGCTGTCGGAACCGAAGAGGCGCCGGTCGATCTCCAGCGCGGTCCGGGCCTGGCTCTCCGCCTCGTCGTAGTGGCGTTGCTCCGCGTGCAGGTGGGCCAGGGCGCGCGCGCTGACCGCGAGGTCGGCGTGGTCCGGTGGAAGCACCGCCTGGCGAATCCGCTGGGCCTGGGTCAGGAGTTCCTCCGCCGTCCGCAGCTCTCCGAGCTTGGCGTACACCGTCCCGAGGTTGTTGAGCGTGCGGGCGTACTCGGGGTGGTCCCTTCCCAGCTTCGACCGTTTGATCTCGAGCGCCTCGTGGCCCACTTCTACGGCCCGGTAGAGGTCGTCCATCTCCTCGTACAGCGAGGCGAGATTGTGCTGCACCTGAGCGTAGAAGGCCCCGCCCTCCTCTCCTGCGAGCCGGAGCTCTTCGAGTGCGTTCAGCAGGGCCGGTTCGGCGCGATCGAACCGCGCGAGGTCGGTGTGGATCATGCCGAGGACGTTGAGGGTGCCGGCGACCAGGGTGCGGTCGTAGTGCTCGGCTCCCCGGGCGATGGTCAGCAACTGCTGGAACAGAGCCTCCGCACGGTCCCGGTCGCCGGTCGAGTAGGCCGCCATGGCGAGGTTGTAGTGGCTCAGTGTCCGCTCCGAGGAGCCCTCCTCCAGTCCGGCGGCCAACCGCCATGCCTCCTCGGCAGCGGGGATCGCCGCCTCGAGATCCTTGCGGCTCAGCCCGTCGGCGGCCGCGGCGTTGAGGTCTCTGACGCGGGTTGCCAGCAGGCGGTCCGACGCGGGACGGGGACTGCGGAGGAGCCGCTCCGCCATCCACGCCTCGAAGCACTCCGCGCCGGACGTCGCGGCGGAGTCCAGGTCACTCAGCGCTTCGCCCATGTGCCCGTCGGCCATCTTCCGGTGGGCCGTGTAGTACCGCAGTCGGCACAGCCGCTCGTCGCTGTCGGCCCACCGCTCGATGTCAGTGGGGCCGACGCGGCCGAGGCTCAGACCGACGAGCGCGGAGTACCAGGGGTCGGCGATCAGCCCCTGGAAATGGGCGAAGGGGTGCTCACTGTCCGCCTGGGCCGGTCCGGTCGCCCTCGCCAGGGACTGCCCACCGCACATCAGCCAGATCTGCAGGACTTCGTGTGTCGTTTCCTGGGCGTTGAGGCGGAGGGCAAGCCGGAGACAGGCTCCGTACCGGCCCTCCACGAAGTCGTCGGCGAGTTCCGCGAACGTCCGCTGGTACGAGGGAGACGTCCAGTCGAGGGGGCCGCCGGCGACTTCCGGCTCGTGGGCCAACTCCGGTATCTGTGACACCAGAAGCTGGAAGAACGGCGTCAGGTCAGGAAGCGGGTGCAGGATGTGGCCGCGGTCCCTCGGCACCGACGGTGCCCTGGACCGCACGCGCGCCACCACCCGTTCGGCGGCCTCTTGTTGCTCCGTCGCCTGGTAGATCTCGAGCAGGGCGTTGAGCGTCATCATCGTGTGCGGATGGTGGATGCCGTGGGCCTGCTCCAGGATGTTCGCCGCTCTTCGGAAGAGCGGTTCCGCGTCGGCGAAGCGGCCCTGGTCCTTGTAGACGTGGGCGAGGTTGTTGAGGCTTGCCGCGTACTGCGGATGTTCCTCGCCGAGCTGCTCACGGCGGTGGTCCAGGGCCTGCCGGTGGAGCCGTTCGGCACCGCCGAAGTCCCGTTTCGTGGTGAGTACCAGGGCGAGGTTGTTGACCACTCCCGCCCGCAGCCCGATGTCGTCGTCCAGCCCGTCCAGCATCCCCAGGACATGCCGGAACAGTTCCTCGGCGCGGTCCAGGTCCTCCCGTTCGACCTCGATCTGGGCGATGTTGTTGAGAGCGACGACGTGCTCGAGGCGGTGCTCCGCAGACCGGGCCCAGATGTTCACCGCGGCCTGGTACAGCCGGCTCGCCTCCTCGAGTTCGCCGAGGGACTTGTGAGCGTAGGCGACCGTGTTGAGCAGGCTCGCGAACTCGGGATCCTCGTCACCGAAGTGTTCCCGGCCGAGGGCGAGCGCGTGCCGGGCGAGTTCCGCGGCGTCCCCGGCACCACCGCTGTGCGCCAGCGCGATCAGCAGGACGGCCATGCCCCGGGCCACGTGGACGTTGTTCGGACCCCAGGAGCGCCGGGCCAGATCGCATGCCTCCTCGGCGGCGCGGACACCGGCTCGGTACCGGCCCTGCCGCACGGCGTTCTGGGCTCTGGCCAGGTACGCCCGGAACGCCTGCTCAGCGGGTTCGGGGGTGTCCGGCCCGGACAGGGCGGTCAACTCGATCTCCGCAAGGCGCCGTTCCACGCAGTGCGCACCGCGGCCGACGCAGTCGCGCAGGAGTTTCCCGGCTTCCGCGAGCCTGCCGGCCGTCAGCAGCCGTGCCCCTGCGTAGTAGGTCGCCTGGCATCGCTGTTCCTCGTCGCCGGCGGCGCGCAGGACGGTGTCCAAAGGGGTCTGCCCGAACGTCAGCTGGACAAGGGATTTCTGCCAGGGGCTGGCCGAGACGACACCGAGCATCAGGCGCCTCAGTTCCTCCGGATCGTCCAGCTGTCCCAGGCGCTGAAGGCAGATGGCGCTCAGGTGGAGAAGGACCGGCTGCTCCTGGATGTCCTGCGGCAGCGGATCACGGATCGCGGCCTGGTGACAAGAGATGTAGTCGCGTGCCGCGAAGGCCGCGAGGCACTCCTCCAGGCGCTGGTCGTCGGACTGGCGCATGTCGCCTCCCTCTGCCGCTGCCCCAACGGATTCCGAGTCAAGCCCGATGGCGCACCCGGGGCAACGGGTGGGCGAGGGCGCACGGATCGTCGGGGGCGCGCGGATTGTCGGGGGCGCGCGGCCGTGCGCGTCGCGCTCGTCGTGTGCGCCCCGAAGCAACGGTTCCAAGCACCGAGCGGGATACGCATGGGCCGTCGCCCTCCGCATACGGCCCCGTCCGTGGTAGGACGTTCCTCCAGGCAGCAATCCGGGTATCGGGGGGTCCCTTCATGAGGCGAGCACTGCTGATCGGAAGTGAGACAGGCGGGCTGAGCGGCGTGCATGCCGACGTGGAGGTGATGGGTGAGGCGCTGGCCGGGCTCGGCTTCGCCGTACGGCCCGCCACCGGCAAGGACGCCACCGCTCAGGGGATCGTCGCAGGCTACCGGGAGCTGGTGGAGGACAGCGGCCCGGACGACGCGGTAGTCGTTTACTACTCCGGGCACGGCGGCCGCCAGCGCAACCCCTTGGCGGCACAGGACCCGACGCTGCCGGCCTGGCTGCAGTACATCGTGCCGACCGACTTCGACGACCGCTCCGACCCCCGCAGCCGTTGCGTACTCGCCGAGGAGCTGACGCGCCTTCAGCTGGAGCTCACCGACCGGACCCGCAACGCCACGGTGATCCTGGACTGCTGTCACGCCGCGCGCATGTCCCGTTCCGGCTCGGCCGTTCCCAAGGCCCTGGAGCGCCTCCACCTTCCCGAGGAGGACCTGGTCCGGCGCTGGCGTGAAGCGCGCGACGGCCGGCTTCTGGGTGCCGACGCCAACCCGCACGCTGTGCGCCTGGTGGCCTGTGCCCCCCATCAGAGCGCCTACGAGATCCACGACGCACGGCTCGGCCGCCGCCACGGCGTGCTCACCGCCGCGTTGGTGCGGCTGCTCACCGGGTCCGACCCCGGTGCGCTCACCTGGCTGGACGTGCTTGAGTCGGTGCGGGGCGCCGTTCCGGCCGCCGCCGCCCCGCAGCGGCCGGACGTGGAAGGGCCCGCGGAGCGGCTTCTCTTCTCGTTGCGGACACGTGGCGGCCAGGGCGTCCTGCCCGTACGTATCAAGGACGGAGTGGCAGTCCTGCCCGACGCCGCCGTCTTCGGCGTCGCGGTCGGCGACCGGTACGAGCTGGTCGCCAGGGGCGGCGAACCGCGGCTGGCGGGTGCGGTCGTCGCGCGCATCGCCGGCGGCGACGCCGTGCTGGCCCTGGAAGGGGTGCCCGACGCCTCGGCGCTGCCGTCAGGGGTGTCCGCCTGGCCGGTCGGTGTGGTGCTCGGCCGACGGCCAGTGGTCCTGCTGCCCGTCAGTCACCCGGGCCGTGACCGGATCGCCCGGGCACTCGAGTCCTCGGCGCAGGTCCGCGTCGTGGAGGAGACCGACGACGCGCTGGCGACCGTACGTCTGGGGGGCGGTGACGACCCGGCTGTTCACGTGACCGACGGCATGGGGCAGGCGCTGTCCGGGGAGGCCATGTCACCGGACGGGGCGGTCGACGCCGTGCGGACCCTCGCACTCGGGGCATACGTCCGCCGACTGCCCTCCGGCCCCGGCAGGTCTGCGCTGGCACCCGACGTCGAGGTTCGTTACGTGCGGCTGACCGAAGGCGGCGAGGAAGAACTCACCCCTGGGGCTCACCTGTTCGTCGGCGACCGGCTGCTGGTGCGGATCACCAACCGAAGCGGTGAGCGCCGTTTCGTCTCACTGTTCGACGTCGGTCTGGCCGGTGCCGTGACCTGGCTGACCTCGTCGGAACAGGGTGGCGTGACGCTGGAGCCGGGCGAGCAGTACGAGTTGGGCCATGAGTGGGGCGGCGGGATGCCGTTGCAGTGGCCGGAGAAACTGCCGGCCGGACCGGCCCGGGAGGAGAGTTTCGTGGCAGTCGTCACCGACCGGCCGGTGGACCGGCTCGGCCGGCTCGGTCGGGCCGGCGGCACGCGTGGCATTCCTCCGGCCTCCGACCGTCTGGAGTGGCTGGTCGACCGCCTCGACACAGGTCGTAGGGACGTTCCCGCGCCCCCTCCACGGGACGGGGGCGCGCGATGGGAGGTCAGGCCCTTCGACTTCCTGCTGCACCCGGCACGCCGGGCACGCGCGGACGAGCCGGCGTTCGAGATCGACGAGCGTCTGGACCAGTCCTTCCGACTGGTCACCCCCCGGGGCCCGGACGCGCCCAGCAGGGTGGCGGTGCGGCTGAAGGAAGTCACCGTGCACAGCAACCGCGCCTTCCTGCGGTCGCAGGTCCGTATCGACACCATGGTCGTCACCGCCGCGCCGGACGAGGCGGGCGGCCCCTACCGGGCCGCCACCCTGCGCTTCGACCGGATCAAGGACGGTGACCGGCTGCCCTTCGACGACGTGCTGGTGTACGAGGGGCCGGTGAACCGGTTCCTGGACATCGCGGTGTGGGTGGCCAGGGACGACTCTCCCGATGTGGATCTCGCAGAAGGGCTGGCGGCCGAGACGGGGAGCGAGGAGGTGTCCACCGCGCTGTCCACGCTGACCGCTCTGGCGGCCGCCGAGCCCACCGCCGCGGTCGTCGCCGGTTCGACAGCAGCGGTGGCGGTCCTCATCCGCATGGCGGCCCGGATGATCGACCAGTCGCGCGGCACGAGCATCGGGCTGTACCGCACGACTCTCCTCCCTCATCAGAGGTTCGGGGTGGCCGACGGGGTGGGGCGGCATCCGGCCCAGGGTCTGCTCCGGGCACAGGACATGTCGCTGGTGTTCGAGGTGGTGGACCTGAGCCACGGCTGATCAGTCGCCGTCCCCGCCGCCGGTCGCAGTGATGTAACACACGAAAGCGCCCCAGTTGAGTACGGGTTCACCGGCGGCGTGCCGTTCCCGCTGCGCGGTGCGCAGGGCTTCGGCCGGTCCGTGGCCTTGGTCCAGCAGTCGGTAGAAGCTGATCATGAGGTCGCGGGTCGGCCCGTCGGGCACCTTCCACAGGCTGGCGACAACGGCCCGTGCGCCGGCTCGCAGGAACGCCGCCCGCAGGCTCACGTGGCCGTCGGGGGCGGTGATTTCGCCGACCCCCGTGTCGCAGGCGGACAGCACCACCAACTCCGTCGCGGCAAGGTCGAGACCGGTGACGTCGGCCACGGTGAGCAGTCCCGTCTCGCCCTCCGGTCCCGGTCCGCCGTGTTCCAGCCAGGTGTTGGCGCCGGCCAGCGCGAGGCCGCTGCGCAGCTCGGGCTCGCGGCGCAGGTTGTCGTACCGGCCCGCCAGCCTGCTGTCGTTTCCACGCAGGCGCCGGTTCATGTCCCGCGGGTCGCCCGGCGGAGTTCCTGCGAATGTGTAGCCATGCGTGGCGAGGTGCAGCACGCGGGGTGAGCGGAGTTCGCGCAGCCTGGCTTTGGCAGCGTCGCGGCCCGTCAGCACCAACGCCTCCGGCCGTAGCCCGGCGATTCCGCGGGCCTCCTCGGCCGTGCCGTCCAACGGCTGGAACAGGGAGTCCGGGTTGGCGGGCCCCACGCCGCCCAGGTCGTAGTCGGGGGCGGCCAGCACGACGTCGGGCCCCGTTACGGCGTTCGCCCGATCCGGAGCGGCGAGGTCGTCGAGGGCCGTCACGTAGTCGACGGCGTACGACGAGAGAAACGGCGCCGAGCCGAGGGGGAGTACGCCGAGCGGCACGTGCAGCAACGGCCCGTCCAGGGCGACGCGCAGTCGCCGGCACTCCGCCAGGTGCGGCAGCAGTGGTTCGATCAGCAGCCGTGCCAGTACAGCGGGGGCGTCCTCGTCGTCGGTGCCCACGGGACAAGGCGCCACGTCCCGGAACGCCGCCGCCCTTCCGGACCCTTCCAGCGCGGCCCGCGCCCGCCACACGGCCTGGTCGACGACGGCCGCCTGCCCCAGCGAAACGGCAGTCGTCCGTCCCTCGACGGGGCCCACCACGAGCGCGACATACGCGTCGGCCACTCGGACGATGGTGAGGAGCCGGTCTTCTCTGCCGAGACTGCGGCGCGCGGTGCCGAGAAGCTCGCCGGCCAGTGGCTCCGCCCGTCGGCCGGGGAGGGACTCACGGCGCAGCCTTCCCTCCAGTTCCGTGCGACGGGCACGCAGCCACCGCAGTTCTTCTCCGTGGCCCTGGTAACTCTCCCCAGCGGCTTCCACTCGGATGTCGGTGTCCGCTCTCTGATACCGCTCCTGATGGCGGGTCGCGATCCGGGCCAGTACGGCGTTCAGTTCACGCTCGGCCGGATGGGGGGCCGGGCGCAGCCGCCACGGGCGCGACAGCAGGTCCGGCAGCCGCATACGCCACGCGGACACCGTGAACACCTCCTCGTCACCGGACCCGATGGTGAGGAGGCTCAGCAGATGCCGGTCGGCGTAGGCGGCGAAGGCATGGATGACCTCCTCGCGTCGGCGGTCGTCGAGTCCGGCGGCCGCGCCGGTCAGCAACCATGCGCCGGCCGAGCGCAGGGCCTCTCGGGACGCCCGTAGTGCGCGGTCCCCGTCCGTGGACAAGGAGATCGAGAACCAGGTCGCCGCGACGTCCAGGGCGGCGTCCCCGGACAGTGCACGTTGCACCGCCAGCGCCTCCTCGTACCAGGACGCGGCGCTGTCGCGGTCCCCTCCCCGGAACGCGACCCGGGCAGCCCCCAGCAGGCGTACGGCGAGGTCGGCGCTCGGCTCCTGGGTCAGAGCCCTGGTGACCTCCACGGCCCGACGGTAGGCCAGGTCGGCCGCCTCCAGGTCTCCCTCGGCCTCGGCCAGCTCCGCCCGTCCGGACCAGGCGGCTGCCGCCGACGGGTGCGGCGGTTGCGTCGCGAAGACGTCGAGACAGGTCTGGTACTGCCTGGACGCCTCCCTGCTCAGCAACCGACTGGTCTCGGCCTGGGTCTGGGCCAGGAGGCAGGCGGCCGCGCCGACATCCGGATGCGACGGCCCGCGCAGGTTCCACAGGAGGGTGAGCCGTTCCCGCAATGGTGCGATCGCAGCGAGCGGATCGCGGGGCCGCAGGCAGTCCGCGTACAACGCCAGCGTGATGGCGACGACTTCACTGCGCGGTCCGAACGCGGTGCGCTGGAGTGCCAGCGCCTCCTCGAAGAGAGACTCGAACCGGTACGCGACACGGCCCCCGGTCCCCGCCGTCTCTCCGGTGCGGGATGTGGCGACCGCGTGCTGCACCAGCGCCCGAGCCAGTTCGGGATCATCGGGCGGGAGATGTTCCCGGCACCACCGAACGCAGTCGGCTGCCGCCTGTGCCGCCTGTGCCGCATCGCCGACACCGGCCAAGGCGGCATCGGCCCGCTCCCTCAGCCGCGCGTACTCCTCGTCCCCAGTCACCCTCGTTTACTGACCAGTCGACCAGAGGTCGAAACACCCAAATCGGCCCACATCGAACGGTGTTGCCGCATCACTGTCGCCGCTTGCGGGCTTCCTGCCGACAGCCGGTCAAGCGGCGGTTGCGATCGCGTAAGTCCTCGGAGTGATAGTCGAGTTCGGAGCCGTTCCGGCGACGCGGGAGTCGGTATCCTCATCCCCCTGACACGTGCCCGACCCGGACAGCAGGAGCGTGCCCTGGACGATCGTGCGCCGTCGGCCGTCGCCCGGGCGGTCCATGCGCTGCTCACCGAGGGGTTCGACGGCCCGCTTCCCTTCCTCGCCGCCATCGAGCGACGGCCGGAGCTGCTGACCGAGGAGGCCGAGGAGGTGCTGGACCGGCTCGTCGCGGACGCGGCGGTGCGGGAGCGGACCGACCCGGGGCACAGCCGGGTGCGGCTGGAGCTCGAACGCGTGCGCAGAACCCTCCGGGACTGCCGCGCCCACGGCGTCGCCGAGGTACGCGACCAGGTGGCCTCCGGGCTGGACCAGGCGAACCCGGCGATGCAGGAGACACTGAAGGCGGCAGGGCTGCGGGAGCCGGCCCAGCTGGGAACCGACCCCGCGATGATCGCCTGGCGGGAGGCGACCATCCTGTGCGCGCTGGGACGCACCGAGGAGGCGGTCGTTCACCTGGAGCGCGCGGCCCGGGTACTGCGTGAGCGATGTGCGTACGGCATGGAGGGCGAGGTCGAATTCCTGCTGTGGGAGCTGGTACGGGGCGACCGCGCCACCGGTGACCTCGACGCGGCTCTGCGCCACGCGGAGCTGGCGGAGGCCGCGTTCCGCAAGGCGGACTCCAAGGACGGATTGCGGCGGGTGCTCACCGTCCTGGCCGTCGACACGGCTCTGCCAACCGGCCGGTCCGACGGCAGGTCCGACTTCTATCTGGACCGGCTGGCGGAAGTGGACGCCGGCCACGGCGCCTGGTTCCGTTCCTATGCCCGCGCCTCCAGGCTGTTGTTGTCGGCCGCTGACGAGGCGGCCGAGGCGCTCCGCTGGTGTATGGACTCCGTTCACCTGCTCAGCGACGATGCCGGGACACAGACGCACTGGCGCAACGAGTGCGCCCGCAAACTGGCCGAAATCGATCCGAGCACACCGGTCGGCGAGGCGTCGTCCACGAGCGCGAGCGACCAGTTCCTCGCCGCACTGCGCACGTGGAACGCGCAAGCCGGTGACGATGTGGTGGCCGATCGACTGCACCAGGCCGTCCGCCTCGCCGAAGAGGACCGGCGCCACATCCGCTCCGCGGCGACGCAACGCGGCCTGTCCGCATCACTGGGCATGATCTACCTCGTGGCCGCGGCCGCCGCCCAACGGGCCGGACGCCCGGTCGAGGCCCTGGACATCCTGGAGCGCAACACGAGCCGAAGCCTGTTGGGACTGCTGACGACGAACCGGCTGTGGGCCGACGCCGAGCCGCCACCCACATCGATGTCCACGGTGTACAAACATCAGACGGTCCGCTACCTCTCGCCGTCCGCGAGCAGTGCGGGAACCGGCGGGGCGCAACAGCAGTTGGAGACGTCGCTGCACCGACTGCGCAGGGCGCTGTCGGACGACGACGAACACGTGCTCACGACGGCCCTTCCGCCATACCCCCGCTTCGAGCCGGCCTCCTCGGCCGCGCTGGCCGCGCGCCTCACTCAGGACGAGATCGTCCTCGTCTACGCGCCGATCGGCGGGATCTACAGCATCACCTGCGACGGGGCCGACCGTGTCGCGTCCTTCGACGTTCAGGCCGTGGAGCGCCTCTGCGCGGAGTACTACCGGTTCGCCACGTCCCCGGAATCCCACGATGACCACTCCCGCCTCGCTGCGGTGTCGGCCGCCATCGTGGCAGCCTGCGTCGACCCGGTGCGGACAGCGGTCGCGGATCGGCGGCGCGTCGTCGTCGTGCCGTCCGGCGCGCTGTGGACCGTGCCGCTGGCAGCGCTCGAGCCGTCTCCGCTGAGTGCCGGTCACGCCGTGTCGTACGTACCCAGCCTCTCCACGCTGCTGGCCGTGCTGGAGCAGCCGCGGCACAGGCGGCGCGTCGAACGGTTCGTCGGCGCCGGCGACCCGGACGGCAGCCTGCCGTACGCGGCGGCAGAACTCGTCCGCGCGGCCGCGGGTTTCTACGACCGGAGTGTCCACAGCGGTTCCGGCATCGACGTGGCGGCGCTGCTCGCCGATCTGCCGGAGGCGGATGTGGTCCACTTCGCGTGCCACGGCATCACGTTCGACAACCATCCGGATCTGTCCGCCCTGCACCTGAGCGGGACGGGCGGTGATCGTCGTCTGCTCTGGGCGCCGGACTTGGTACGGCTGCGGCTGCGGGCCCGGCTGGTCGTCCTGGCCGCCTGCCACTCGGGGCTCTCCAGGGCATTACCCGGCAACGAGTACGCCGGCCTGCCCGGTGTGCTCCTCGCCGCCGGTGCGAAAGCGGTGGTCGGCCCGCTGTGGCAGGTCGACGACCAGGTCACAGCCACGCTGATGGAACACTTCTACATCGGTCTGGCCCAAGCCGGTCCGGCGGCGGCCCTCCACCACGCGCAGGAGGCCGTACGCTCCCGGCCGGAGACCGCCCACCCCTACTACTGGGCGGCGTTCCAGCCGTTCGGGCTGCCGTGAGCGAGGGCTCCCGGCCGGACCGGGATCTCGTGCCGCCCGCGATCCCCGACCCACGGTGGGTGTCTCCTCCCGACGGGCTGATTCTCGGCATCGACATCGAGGAGCTGTACTTCGACTTCGGCGATGCCCACCGGCTGTTCAAAATGGTCGCCGGGATCCAGGAAGCGGTGGTACGCCTGCACGACGACAAGGTCATGCGGGTCCGCGACGCGGTGTGGGCGCTGCCCGGCTCGTCGACTCTGGTCCCGCGCCTCGACGACCTGCTCGGCCGGGAGTGCGAGGATCCGGCCAAGGCTCTGGACCGGGACCTCGAGCGCGCTTTCGATCGCCTGATGGGCGATGTGCGGGGCGCGCTGTCGGGTGACGCCGTGTTCTGGTACGACACCGGTGTCTTCCTGGCCCGCTTCTCCCTCTGTGTCAATGTCGTCGCAGAGCCCCCCGACCAACTGGGCTTCGACTTCGAGGGTCTGTACCGGAAGGAACTCGCCCGTGTCGGCCCCCTGTTGGCGCAGGCGCTCCTGCGGGTCTCGGCCGTGTCGGCCTGGCTGCGGGCATCGCTGCCGCTCCGCAGGCAACTCGGCTCCCTGCTCCGCCATCTCGCCGGCTGGGACGGCGGCTCCACGGACTGGTGCCGGACGGCGCGCGAGCGCACGGACCGGGTCTTCTCCGCACTCGGCATGACGCACTCCGGGACCTCCCTGCCGCACGCGATGGACGCGATCGTGGCCCATGCCGGGCAGACGGCGGACGAGGTCACACCCGACGAGGAGGCGGCGGACGAGCTCACGCGAAGCGAGGAAGCGGAGTTCTCACGCCGGGAGAGCGAGCTGGTGAAGGTGCTCCTGGCGGGGGATGCCGAGGCCGCCGAGGAGGGACTGCGCGCCCTGGTGCAGACCGGCCGCAGAACGATCGGTGCACGTCACCCCCACGTACTCATGGCTCAGGCAACCCTCTGCCTGGCTCTGCACGCGCTGCGCCGGACACCCCTGTGCGTCGATCTGGCCCATGACACGGCGGACGAGGCCCGCCTTCACCTCGGCGACCGTCATCCGGTCACCGCATCAGTCGCGAGGACCACTTGGTGGCTCCTGCACGTGACCGGACGCGACACCGAGGCAGCCGAGTTCATGGAGGCCCGGCTGGCGTGGCTGCTGTCGGCCCGGTCCGAGGAGCTGTCCCCGGAACTCTGGCTGATCCGCGAAACGTTCGCCGACCTGGTGCAGCCGCCAGGTCCGACACCGGAAGCGAGGGAGCAGACATCGTGAGCGCATCGCCGGCTGCCGCCGGTGCCCGCCGGGCGCTGGTCGTCGCCAGTCAGACCGGCGCCCTGACCGGGTGCCACAACGACGCCGAACTCGTGGCAGACCTCTTGGTGGAGCGCGGGTTCGACGTGGAAGCGCTCCGGGAGGCGAAGGCGTCGCGCGCCGGCATCCTCGGCGCGTACGAAGACCTCGTCCGGGCAACGGAGCCGGGTGACACCGTCGTGGTCTTCTACGCGGGGCACGGCAGCCGCTCGATCACCCCGACCCCCGGGGTACCGCGCGAACTGCGGTTCATCCTGCCGACGGACGTGGCTCAGACGGGCACGGACGACTTCCGCGGGATCCTCGCTGAGGAGCTGAGCGCCCTGCAATGGCGCCTGACACTGCGCACACCCAACGTGACCACCATCCTGGACTGCTGCTTCAGCGCCCGGATGTCGCGCGAGGCGGCGCCCGAGGGGATGCGGGTCCGCGGATGGGACGCCTCGTGGCCGGCGGCCGCAGTGGCCCACCGCTGGGCCAGTGCCGCGGCGGAGTTCCGGAGGCTGCGTGAAGAGAACCCCGAGTCGGACTGGTTCGACGCCAACCCGCACGCCGTACGACTGGTGGCATGCGGCTCGCACCAGCGCGCCCACGAGGACTACTCGTACGAGCTCGGCAGGTCTCACGGTCTGTTCACCGCAGCTTTGAACGCGGCGCTGCGCACGGCCCCGCGCATCACCTGGCAGGCGGCCATGGACCGCGTCCGACACCAGGTTCTGGCCATGACCCCGCTCCAGCGGCCCGAGGTGGAAGGACCCGCCCACCGGATCCCCTTCACGCTGGAGGTACGCGACACGGAGCAGCCCCATCCGGTGCGGACGGACGCGACCACCGGTCAGGCGTGGCTCGACGGCGCACGGCTCCACGGGATCAGGCCGGGGGACCAGTTCCTGTTGTCCCGCGCGGGACAGTCTCCCGACGTGTCAGTGGCCCCGGTCGTGCGTGTCACCCATCTGGTGAGCAGCGCGGCCCTGCTCGACTCCGTGGACGGCCGACCGGTACCGGACGGGTCGATGGCCCACCCATGGCGAAGCGCCGCCGCCGATCTCGGCGTGCGGGTCACCACGACCGACGGAACGGCCACGGAACCGGTCGTCGTCGGCCTGGCAGGGCTGCCCGGCATCGGCGTACGGTCCGACGCTGCCAGGCGACCGACCGATGTCGCTACCGTGACACTTGCCGAGGCCACGTACATGCTGCACGACACGATGGGCCTGCCGCTGTACCGGACGCGCCGCGCGCTGGATCCCGGCGGTGTCGCGGAGCTCCGCGGCCATGTCCAGGATCTTGCTGCTTCTCTACGACTGCGGAGCCTGGGCACCGATGCCGACGAGCTGCCGGCACCGGTCGACTTCGCGGTGTCGGCCGGAGCCGACCGTGTGACGGACGGCGCCGTGCTGCACCTGACCGACCGGCTGCGGGTCAGCGTCGCGCACGCCGGTCCCGGAGGGGAGACCGTCCATGCCAACGTCCTCGACTTGGGAGTCGCGGGCCGCATCACCGTCCTGAACCAGGCCGAACCGGCCGGGATCACGCTCGATCCGGGGGAACGGCGCGTGCTGGGCGAGGAGCCCGGCGGCCACGATCCTGGTATGACCTTCCTGTGGCCGGCGGCGGTGCCTGCCGACACGGCGCGGTACGAGACCCTGGTCGCAGTCTTCTCGGACCTCCCGCAGGACCTGCGGGGGCTCACCCGCGCAGGGGTCCGCACCCACGGTGGCCCACCGGTGTCCGATGCACTGGCCCGCCTCATCCGGACCGGACTCCGTGAGATCGGCGGACGGCTCGGCTCCGCCCGTTACGCGATCCGTCGGGTCACCTTCCTGCTGTGTCCGGGCGGCCCCACCTGTTCCCATCCCACAGGAAACCAGGCCGCGCCCAGGCGGTGACAGCACAGTGGCCACCCCTGGACGCCCACGTGGTGGAGTCCCAGGCCCGTGGGGGGCGGGCCGCCTGTCGCGGACGGCGAAGCAGGACGGCAAGCCGGAGGAGCAGCTCGACGTGCTCCAGGCCTGGCTGGTGGAGGACCTGCCCGGCGGCCGGGTCCGCATCCTCACTCAGAAGACCCGGATCGGCCGGCCCGCCGCGGCCCTGGCGAGCGAGCGCCCGAATCCGATGCTCAACGGCCACCGGGCGTGGCTGGACGGCCTCGTCGCCGCGGCCTCCGGTGAGCCCGGCGCCTGACCGCCCAAGGCTCCCGGGTGCGCCCCGGCCTCCAGGGGCGCACCCGGGAGGCGGTGGAGCCGATGACGACGGTGAGTTCGACCTCCCGGTCGACGTTGCCCTCCGCACGTCACGGCTGCCAGGTCACAGATGATCAACGTGCAAGGCGTCGACAGACAGCTGCTCCCCTGGTCGGGGTGGACGCTGCCACAGCCGATTGCATGAGCCGGACCGGACGGGAGAGCGTAGCTGTTGATCTGACTTTGCGTCGGCGAGGGCGCGAGCGGAGGCCGCAACGGACATGATGCGCTGTACACCCCGAAGACCGGGGCCGGCATCACAGCAGCGGGGGCCTGACGATGCAGTTCTCCTATTCCAAGCACGGCTGTCCGCCGGTTCGCCATGTACCCCGCCGACCCTGGTGGCGAACGATACGCACACCCGGCCCACTGCGCCGCTGGCTGGCCGTCGCCGCCGTACCGGAGCAGCGCCGCTTCCTGCATGGACACCCGGAGCTTCTCCGTCCCGACATCGCCCGTGCGCTTGAGGACATGTCGGCTGCCGTCGACAGGCGCACCCGTGAAGGACACCAACTCGCGGCGGATCTGCGCGTGCTGGCGGTGGCCGGCGCCGCAGGCACCACCGAGGGCATCGACGACGCCTACGCCGACGTCTACGGTGCGCTCGCCCTGGACGTACCGGGCTGGCTGACTGGGACCGCACAGCAACTCGGCGTCCTCCTGGACGAACGATGGCGCCTGCGCCGCACCAGCGAGCGCATCCCCTTGCTGCGGACGGCCGTGCGGCGCGCGACCGACGAGGGACTGCGGGCCGAGATACGCGCCACCCTGCAGCGCGAGCTGGCCGACGCCCTCATCGAAGGAGTCCGCGTCGGCAGGGCGGAAGCCTTCGAGGAAGCGGTCGGGCTCTGCGACCGCGCCCTGGAGATCTACACCCCACAGCGCCGGCCGCACCAGTTCGCCCACACCAGCCTGCTGGCATCCGCTGTCCAGATGGACCGCATCTTCGGCGACCTGCCCGCCAACCACGCACGAGCCCTCGCACACGGTCGCGACGCCCTGCGTGTTTTCGACGCGCACAACCACCCCGTCGAACACGCCGACGCACAGAGCACGCTGGGCATCGTCCACCAGTACTGGCGGCCGGGGGAGCGCAGAGCCAGCCAGGAGCAGGCCCTGGCCTGCTACACCGAGGCCCTGGAGCTGCTCCTGCCGGCCGAGTTCCCGCACGAGTTCGCCCGCACCCAGAACTACCTGGCCACCGCCTGGTGGCAGCGCCAGTCCGGCAGCCACCGTGACAATCTGGAAGAGGCGCTGACCTGCCTGCGCCGGGCCCTGGACATCTGGACTCCGGAGCACTTCCCGGTCCAGCATGCCCGGCTTCGGCACAACATGGCGATCATGTACCTGGACCGCGAACACGGATCCCGGGGACAGAACGTGGAACGCGCCCTGCACAGCGCCGAGCAAGCGCTGCGGGTGTTCACCGAGGCCGACTTCCTCGTCCAGTACGGCCAAGGCCTCCTCAACACGGCCGAGATGTACCTCGAGCGCACCCAAGGTGACCGTTCGCACAACGTTGAAGAGGCCATCGACCGCCTACGACGCGCCACCGGGATCCGTACCAGGGACGCCTTCCCCAACGAGTACGCCGTGACCCAGGCCGGCCTCGCCCAGGCCTTCCGCGCGCGGATCGCCGGTACCCGCGAGGACAACCTGCGCTCCGCGGCCACCGGCTACCGCGAAGCCCTCTCCGTCTGGACCCTCGAACAGTCCACCCAGGACATGCGGGACACCAGTCTCGCCCTGGCCGAGGTACACGCGGAACTCGGCGAATGGGAGGCAGCAGGCGAAACCTACCGCCGGGCCCTCGAGGCAGAAGAACTGCTCCTGGCCGCCAGCACCGGAATCAGCGGCCAGGACGCCGTGCTCCGCGGCAACCGGGACGCGGCGACTCGGTACGGATACACCCTCCACCGCCTCGGACACAGCGCTCAGGCCGCTCTCACGATCGAGAAAGGACGAGCCCAGAGCCTGACCCAGGCACTCTCCCTCGACGCCGCACGCCCCGAAGCCGTCACCGACCCCGACCTGCGCCACCAGTACACCCAGGCCCGCGCCGGCCTCTCCCAGGCTCACACGGACCTGAACGCGCCCCTGCCACCCGGCGACCCCGCCCAGCGCCGCCGGACCGACCTGGACCGCATGCGGCGCTTCCGGACCGCGAAGGAAGCCTTCGACGCGGCGGTCACCGCCATTCGCCGGGCCCAGGATCCCCCCGACTTCCTCCACGCCCCCCTGTCCGAGGAACAACTGCTCGCCACCGCCGAGACCTTCGGCCCGCAGCACGCCATCGTCTACCTGGCCGCCACCCCCTGGGGCGGCATCGCAGCCGCCGTCCTGAGCGGCACGCCCCACACGTCCCGACCGCCCGGCATCCGCTGCCTCGACCTGCCCGACCTCACCACCGCCACGATCGACGCCCTCGTGGAAACCACCGATCAGCACGGCCATCTCCAAGGTGGATACGCAGCCGCCCAGAGCGGACGCGTGCTGGAACGCATCATCCGGGAATCAGGTGCCGCAACCCTCGAAGAGCACGCACGACAGCTGTCCACCGACCCCCCGCCCACCCTCCGCACCGCCCTGACCGAGGCCCTGGCCCACGACGGCTCGGCCCGCCTTGCCACACGTCCGTTCAGCACACTGACCACCGCTGAGCACGGTCTGCTGTCGGAAACCCTCGCGGAAGCACTCCTGCGTCACGAGCTGACCAGATGCCTCGACGTACTTGGCCGCGCCGCCATGAGGCCCCTCGTCACCTGGCTGACCACCCACGACGTGACCAGCATGATCCTCATCCCCTGCGGCCGACTGGCCGCCTTCCCCCTTGCCTCCGCCCTTCTCGACGACGGCCGCAGCGTCAGCGAAACCATGCCGACCAGCACCGCCCCCAACGCCCGCAGCCTGGCACCGCGGCACCCCGCCGCACGGCGCGAGGGCCTCAGCGTCCTGGGCGACCCGGCAGGAAACCTCCCCTGGGGCGAAGCCGAAGCCCTGGCCCTGCATCGGCTGGCCGGCGAAACAGGCGTGCCCACCGACATCCGCACCCATGAGGCAGCAACCCGCGACTGGCTCCTGAGCGCCCTGCGGACCAGCCGTATCGTCACTGCCTCATGCCACGGTTCCGTCGACCCCGACCACATCCTCGCCTCCTCCCTCCATCTGGCCCGGCAGGAGAGCCTGCTCCTGGGCGAATGCCTCAGCAGCGACCTCGATCTCGGCGGGCTGCGCCTGCTGGTCCTGTCCGCCTGCCAGACCGCCGCGGCGGACTGGGGCGGCGCCCGGGACGAGGTACGCAACCTCGCGGCCGCCATGATGCAGGCAGGGGCCCAAGCCGTTCTCGGATCCCTGTGGGCCGTGGACGACCGCGCCACCTACCTGCTCATGACCCGCTTCGCCCAGCAATGGCTTCCCGCCATGTCCACCCATCCACCCTCCTGGGCACTGGCCGGAGCACAGCACTGGCTCCGCACCGTCACCAACGCCCAGCTGAGCACATGGGAGTCCGCCATTACACCGCCCGGAACAGGCGCTCCCCGGACCAGAGTCGCGCGTCTCGCAGCTGACCTCGGCCTGAACACCGCACCCGTCGGGGTCCTGCGCGGACGGAGGGCGCGGCTCACCGACGGCGATGCCCAACTCGTCGTCCGCTTCACCGCCCGGCACGACGACCCCTCAGCTCGCCCCTACGAAGACCCCTTCTACTGGGCAGGATTCCAGCTGTTGGGCCACTGAGGCCCTCTCCGGCCCGGCCGCGCACCGCAGGCGACACGACGATCCCCGGGGGACAGAACATGGCTGAGGACACGGTCATCCAGCGCTCCACAGCACTGCAGGTCTTCGAGGCCCTCGAAGCAGCTGTGCAGGAACGAGAAAGGGCCCTCGCGGGGCGCCCTCGGCGCAGAGAGGAAAACGGCGACGAAGCATCCCCACAGCCCCCGCAGAACACCCTCCCCGAGCTGCAGCTGTTCCAGGCTCGGCTGGAGCAGATACGCATCTGGATCACGGACGACCCCGAACTGCTCCGTATCGTCGACGACCACCTCGGCCGACACGTCCGACAGGTTGAAGCACGCAGGGTCAGAAGAGAACGCTGGGCCATGGCGCTGACCACTGTGTCCGGCGCCGTTCTCGGCTGGCTCGTCTCGGCCCTGGCCGCCCCGGATGTCCTGTGGCGCGCCTTGTTCTAGACAACCCGCTCACTTGTGGTCCAGGGGCCGTGGCGTCCGCTCAGTCGGGGTGATGCCCGGCGATTACGTGCCGTGACGTGCTGCCGGAGCGGCCCTGGGCATGGGACCGCCGCCAGGGCCGACTCCGCCCGCACGGGTACCCTGCGGGCGGTGGGCCGGACCTCGACGGAGGGCATCAGGCCGCGCCTTTCACGGGCGACCTGGTGCGGGTTCGACCCCGAGAACTCGTAGGCGCCGGAAGCTGCTCGCTGACGGCTGACGGCAGGCAGCGAAGGCCCTCAGCGGACGATGTCGTCGTGGTGGTCGAGCAGTCCCAGCTCGGACCGTCGGGGCAGGCCCTCCCAGTCGCCGGTGGTGCTGACGGCGAACGCGCCGAGCAGGGCCGCCGTCCTCAGCCGCTGCTCCGGCCCTTCCCCCGCGAGCAGTTCGGCCAGGTACCCGGCGGCGAACGCGTCTCCCGCTCCCACGGAGTCATGGACCCGTACCGGCACGGCGGGCTGCCGGTACTCCTGGTCGTCCACAAGGGCGTACGCGCCCTCCTCACCCAGTTTGATCACGGCTCCGGAGGGTCCGAGGTCGCGGATGCCCCGGGCGAGTTCCTGGGGATCTCGGGCGCCGGGCACCGCGAGCCGGGCCTCGTGCGGGCCGGCGAAGACCAGGTCGCTCCTGCGCAGCAGCGGCAGCAGCGTGCGCCGGGCGTCCTCCTCGCTCCACAGCAGGGAGCGGTAGTTGATGTCCAGGGAGACCGTCACTCCGGCGCCGGCGGCGATGTCCACCGCCCGGCGGACGGCCTGGGCGGGGCCCTCGCCCAGGGCCGGGGTGATCCCGGTGACGTGCAAGACCGCCGCGCCGGCGACGATGTCCTCCGGTATGTCCTGCGCGGACAGCCGTACACCGGCCGTGTGGGTGCGGTAGTAGCGCGTGCGGCTGCGGGTGGAGGTGCGTCGCTCCTTCACCAGCAGCGAGGTGGGGGCGGGGTCCCGTACGGCGATGGCGGTGACCCCTTCGGCCCGCAGCTCGCGAAGAATGAGTTCGCCGAATCCGTCGTCGCTGACGCGGCCGATCCAGGTGGCGGAACCGCCGAGCCGGCTGATACCGACGGCGACGTTCGACTCCGCCCCCGCGATCCCGAGGCGCAGACCGGCGCCCAGGGCGAGCGGGCCGGGATCCGGGGCGGCCAGCGTCGCCAGGACTTCGCCGACGGTCACGAGGCAGGGCTCCTCGGAAGCGCTGTTCACGGGCCGGCCTCCTCGGCCTCGGCAGGCGGGGCGGACCCGACTGCGGCCAGCAGCGTGCGGGCCCTCGCGGTGAGGGAGTCCAGCACCTCCGGAGCGGAGTCCAGGTCGGCGCCGCGCAGCAGCGGGGAGCCGATGCCCACGGCGTGGGCGCCCGCGTCGAGGTAGTCCCGTGCCTGGTCGATACCGACTCCGCCGACGGCGACGAGCGGGACGTACGGCAGCGGGGCGCGCAGCTGCCGCAGATGGGCGGGGCCGCCGGTGCTCGCCGGGAAGAGCTTGACTGCGGCGGCGCCCGCGTGCCAGGCGGTGACCACCTCGGTGGGTGTCCAGGCGCCCGGGTAGCAGGGGACACCTCTGCCGGCGGCGCCGCGGATCATCTCGGTGTCCACGATGGGCGCCACCAGGAACCCGGCCCCGGCCGCGAGCGCGTCCCGGGCGTCCGCGGGTGTGACGACCGTCCCGGCGCCGACCGCCACATCGGGCCCGAGTGCGTCGCGGATGGCGGCCAGCGCGTCGAGGGCACCTCGCGTGGTGAGGGTGACCTCCAGGCAGGTGACGCCTCCGTCCGCCAGGGCCCGGGCCACGGCGGGCAGTCCCGCCGCGTCGGCGGACCGGAGGATGGCCATGACCCGCGTCCGGCCCAGCTGAGGGGTGAGGGACGGGCGCTCCGTCATGACCCGGCCGCCACAGCTGACGTACCGGTGTCCTGGGCGTCGGTCATGCGAAGTTCCTTTGCGACGGGGTGCGTTGGTCGACGTGCTCGGGCAGGGGTCACTTGAGTCCGCGGGTGGCTGTGGCGGGGACGAAGCCGCCTCCGGACGATCGGGACAGAGCGCCGGCACGGGGACGACGTACACCACGGCGCCCGCCGCGAACCGGCCGCGTACCCGTCCGTCGTGCATCAGGTGCGGGCACCCGGCATCGCCCGGCCGCGACGGTGACGGGGGTCGCGTCCGCGGCGAGCCTATCGGGACCCCCCCCGGGGCGTACCCCGCCAGGGCCGTTTCTGCTCGGCTTGGTTGTCGTGGAAATGGTGGCCGGTTACCTGGATTCCGTCCGGGCGTATCCGGCCCCGCCGCCACTTGCCACTCGTCACCCGCCACCGCTTCGGTACCGGCACCGCCGCGTACGTCGGCACCTCACCCCGCCCCGATGCCCACTGGATGATGTGGAACCTGGTCGTCTCCGCCCTTCTGACCGGCGCCACGGCCTGCACGTACGACGGCAGCCCCGCCCTCCTCACCCAGCCGGACATCCTCTGGGAGCTGGCGGCCCGCCACCGCGTCACCCTCTTCGGCACCAGTCCCCAGTACCTGCTCGCCATGGCGAAATTCGGCATCGACCCGTCCGCCCACGACCTGTCCTCGGTCCGCGCCATCGGCTGCACCGGCTCCACCCTCCCGGCCTCCGCCTACCCCTGGGTGCGGGAGCACGTCGGCGAGCGCGTCCAGCTGGTCTCCGTCAGCGGTGGCACGGACATCGTGTCGGGCTTCGCGGGATCGGCGCCCAACACCTCCGTCTGGGCGGGGGAGTTGTCCGCGCCCCACCTGGGCGTGGCGCTGGCCGCGTACGACGCCGAGGGCCTCCCCGTGGTGGACCGGGTCGGCGAGCTGGTCGTCACCCGCCCCATGCCGTCCATGCCGCTGTACTTCTGGAACGACCCCGACGGCACCCGCTACCACGACGCCTACTTCTCGACGTACCCCGGCGTCTGGCGGCACGGCGACCGGATCACCCTCACCTCCCACGGTTCGGTGATCGTCCACGGCCGCTCCGACTCCACCCTCAACCGCAACGGCGTACGGCTGGGCAGCGCCGACATCCACGAGGTCGTCGAACGCCTCCCGGAGATCACCGAGGCCCTGGTCATCGGCGCGGAGGAACCGGACGGCGGCTACTGGATGCCCCTGTTCGTCGTCCTCGCCGCCGAAGTGACCCTGGACGACGCCGTTCGCGACCGGATCCGCGACGCCATCCGTACCGGTGTCTCACCCCGCCATGTCCCCGACGAGATCATCGAAGTCCCGGCCGTTCCGCACACCCGCACCGGCAAGAAACTCGAGGTCCCCGTCAAACGCCTCCTCCAGGGCGCCCCCGCCGACCAGGTCGTCAACCCCGCCACCGTCGACAACCCCGGCCTCATCGACCACTACGCCCGCCTGGGAGCCGACCGCCGCGACCGCAGGATCACCGGGCTCGGCCATTCCCCGGACGGCGAGGGAAACAGGGCGTGATGCGCCGGAAGCGAGTGATGTCCCGTCATTGATCCCGGTGTGCTTGCTGACCTGCCGTCTCCTCGGTCCTACCGCGCCCCACGAGATCCGGCGCACCGCGTGTGTCGCTCACAGCCCCGTCTCATAACCTCGTGCGTGGAGACGTCAGATGCCATGTGTGTCTACTTCGAGGAGGCAATGGTGCTCGTACGGGGCACGCGGTTGCTCGCGGGAGCCATGACCGTGGCCTGCATGGTGCTCGTCGGCCCCAGTGCCCCAAGCGGTGCCCTCTCCGCCAGGTCACTGCCCGTCGAAGCCGTCAGGGATGTCATGTCGAACCGGGTCATGACGTGGAACATCTGCAACCCCTGCGAGGTGAGCAACGTCGACCGGGCAGCGGAGATCGCTGCGTATGCGCCCCAGGTCATCGGCCTGCAGGAGGCATGCGTGCGTGATGTCGAGAGGATCCGGGCCTATCTGGAGAGCCTTCACGGGCTGGTTTACCACGTCGAGTACGGGATGGTCCTTCGGGACTGGGGCCGCTGCGGGGGAGTGCCGTGGAATCCGGGGGCCTTCGGCCAGGCGGTCCTCTCGGCGGCACCGATGACGGACGTCGTCAACGTGGAATACCCCGACGGCGGATCCGAAGACCGCGGGTACATGGCAGTCACCACCACCGTGGGCGGCCGGCCCGTCCGGGTCTTCGACACACACCTCGCCCATCGACGTCAAGAGGCAGTACGAGCCGACCAGATCGGCGTACTCGCCGCAGACGTCGCCCAGCACGACCGCGCGATCGTCTTCGGCGACTTCAACGCCGCGCCGGACGCCCCCGAACTCACCGGGATGTGGGCACTGGCCGCGGATACAGACCCCCAGTGCCATCCCTCGCCCACCGGCACCTGCAAGCCGACCACCGACTGGCAGAGCAAGTTCGACTACATTTTCCTCCGAGGTATCGCCCCGCTCGAGCACCATGTGCATCCGACCCCGTACTCGGACCACCACCTGCTGCACACCGACCTGGATCCGGACTCCGATGCTGAGCCGGATGCGGAGTCGACGACGCGGCGCGAAAGGACGGCGGCGCCGATGACGAGCACGCCTGCCAGGTCCATGGCGGCGACGGTGTCCGACACCGGTCCGAAAACCACGCCGCTTTCGGACCAGCGATCCGATGGCCGGACAGTGGCGGGCTAATCGCCCGAGAAGGCAATGTGCACATCCCTGTCCGCGCGGCACCGCAGGCCCCAGGCCAGCAGTGTCGTGAGAATCTCGCGCTCGGCACCTCTCAGCCGAGCCAGATCCGAACTCTCCAGCTCCCGCACCATCCGGTCCACTGCCTCTCCGCGCAGCGTGGTGTCCCCGTAGGGATCGACGCCGGCCAGGGTGGGCAGTCGGTGCCGGCCCAGCCTTTCCACGGCCCTCCCGAACTCCTCGTCGACGACTGTCCGCTCCAGCATCCCTGTTGCGGGTCGTGGCCCCGGCTTGCGACCTGTCCGGGACGTCGAGGTCCCACGCCGAAGTTCCATGACGAGCGCCATCCCCGTTACCTCCTCATTCGTCATTTCCGGTCGAGCTGGACAGGGTCGAACGGACGCCTTCGCCCCCGTGTGGTGATGCGCCCGCTCAGCGGCACCGCCAGGAGGGCGACGGCCGCAAGCCCGAAGCCGAGCGGTCTGCTCACGGTCGTGGTAGTGGCGCAACATGGCACCTTCACTCGAAGCGGGCGCCGTCCGTGTCGGCTGCCCGGGGAGCTCCATCTCGCTCCAGGCCGGCGAGACTGTCAAGGCCTGGGGTGATTCGGCAGAGCGTCACGGGGCACAGTGGTCCGGCGACCGAGAGCCCCACGCCGGCCAAGGCATCGGGGCGGGAGCGGCCCCGGCGATTCCCGCCGGGGCCGCTCACGTCGCACCTTTCGGCTCTGGTCAGAAGTCGTCCGCCGTCCTGACGCGGTCGCGGATCCAGACGCCCGCGGGCTTGAGGGCGGACGTGCCGGTCCACGGACCGTTGTTGGCGCAGGTGCCCGACTTGAAGACGGCGCCGGTGCGCTCGTCGTCGGAGAAGTTCCAGTTGACCCAGCTGATCTTCTTGGCCTCCAGCAGATCGAGATAGCGCTGGGACATGGCGAAGTCGTTGCTGCCCTCACCCGCGTAGTTCTGGGTGCCGAACTCGGTGACGAAGACGGGGATGCGGTCGGCCGCCCGGGCGAGGGTCTGGAGGTATTCGTCCCGGTGCGAGTACGCGTAGAAGTGGAACGTGTACATGATGTTGGCCGCGTTCACCTGGTTGTTGATCACCTCGGACTCGTTCGAGCCCTCCGAGACGCCGAGTGAGGACCAGGCGCGGGTGCCGACCAGGACCGGAGTGTTCGGGTCCTTCGCCCTGATGACGGGGATGAGCTGCTCGGCGTAGCTCTTGATGCGGGACCAGCTCACCCCGCTGGGCTCGTTCGCGATCTCGTACAGCAGGTTGTTCTTGTCGCGGTGGCGCTGGGCGATCTCGGAGAAGAAGGTCTTGGCACGGGCGAGGTTCTGGTGCGGGTCGCCGGGGTCGAGCATGTGCCAGTCGACGATGGCGTACAGGCCGCGGGCCGTGGCCTGCTCGATGGCGGAGTGGACCAGGTCGGTGAAGCGGCGCGGATCGGTCTCGTAGCCGCCCTCCTGGATGTACATGGAGATGCGCAGGACGTCCGCCTTCCAGTCGGTGGCGAGCGCGTTGAGCGAGCTGTTGGTGACACACCGGCTGTACCACTGCAGGCCGTGTGTGCTCATGCCGCGGAGCTGGATCGGCTTTCCGCGCTGGTTGCAGAGCTTGGTGCCGCAGACCTCGAGCTGTCCGTTGGCGGCGACCGGTGTGGCTGCCGACGGGGCTGTGGCCGCCGGCAGGGCGGTGGGGGCTGCGGGGGTGGCCTGTGCCGCTCCTGGTGTCGGGATGAGGCCGAGGA